>JALORP010000012.1 GCA_025458865.1 Steroidobacteraceae bacterium | reverse complement strand
CGCCGCCAGTGTCTGCTGCTTCGGTCGCATCGCTCTGCCTTGCTCCCGCCCTCGTCAACCAAGTGTACGATGCCGGGCAATAAATCAGAGAATCCCTAGTTGTCTCCAGTCAGGCGAACGCCGTGCCTCTGCGAGGGTTGCCCGATGCCCCGTCATCTCGGCCTGCAGCTTGGAGAGTTTCGTAATTGCGGAGGCCTGCTTGCCTTTGTTTTGATGCAAAACCAGCTCTGCATAGGAAGCGTCGGCCGCTACGTAGGGCCTGGCCTGTCGCCAGTACAGCTCCGCGAACTTGTCGGCGATGTCGCGGATCGGCAGCGTCAGTTCGCGGTTGGAGTCGTCGCCGCGTTCGATCGCCAGCTCGACGAGCGCGACCAGCAGGGCGTACTTGTACGTCGCGACGAACGAGCCCTCCGACAGGATCCGCTCGATGTTCGCGATGAAGCGGACCTGGTCCTCGGGCGGTGGGCGCGAGGTCAGGCCCGGCAGGTAGGGTGGCGGCGCGCCGGAGTCCCCGACCTTGCCCACCGTCAGTCCTTCTTCCAGTACGCGGCCTTGTCCGGCAGCACCCAGCGAACCCCGCCCCGCGGGTCGTCGCGATCGCCCGCGTAGCGGGGGATCAGGTGGATGTGCAGGTGCGGCACCGTCTGCCCGGCGGCGGCGCCGTCGTTGATGCCGATGTTGTAGCCGGCGGGGCGGAACTGCCGCTCGAGGTCGTCACGCGCCTCGGCGAGCAGCGACAGCAGGTCGTTGCGCTCGTCGTCGGTGACCTCGAAGAAGGACGACACGTGCCGCTTCGGGATGACCAGGCTGTGGCCGGGAGAGACGGGGAACCCGTCGCGGATGACGACCGCGGATTCCCTCGCGTGGATGATGCGCCCGGCGGGGAGGGCGCAGAAGGGACAGGGCGATGTCACGGCAGCTCCCGGGAGACCGGCTGGAGGCCAGTCTAGCGGGGGAGGGGCGGGCTTGCCGCCAAGGGGGCATGTGCACGGGCGGGAGGAAGCTCGGGTGATGCGGCGAGCAAGCACCACCTTGTCCAGCGCCCATGCCTTGCGAGTCTGCCAGCCGGCGCCGGTTCGAAAGTTGGATTTGGCCGGTGAGGCAACTGCGCTGGACGCGCGATCGGGTCCTGCGATATGGATGACGTCGACGCGATGTCCCCTTGGGACCGCCGCCGTCGCCTTGTCGGTTCCTGACCGCTGGGTGCCCGATAGTTCCCTCTCTGGGGCCAGTCGGGACTTCCCAACCCACCGGAGGAACCGATTATGTCTAAGAGAATCCCGCGTATCCGGCTTCAGGCCTTCGAGGCGCAAGGCGGCCGTTGCTTCTATTGCCGCGTGCTTATGTGGACGGAGGATGGCCTGACCTTCGCACGTCGGTACGGCCTGTCCGCGTCTCTTGCCAAATGGCTGCAATGCACGGCCGAGCATCTGCTACCGCGGCAGGACGGCGGGAGAGACTCGCGGACGAACGTCGTGGCGGCGTGCCGTTGGTGCAATCACCATCGGCACGCGCCTGCTCGAGGGTGCCGCGGCGCAGGCGCGCGGCCCAGTCCTCCAGCGGCGGTGTTTGCTACCGCTCGTCCCCCGGCTCGGGTGCTACCTTCGGGGCGCGTTTAAGGTACCTGAGCATGTCCTTCGGCCGCGCCTTGCCGGCGCGCTCGTGCAGGAACTCGCGCGCGGTGCGGATCGTGCCGACTTTCTCGGCTACGGCTGCGGCGATGAACTGATTCAACGACACGCCATCGAGGCGGGCCAGCTCGGCCGCGGCATTCTTGACCGACGTCGGCAGCTTGAGGGGATAGGCGCTCTTGCTCATCGTTTCAGCTCCAGCAGGGCCTGTGCAGGCGTCAGGATTCGCAGTCCGAAGGACTCTGCCGCGGCCTCGAAATCACGGACATTGTGCGTGACGATCGCCTCTGCCCGACCATTGACAGCGGCCTCGAGGATCAACTCGTCCGCTGGATCCGGCAGCTGCGGCCGCCAGCGGAAATGAACCTCGACGGGTTCTGATGCGCTGGCCAAAGCGGCCAGAAATCCCGCCACGTCGCCTTCGTCCATGCCGGTGGCGAGCCGGTGCTCGGGACGGCGCAGGACATCCTCGTATTCGAAGAACACGGCGGTCGTCACCAGCGGCCGGCAGTCGCCCATCGCCACCCGCTCGAGCAGGCGGTTGCTCGCGCCGAGCCGGCTACGCAAGCCGGCCACGAGCACCGACGTGTCGAGAACAACCCGCATGCTTTATAAGATATGACATCGTATGAGATGTGTCAAAGACGGGGAGCGGGTCCGCGCCCTGCCGACAGTACAGCTCCGCGAACGTGTCGGCGATGTCACGGGTCGGCAGCGACAGCAGGTCGTGGCGCTCGTCGTCGGTGACCTCGAAGAAGGAGGACACGTGCCGCTTCGGGATGACCAGGCTGTGGCCGGGCGAGACGGGGAACCCGTCGCGGTGGACTACCTGTACTCGCTGTATGATGCGCTCGTCAGCATCAACGTCCCGTCCGAGAAGGCACGGGCGGTGGTGGATGCCATGGAGCGGGACATGGGCACGACGCTCGCGACCAAGCAGGACCTGAAGCTGCTGGAACACCAGCTGGCTGGCATGCGCACCGAGCTCCGGCAGGAAATCGAGAACCGCTACGAGCTGTTGTCTCGGGAGATAGGCAGCTTGCGAGCTGACATGGCCAAGGATTTCGGCAGCCTTCGAGCCGAGATGGCGAAGGAGATCGGCAGCCTTCGAGCCGAGATGGCCAAGGAGATCGGCGCGCTGCGCAGCGAAGCTGCGAAAGACCAGCAGGTTCTGCGCAGCGACTTCGCCAGGGAACAGGAGGCGCTGCGTCTTTCGATGACGCTGCGGCTCGGCTCGATGCTGGCCGTCGGCGTCGGCTTATCCGTCTCCGTGATCCTCGGCGTTCTGCGGCTCTGGCTGTAGCCCGCGCCGTCGAGGCACCGTCGCGCGACGCGGCCGTGCGCCAAAAGACCTGGGACTCGGACTCCGGGCCCGCTCTGGACGCCCGTACAGGCCACGCCCTGACCCACTGCACTCCCTAGGCTGATCACGCAGGCTCCGCACGGGAGCCGACGTCCTCAGGGAGTGACCCATGCTGCCCCGCCTGCCGTACTCGACGGCGAGTTGCAGGAGGAGCTGTCGCTCGCGGTCGGGCGGATCGGCGCTGGCGGTGCTGTTCGGCGGCGGGGAGGTATGATGCTCCGATCAGCATCCACGCGCCCTCCGAATGGGCTCTGGCTGTAGGACGCCGTGTCGAGCTACGAACTCCTCAAGGCCCGCCAGCGCGCCGAGCGCGACGACCACCATCCCAACCTCGCGCTCCGCGTGCACCGGGCGCTCAGCTGGCTGAACCGTGCGGAGCAGGCGGACGACCCGGATGGCCGCTTCATCTTCCTCTGGATCGCCTTCAACGCGGCGTACGCGACCGAGATCGATCCGAAGTACCGGCTCACGGAGCAGGACACGCTCCGGAACCAGCTCATCCACGGCGGCGCGACCTGGGGCAGCTCGATCAACCGCGACCAGGTCCGCGACTGCGTCGGCTTCATGGGCAAGCTCGTGCCGCTCGTGATCGAGGTGATGCTGGACAACCCCGGGACGCTGTGGGGGGATGCCTGCTATCCGGTGGTGGAGTAAAGAGCAGTCGAGGCATGCGTGCGGAACCGCCGGGCTGCTCGAGGGGTGATGTGGTGAGCTACTGTTACGCTTGCTGCATGCGCAGCTGGGGCTGCCGCCGGACCTGGCGCACTTTGGGGTCTTCGACGCGTTTCTCGATGCGCGATCTGTCATGGATGCCGGCTGAAGCGGCTGCGCCGCGATGCCCGTCGCCACACCGGAAAGTCGGTCGAGTGCGCGCCCTGAGGCGGCAGCAACTCGGTCCGAAGGCTAGGACTGGGGTGAGATCCGGTTCGGGGGCCGAATCTCGTCGTTCCGGGCGGATATCGGCCGGTTTCCGGGCCGGCGGCCCGGTTACGATGACACCGGACTCGCGCCACGGAGGGCGTCGCGGTGGACTATCTGTACTCGCTGTATGATGCGCTGGTCAGCATCCACGTGCCTTCCGACAAGGCACGGGCCGTGGTGGATGCCATGGAGCGGGACATGGGCACGACGCTCGCGACCAAGCAGGATCTGCTGCTGATCCGCCAGGAAATCGAGAACCGCTCCAGCCTGCTCAGCCGGGACGTGGATGGCCTGCGCAAGGACATGGAGAAAGAGTTCGCCTTGATGCATAAGGACATGGAGGCCCTGCATCTGTCCATGACCCTCCGCCTCGGCTCGATGCTGGCGGTTGGCGTCGGCGTAACCGTCTCCGTGATCCTCAGCGTACTGCGACTCTGGCTGTAGGCCGCGGTATCGGCGCTGCGGCGCGTCCGGGCGGGGCCTGCATTGGGCAGCGGGCAGGGCGCTTACGGCCGCGACGGCACCTGATTCAGCGTTCGTCTGCGACCACCTTGTCCAGCACCTCCGCCATGCGGGTCTGCCAGCCGGCGCCGGTCGCCTTCCAGCGCGCGAGCGTTTCCGATCTGTGGATTGGGCGGTGTGTGAAAGGCTGTCAGAGCAATTCGCCCAAGGCAAAAATGGCAGACATCAGTCTTGCGTGGTTTGTGCCGCTGCTGGCGTGCTGCTCGGTCGCCGTACTGTGCTCGCCGGCCGTCGGCGCCGGAGTGTGGGCTGCGCCGTGCGCCAGCGTCTCCTCGTGACGGGCGATCTCGGCGCGGTGGGCGGCGATCTCCGCCTCGTGTACGTACAGGTGCGCCTCGACTCGACGCAGTATCGCCAGCGCACGCATGTGGTCGGCACTCCATTGCAGGTGATCCTGCTCATGGTGGAGATGCTCGCGGTGGTCGTGCAGGGCCTTACCGGCCAGTGTGGTGTCGCTCATCGTGAAGCTCCTTGCATGGTGGAGGGAGAAGAAAGGCCGAGGTCGTCTGGCCATTCCATGGTGACCACTTGCTCCCGGGATACCATCATCCGGTTGCCCCGAGGGAAAATCATCAGATGGGTACTTTAGCTCGACGTCCGCCCGATGGCGACGATCTGCGGCGGATCGCGCTGGGGCTTCCGGACGCCCTCGAGGACGTCACGCCGGAGGAGCTCGCGGCGCTGACCTAGGAGAGCTCTCGGTTGGTGGCGGGCGGGAAGCGGAGCGGCCGGTGCCGCAGGTTCGGCGCGGGGGATCCTGATGACGCGCGCAGCATCGAATGCATTGAGCCCGAAGAAACTGCTCCACACGAAGTGGACGGCGGTCGCGCCGCGGAACAAGGAGAAGCACTTCCTGGTCACCAAGGTCATCGAGCCGGAACCGCCGGGCTCGCCCGTGGTGTCGGTGGAGATCGAGGCGGTGCACTCCAGGCGCGCGAGGATCATTGCATGGCGGGAGCTCACCGACGCCGCCCGGTGGCGGCGGGGATGGGTGTAGCGGGCAGGTACTCGGAGCGGCGGCGAATCGTGCAGGGGGGGAGTCGGGCAGACGCCCGCGAGCGCGGACCCGCGTCGTGCCGCGACGCCTCGAGGGGTCGTGTGGCGAAGAATGCCGAGAGCGTTGTCTGCAGTGCCGCCAGCGCAGCGACTAGATCCGCGCTTTGGCTCCTGGGCCAGGGCCCGGTCGTGGGTCTCGATGGTTACGGGTTTCACGGCGCAGACGGCCCGCACGGTGTCGACGATCTCCCTCACCTCGGCCATCGGCATCTATCGCGATGCCGGCGCGATGGGTGCAGGATCGGCGCGATGATGCCGAAGCCTGGCTAGAGGTAGTCCTCTTCGCGCTGATGGCGGACAGCGAGGATCGTCACCGTGCGGGCGTCGTCGATCTCGAACAGCGCCACGTAGCCGGCGTGACCGAACGGGATGACGAGCTCGCGGAGCAGCGGGCGATCGCCGGGCCAAGCCTTGCGGCACGAGAAGGGCGAGTGGGCGAGCAGGCCGAAGCCGGCCTCGATGGCTTCAATGGCGCGTTCCGCGGCCGGGAGATCCCGCTCAATGAGCCACGCCTGCAACCGTTCGAGGTCCGCCTGGGCCTCGGGCGTCAGGCGGATCCGGTAGCGCCTCACTCCTCGAGCGCCGACCTGGCGCGGACCAGCTGGCGCTTCAGCGCCTTGAGGGAGGCCTGGCTGGAGACGTAGCGTCCCGAACGTCGGGCCTTGTCAGCGCTCGCGAGGCCGCGTGCCACGAATTCCTGCTGAGCCTTGCGGAACTCGATGCTGCGCGCCACGGCGTCGTGCACGAAGGACGAGAGGGTCTCGCCCGGCGCGAGAACCGCCTCGGCCTCGGCCCGCAGCTCGGGGGCGACGCGCAGGGCCGGTAGGGTGCTGGTCTTCATGGGATGGCGCCGTGGATGCAATGCATTTGCGATGCAGGATAGGGCAGCCGCCCGAGTCCCGCAAGGGAGCTGCACCACGGTGGCCCGGGCAATCCCGTCCGGCCGTTGACGCAGCGGTCCAGGGTGTGTCGGAGTAGCCGCAGCGGCGTACTTGCGATGCTCGGGCTGCAGCGATGGTTCGGTGCGGACGGTGGGAGGCGCCAGGCGCAGGATCACGCGATAGCAACAGTTCGCACGCGGCCGTTACAACCTTCGCAGGCCTGGCAGACCCGATCAGTGCGCGTAGGCGCAGGACTTGAGCTGATCCAGCGTGAGCAGTTCGAGCGCGGCCTCGTGGGTGCTCTCGAGGACCACGGGCGGACCGACGCCGGCCTCGTGGGCTTCCTTCCAGCGCAGCGCGCACAGGCACCAGCGGTCGCCGGGCTTGAGTCCGGGGAAGCCGAACTCCGGCCGGGCCGTGACGAGGTCGTTGCCGCGGCGCAGCGAGAACTCCAGGAACTCCCGGGTGACGCGGGCGCACACGATATGCAGGCCGAGGTCCTGCGGTCCGGTGTTGCAGCAGCCGTCGCGGTAGAACCCCGTCAGGGGGTCGGTCGAGCAGGGGACGAGCTCGGTACCGAGGACGTTGCGGGCGGGAGGGGTCGCGGAGGACGTTGGGTTCATACGGGGTCGAGGATACCTGAACGGCCGTGCGGCGGACTCGACAGCGCTCTTGCCCCATGTTCGCGTTGAGGATTCGGTCGCCGTCGCCGCGGCCCTTGACGCGACAGGCAAGGGGCTCGGACTCGCAGACGCGCTGCATCTACTGCGTGCCCCGGAGGATGCTGAGTTCGCGACCTTCGAGAGCCTCGCGGCGCAGCTCAAGTGCGACATCGAGCGGGCGTTCGGGGCGATGGTGGAGTGACCCGAGTCCCCTGTCGCCTGGAAGAGCAGGGTGGTTGCGCCGTCAGTTGCCGAATTTATGCGTTCCGGGCCGATATCCGCCCTTCGGCAGCCGCCCGATGGGACTAGAGTCGTTCCCGCAGTGCGCCACGGAGGGCGTCTCCATGGAATATCTTTACTCGCTGTATGATGCGTTGGTGAGCATAAACGTCCCGTCCGACAAGGCGCGGGCGGTCGTCGATGCGATGGAGCGGGACATGGGCACGACGCTTGCGACGAAGCAGGATCTGCTGCTGATCCGCCAGGAGGTGGAGAATCGCTACGAGCTCCTGTCGCGGGACATTGGCGGCCTGCGGACGGAGGTGGGCAAGGACATCGGCTCGCTGCGGATTGAGCTGGGCTCGCTGCGAGCGAGCATGGAGAAGGACCAGGGCGCGCTACGGGCAGAGATGGCAGCTGGATTGAAGGCCGTGCGTGCCGACATGGACAGAGGATTCGACGGCCTGCGCAAGGAGTTTGGCAGCGAGTTGGCCCTCGTGCGCAAGGAGTTCGCCAGCGAGTTTGCGGCCATGCGCAAGGAGTTTGGCAGTGAGCTTGCCCTGGTGCGCAAGGAGAACAGCAGCGAGATCGCGCTGGTCCGCAAGGACATGGAGACCATGCGCCTGTCCATCATCGGCTGGCTCGGCTCCGGCCTCGTCGCCGGAGTCGGCGTGATCCTCGCCGCCATGCGACTCTGGCTGTCTACCTGAACTGCCACGTCAGTCCGAGCACCGCGGAGTCGAAGCGGGCGAAAGTGTACAAATCGTCGTTATCGGCACCGCCGTCGAGGAAGCGGTAGCCGGCCGTAATGGCGATGTTCGGCGTGACGTCGTAACCGAGCTTCAGCGCGGCGTCGATTGCGCGACCTTGCGGCGCGGCGAGGCCCTCGAAGTCCAGCAGGCCGAACCAGCCGGGCGCAAAGCGCCACTGCCCTTCGAACGCCAACAGTGGCACGACGCCGGTGTTCTTCTCCACCCGCTCGAGCGTGCCCTGCTGCAGGCGAATCTCCGCATCGCGGACATTCAGCGTGGCGCCAACGGACAGCGTCCACCGCTCGTCGTCGCGGAAGACGTAGCGGTAGCTGGCCCTGTAGGAGTCGAAGCGATACTTCACGTCAATCGGGCCGGGCGCGAATGCGGTGTCCTTGAACACGATGGACTGGGAGGCGGTGCCGGTGTCGTCCACCTGCAAGGGGGCAACGAGAAATCTCAGGCGGTGCCTGTCGCTCAGAGGCCAGTCCAGCGCGACGCGTCCTGCAGGGAACGGACCGTCGCCCGTGAGCTCGTCGATCTTGAAGCGCGTGTTCGGCGGTTCGTTCGACACCTGCGCGGTGTTGCGAGCCTGCCAGGCAGCCCCCAGTTCGACGGTCAGCGTCGGCGACGCCGCCACGCTGTCGGCGACTGACGCGGTCGCCGGGACCAGTGCAGCCAATGCAGTCAGACAACGCAGCGGGAAGCGGTAGAAGGTCGATGGGCGCCAGGGCATCGTGATTGCTCGCAGGAGGGTGCGCCAGTATGAACGGTGCCGCGTGAGGCCCGGAAGGACCGGTTCGCGGAGGCCAACTCCACGGCCGGGCAGGCGGTTCAGCACGAGCCGCGGCGACGCGACCTTCCGGCTCGCGTTGTCGATGCCAACGAGGTTGCCCGCGGCGTCAGCTCGACCGGCGTGCGGCGACGAACGACCGCACCATCAGTGCGAGCAGCCCGCCGCAGAGCGCGAGCATGCCGACGTTGACCGTCAGCGCGAGCGGGCTCATCTGCGCCGCCCGAATGCCGAGCGTCGCGGCCGGGGCCAGCGCGCCGAGCAGCGCGACGACGGCGGCGACGTGCATCAGGTGCCGCCGCCCGCCATCGAAGGCGAGCGCGAGGCCGGCGAGGATCGCGAGCACGAGGCCGGCGTAGGCCGGCAGCAGCGCCGTCCGGCTGCCTGAAAGGAGGAACGCGCCGACGCCGAGGGCGATCAGCAGGGCGGCGAATACGAGCGTCGGCTTCGGCATCGGAAGGCTCCCTGGGGTGATCGGCGGCGGCTGGATCTGCGGCAACAGTTTGCCACCGGGCGGAGAGTTCGAACGCGCCGCACGATCGAAGTTCCCGGGGAGCGCCGTCAGGGGGCCGCCGCGTGGAGCGCCGGCATCGAAATGCCGGACAGGGTGCGTGACGCTCGCAGGAGCGCGCCGGGCGGCGGCGTTCAATCCCTGCGCTTGAGCAGCGCGGCGAGGTCGGCGAAGGGCGAGTGGGTGGCGCCCCCCGAGGACTCGCCGCCGTCCACCGGAACGCCCGGGTCGAGCTGGCGTTGGTGCTCGTTGTCGTGGCAGTAGAGGCAGAGCAGCTCCCAGTTGCTGCCGTCGGGCGGGTTGTTGTCGTGGTTGTGGTCCCTGTGGTGGACCGTGAGCTCGCGGACGTTGGCGTGATCGAACTCGCGCGCGCAGCGGCCGCAGATCCAGGGATACAGCTTCAGCGCCTGCGCACGGTAGCCGCGCTCGCGCTCGTCGCGTGCGCGTCGCGCCTCGGCGACGACGCGGTCGAGGCGGGCCGCGTCGGGTTCGACACGCTTGCGGGTGGTCATGGCGGCATTGTGGGCGCGCTGAGGCGACGAGCCAAGCGCGAGGCGCGAGGCCGGCCGAATGGTCGCGCGAGGGCGTGTGCGCCTTCAGCCAGGATCGACGATTTGACCCCGAAAACGAACGAGGCGGCTTGCGCCGCCTCGTCGTCTCGAAGTCGCGCCGGGCTTCAGCCCGTGAAGGCGTAGGGAATCAGGGGCGCCAAGCTCATGGTCACGATCACCCACAGGCCCAGTCGCTCCTTCACGCGCAGATTCGACTCGTTCATTGGATTGCTCTCCCGTCAGATGGTGTGTGGATCACGCCGCCGGACGGTGACCCGTGGAATTGTCGTACCGGCGTCTATTCGGGCAGGGAGGCGCCCGGGATTCAAAGCGGGCCGCGAAACAGGCTGTCGCGTCGCTGTGCAGCGCGCAGTGTCAAGCAGTCCTGACAAGGCCGAGGTGAGGCTCTCTACTGCGGCGAGTCGACCCCGCGCCGTTGGTCGAGCTGCGCGGCACGGGAAGAGACGCGCATACAAAAGCGGGCGGCAGCTTTCGCTGCCGCCCGCCAGGTTGAACCTCGGACCGCCTGGCCGAGGACCTACTGCCCGATCATTTCCTTGCGGATCTGCTCGGCATCCGCGTTCAGCAGGTAGCCTTCCTGCACCGCGCGCGCCACGCCGCGCACGAAGCTCGACACGTACGCCCCGCGGTTGCGGTAGAGCTCGTCGAGCCGTTCGGCGGAGAAAGGCGCGAAGCCACCGTAGAGCCCGCAGAAGCCGGGGCCGCTGTTCGACTCGAGGTACGCGCCCGTCGGCGTGCGCAGCTGCGGCGGACGCACGCCACCGATGACGTTGCCGTCGGCATCGCGCGCGAGCGCCACGGCGCCGGACGATGTCGCCGTCAGCGCCATGAACTGGCTCGGCGGCGGCCGCACGCCGGACCGGATCCAGCGGAGGAGGTTCTCCATCGCCGCGGACTCGAAGTGCCCGGTGCGCAGCGGGTTGATCGGGTTGATCGGCGCGGGGCAGAAGCTGGGCGGCAGGCCGAGGTCACGCGTCAGCGCCTTGCCGCCCTCGACGTCGCGCCAGGTGTCGACGTGCGAGCCGCCGGCGGTCTCGTAGGTGCGCAGCCACGGGTACTGCGCCTCGCTCTGGCGAACGGTATAGGACGGGAAGTTCACCACTTCCGTCTGCGTCTGGAAGCGGATCACCGGCGCGTCGACCTGGATGAAGTTGCGCAGGTCGCCGGCCGGCAGGTTCTCGGTGGCCGCCGAGGCGCCGGTGACGTCCTTGGCGCGCGCGCCGCCCGCAGAGATGTAGTAGCCGTCGTACACCGGCGTGCCGTTCGGCAGCCGCGTGCGCTCGTGGAAGGAGTTGGCGTAGGTCACCTGATAGGCGGCCGACTGCGAGTAGCCAACCATGATCAGGCGCTCGACGTCGAAGCCTGCGAGCGGGTTGTGCGCGTTGCCCGGCGACTTCAGCAGCGTGCCGACGTCGGTCATCATGTCCCACACTTGGCCGAAGGCCGGCATGGACAACGTGGCGTAGCGGCTGGCGTTGCGTGTCGGCCACGGTGCGCGGCCCCAGCTGTCGCGCATGAAATTAACGGTGACGGGCTTGGTGGACACGCCGACCCAGATCGCGCCGGTGCGGATCATGTAATCGTAAGTGCCGTACCAGATGGCGTCGCCATCCCAGCCGGCCGTGGCGTTCAGGACGTCGACGAACACCGTGCCGTTGAACTTGACCGGGTCGATCGGCCGGCGCACCAGGATGCGGGTGACATAGGGCACTCCCGGCGTAATGACGGCAACTTCAGGCCGCTGCGCGGCGTTGTCCACGTAGCCGTAGACGTTCGCCGTGCCGGCGACGAGGAATTCCTCCTCGACGTAACCGACCTGAGATAGGTCCTGGTACCACGCCAGGAACGGCGTCGAGCGCGTTTCCGGCGGACCCGGGACGATGTCGAGCTTCGTGGTCGTGACCGGGCCGCTGGCGTGTGCGCCGGCGGCGGCACCTGCCAGGATGACGGCCGCAGCGCTGGCAGTGAGCGCGCGCAGCCGCGCGCCCCATCGGAATCGGATCATGATGTTCCCCCTCGGTTAATCGTTCGATCTGCAGGCAATCGCAAATTCAGCGTACTGGACTGGCCCCTTGAACGGAAGCCGGCACGGCGCTCAGTCGACGCGGCGCTTCCTCGCCTGCTGACTCGCTGGCGGCGGTGACGTTTCCTGCCGTTCGGCGGCGGCAATCAATCGCGCCAGCCACTTCAGCATCGTGGCCTGCTGGGCCTCGGTCAGCTGTCCCCAGAGAGCGCGACTCGACGCGGCCGTCTCGGCAAGGTAGCTGTTGACGAGCCGATCGCCTTCCGCCGTACGCTTGAACCAGACGCGGCGGCCATCGCGGGAGTCCGGAGCGCGCCGAATCAGGCCGCGCCGCTCGAGATTGCGGGCGGCGATGGAGGCCTGACTCTTCTCGATCAGGCTTGCTTCCGCGGCGGCGTCGAAGCGTGTCTGCCGTTCCCGGTTCAGCATCAGCAGTAGCCGCCACTCCGCGAGCCCCAGGCCGAGGAGTTGGCCGAGACGCGCCGTATGGCTGTGCGCCACCAGTCGCGCAAGCCGTGCGACCGAATATCCGAGTTGCAGCTCCGGCGGCAGCTCAGGTCGAGCCGCCTCGAAAGTGGCGTCCATTCGCCGGGGTCTTTCAGCCAAGGTGACTGCTCCTTCCGTGATCTTGCCGGGCCTGACCTCGTGCCTGCCTGAACAGGCGGTATTTTGCGCCGCACAATGAGAGCGTGTTGATTGCTTGACACGGCCCGGCGCTTCGTTAAATCTTTAACGAGTTTGCGGACCGGCGCAAGGCGTCGGCCGCTGTTGGAAGTCACGCCCTGCGGGGCAACGGGGGAGCTACCTTGAAGATCCAGCGTCCGTACACTCTTGCCGCGTCCGCCAAACTTGCGGTCGCGGTTTCCTCGATTCTCGGCGTCGCGGCGGTGGGCCATGCGGACGAAGCGCCGAGCCGCGAGGCGGTAGGTCTGTCCGAGATCACCGTGACGGCCCGCCAGATCAAGGAAAGCCTGCAGGAAGTTCCGGTGGCGATCACGGCGCTGGGCGAGGCGCAGATCGAGCAGTCGTTTGCGCAGGACCTGCGCGACCTGAGCGGCTTCGCGCCGAACGTCCAGATCAGCGTCGTCCCGGGGTTCAATGCCGCGGCAATCGCCATCCGTGGCGTGTCGACCGGCGACATTCCCTCCACGTTCGATCCGGCGGTGTCGGTGGCGCTCGACGGGTTCTACCTGGGCCACTATCAGGCGGCCCTCCTCGACGTCTTCGACATTGAGCAGGTGCAGATACTGCGCGGCCCGCAGGGCACGCTCTTTGGAAAGAACACGATTGGCGGCGTCATCCTCGTTTCGACCAAGAAGCCTTCGGGCGAATTCGGCGCCGAGGCCAAGCTGCGGGCAGGCAACTACGGCCGGCTCGATCTCATGGGCGCAGTCGACATCCCGATCATCGAAGACACGCTCGCCGCGCGGATTTCCGTGCAGCAATTCACCTCCGACGGCTATTTCAACAACGTCCTCGACGGCGACGACATCGGTGGGCAGGACCTGCTGGCGGGCCGTGCCAAGCTATTCTGGACGCCCAACGAGAACTTCGACGCTTTGCTCAGCTTCGAATTCTCCGAGGATCGCAGCGACGGTCCGCCGATCATCAACACGTCCATTGGCTTCCCTGATCCGAACGGCTTCTATGGCCAGGATGCGCTGATCGTCCCCGGGGTTCTGTGCTGCCGCGGCAACGACCAGCCCCTCGGGGATCCGTTCGACATCGCGTGGGTCCCGGTCGAGGACCACGTCCCCGGTCTTTCGGACCAGAAGGACACCGGGTCCGGTATCGTGGAAGATATTTTCGGCGCCTACCTGACCGCGAATTGGCGTGTGGCCGATGGCGAGATGACCACCATCCTCGGCATGCGCAGCGTCGATTCCGACTACTATTACGATGCCGTCGGAATGACCGTTCCCGCCTATGCGGTGATGCGCTCGGTCTATCGCGACACGTGGAGCGCCGAGGCCCGCTTCGCTCAGGAGTGGAGTGAGCGCTTCAACTACGTCGCCGGCGTGTACTACCAGAGCAACGACCTGGACTACGAGAACAACACCGCCCTCAGCGCGCTGCTCGGCGGTCCGGTGTGTCTGTGCAACTCGGCCGTGATCACGTCGCCGGACGGCACGCGCAGCGCGGCTCTGTCGGGTAACGGCAGCCAGGATGTTGACGCGTATGCGGTATTCGCCGAGGGCAACTACAACATCACCGAGGCCACGCGGGTGACGCTCGGCGCGCGCTGGTCGCAGGAAGAGAAAACCTTCCGACTGCGGCCAATCGGCGCGGCAGGCGCGCTCGCGGTCGACAACGCCGCGGTCATCGAAGTCACGGAGTCGCAGTCGTGGAGCGACACGACGTTCCGGGTCGGCTTGGACCACCGTTTCAGCGACACGATCCTTGGCTACGTGACGTACTCAACGGGCTTCAAGAGCGGCGGCTTCAATGAGCAGGCCACCTCCATCCAGACGGCGGCGCTGTCCTTCGATCCCGAGACCGCCGATGCCATCGAGGTGGGCCTGAAGACGGAGCTGTTCGACCGGCGCTTGCGGCTGAACACGGCGGTCTTCCACAACAAGTACGAGGATCTGCAGCTCGACTCGGTGATCCCGGTTCCGGACTCGCAGATCGGGCAGGAATCGGTTATCACCAACGCCGGCGAGAGCACAGCCTGGGGCATCGAAGTCGAAGCCAGCGTCATCGTCACCGATCGGTTCACGATTGGTGCCTCTCTGGGTTACCTGGACGCTGAGTACGACGAGTACAGCTGCGACCTCGATCGGAACGCGACAAACGGCAACGAGGACTGCTCCGTCCTGACCATGAAGCGCGTTCCGGAGGTGCAAGGTCACGTCGAGGCCAATTACGAGGTACCGACATCGGTCGGCTCGCTGGGTTTCAACGTAAACTGGACCTACACGGATGAGTTCTACAACGACATCTTCAACACCAAGGCCAGCGTCCACGAGTCTGTCGGGCTGTTGAACGCCAGCATCAACCTCCGCAGCGACAACGACCGCTGGCGGGTTTCAGTCTTCGGCCGGAACATCACCGACGAGACCTATCAGGCGTCCGGCCTCGGTATTGCCAACATCTGGAGCTATTCGGTGTATGGCGCGCCGCAGACCTACGGCATCGAAGCGATGGTCAGGCTGTGATTGAGTTGGGCGAGGGTGACTGGCATGTCTGAATTGACGCGCCGAGAGTTCGTCGCCGGGCTTTCACTGGCCAGCCTGGTCCCGGCGGCGGCGCAAGCCGCCGCCGGGACGCAGCCTGAGGGTCCCGCGAGCGAGCGGCTGTTCACTGACGAGCAGCTCGATCTCCTGGCTACGCCGCTGTCAATCCACCTCGAGCGGGCCGTCAGATCTCGCGATACCTCGCGGCTGGGCTGGATCACCGCGCAGATGGATATGGAGCGACTGGCGATCTATGACTCCTACCTGCAGTGGGTCGCGGTGCTGCAGACCTTCATAGTCCAGGAGTCGGGCGAGGAGCGTCATGACGACGCCTTGCGCCAGATGGGCGAGCACTCGTTCCGGGAGTTCGTGCTCGCTTACCGAGGCTTGACGTTGCGTGACCACGTCGACGCAGTAGCACGGCGGTTGCGCGCGGCGGGCAGCACTTTCCGTGTCGAGGACCTGCCCGACCGGGTCCGGTTCCGGCTTGACCCCTGGGGCGGGGTCGTGAGGCAGTGGCGGGCTCCCGCCGCCTGGCAGGCGACGGCGCCGCGCCAGCGCGTCGGGGATGAGTATGTCTACCAGAATTTCGGCGCCTATTCTGCGCCGACACGGCTGGCGGTGCTCGGTCGCGGCCGACCCCTGACCCAAGGTCGTGACAACCTGCCATGTTTCTTCGCGACCGAGATACTGTTCCTCGAGATCCTCGCGATCGAGTTGCTCGGATATCCCATTGCGGTTATCACGCTGCCGCGCGATGCCGAAGACGTTGCCTACCTCGACGTATACAAGGACCTTTCGAACATCCCGGCCGAGGCCTATTCCAGGGTGGGGACCGCCAAACCCGCGAGCGGACTGCCCGCATGGCCGGCCTCTGCGCCGTTCACGGCGGAGGAACTTGCGGTCATGGGCATGCCGCCTTCGATTCGCGTTGCGCGTGCCGCCGAGAAGGGCGACTGGGCGCAGCTGCAGGCCATTGTCGAGACGATGGACGACGAGCTGGTGCGGGCCAAGGACTCCCTGGGCATCCTCATCAACGGCCTGCTGACCTGGATCGCACGCAACCTGGGCGAGACGCAGGCGGAGCGCGCTCTGGTGCGCACCGCCGAAGTGGTCATGGCGCCCTACGTCGACGCGGTCCGCGGCCTGAGGATCAAGGAAGCCATCGAGATGTGGGCGATGGTATGGCGCTCCCATGGCTCGACCTTCAACATCGAGGAGCATGACGACGTCTTCATCTTCAGGGGACGCCCACTCGGGGCCTGTGGCCGCATGTGGGCGACGCGCTACCAGCCGCGGATCGAGCGCATTTCCGAGTCGCGCATTCGCTATCCGACGTTCGGCTCATACAACGAGCCGATGTGCTGCCACCTGATGCGGGAGCCGCGGGGGATCACTTACGGCAAGACCGCCTATCCGATCTACTCGACCCACTGCCACATGCTGCATGAGATCTATGCCATCGACCAGATCGGCTATCCACTCTGGGTCGAGCTGCATCCGTTGCATGACCGGGACGGGGAGACCGTGCACATCCATTACAAGGACCCCGCGAAGTGGCCGGCCGAGGCCTACAGGCGGGTAGGACGGTCCAAGCCGGCCGTCCTTCCCAGCAGGACGTGAATGGTATCCAGGGACACGGCCGGCAGGCGCGCCCCCGGCCCGCCGCCCGCGTAGGGCGAATGCGGATCATCGATCGGGCTCGCCGTCACCTGGCAGAAGTCGGTGTGTCACAGTCGACCTACGATTCCTTGGCGTCGTCCATCGGATGCTCGCGAGGCGCGATCCTCCATCACTTCCCCGCCAAGACCGACCTGCTGCACGCCGTGCTCGTTCACGGCGCAGCGGATACTGCTGCGCAGATGGAGAAGGTCGCTGGAGAATTGCGCGCGGTACCGCCGCGGGACCGCCTTGAAGCCGCCCTTGACCGGGTGTGGAGAGTATTTCGTGGCCACTCCGCGCGGGTGACCATGGAGCTGCTGGTTGCGGCGCGTACGGATTCAGGCCTGCTGCCGGCTGCCCGCCGAGCACGAAGCAGCCTCGATGCTGCATGGAGAGGCGTCGGTGCGGCATTGGGGGCCCAGCCGCAGACGACCGAACTGGCGCTGACCGGGTGGTCGATGATCTGTGAGCGCCTCGCGGTCGAGCCTTGTCAGGCGCTGCCAGCCGAGGCGTCGATACGTCGCATGATGTCGGCGCTTGCCAGGAGCTGCACGCCCGATCCGTGCCTCCTCCGCCCGTCGCATTCACCCGTGGCACCCTTCGTCGAGGAGTCTGAACATGTCAGATAGCCTGAATGCGGTCTGGCCGATGGACGTGGGCGGCCCAGCCGGGTCGCACGAGGAACGTCAGCCTCCGGTCGACGACGGCCTGGACGTACCGGATCCGGCTCGTTACTACTCCCCGGAATTCATGCAGCGCGAGTGGCAGCGGATGTGGCCACGCGTCTGGCTCCTCGCCGGCGTGGCCTGCGACATACCGGAGGCCGGCGATTACTTTACCTACACGCTTGGGCACGAGTCCTTCATCGTCGTCAGACAAGAAGACCTATCGATCAAGGCATTCCACAACGTCTGCCCACATCGCGGCAACCGGGTCGCGCTGAATGACCGGGGGTCCGTGGAGCGCTTTACCTGCGCCTTCCACGGCTGGCGATTCTGTCTCGACGGCCAGCTCGACCAGATCACCGACGAGCACACGTTCGCGCCGTCGCTGGTGCGGCACCGGCCGGGACTGGTCGAAGTCCGCAGCGAAGTCCACTGCGGCCTGATTTTCATCAATATGGATGGCAAGGCGCCGCCCTTGCGGGAATACGTCGGCCTGCCGCCGGGCTACCTCGAGAACTACCAGATCGAGAAGATGCACGTCGTGCAGCATGTGCAGAGCGAGTGGGCGGCCAACTGGAAGACGGGCCAGGACGCCTTCGTCGAGACTTACCACCTGCCCTTCGTGCATCCCCAGACGCAGACGGTCATGGAGTACTACAGCCAGCAGGACCTGTTCCCGAACGGCGCCAGCCGCATGATCGTGCCACTGTGCGTCAAGTCGCACCACGTGGCCGATCAGGACATTGTGGACGAGGGGCTGCGGTTCATGATGAAGGACGCCGGAATGGATCCCGACTCCTACACTGGATCCGCCCGCGGCGTGCGCCAGGCCGTGCAGGCCTCCAAGCGCGCCCGGGCGGAGCGGCTCGGGCTGACGCACTATCGCGAGCTCACGGATGGCCAGCTCACCGACAGCTGGCCGACAACTCTCTTCCCGAACGTGCAGCTCGGCCTGCATCCCGAGGGCGTGTTCATCCACCGGTTCCTGCCGCACAAGCGTGACCCGGAGCGTTTCATCTACGACACGATGATCTTGTACCGGTATGTAGACGATCCGGCCTATACCGTGCCAGCCTGGATGGGGCTTGCACCCGGCACCGACGTTTCAGGCAGGAGTCGACCGCCCATGCGGCGCGTGCCGCTCGGCGTACCGCCTCAGCTCGGCGAGGTGCTCGACCAGGACTCGGAACTGTTGCCGATCGTGCAGGAGGGCCTGCGCTCGCGTGCCTTCCGGGGTCCCCTCTGGGGCGAGCAGGAGGCGCGCATTCGCCATCTGCACCGGGAGCTGGATCGCTACCTCAACGGCGAGAAGTAGTCTCGATCCCAACAGTCAACCGCGAGGTCGCAATGCCGAGAGTCACCTTCATCGCACGCATGACCGTCAAGGAAAAGCGCGACACCGAATTCCTGGCGCTCATGAACGAGCTGGCGGACTACGTGAAGGCCCACGAGCCGGGAACGGTCCAGTACCAGATTTTCCGGCTGCGGGAGCCGCAACGTTTCGCGGTCATCGAGGGCTTCGTGGACGAGGAGGCGGCCGGGGTGCACGCCGCCTCGGCGAAGCTGCAGGAACTGGTGCCTCGGATCAGCGACTGCCTGATCGGATCCTGGGAGATCGAGCACCTCGACCCGGTCTGAGTCTGGGCGAGCCTCAATCACGTCGCGTGCTGTCCAGCACGGGAGAGTGTTTCAAATGTCATCGAGCAATCCGGCCAGCGCCGAGGAAGTGCGCGTCATCCGTCACGACGAGGTCGATCGGGACTCCCTCCCCGAGGGTCCCTGGGACGGCACGCGGTACTCCTATATCCCCCCGGCGGAACTGTCGATCGATCCGTCGCTGCGACTGCATGCGGAGTTCGACCAAGCCATCGATCCGGTGACCTACCAGGTGCTGCGATCGCGCTTCTGGAACATGAACTTGGACCATTCCGACACGATCAAGCGGGTCAGTGGCTCGCCTGTCATCGTTTACATGGAGGACTTCAATACCTCGCTGCTGACGGAGGACGGCGATAGCGTCGTCTGCGGTCCTTCCATCCAGTACTTCACCGGCTATGGCGACCTGGTCGTGAAGTGGACGTTAGAGAACCGCAGTCGGAACCCGGGCATCGAGGATGGCGACATCTTCATGCAGAACGATCCGTACGTCGGCACCGCCCACCAGATCGACGTGCAGCTATACACGCCCGTGTTCTGGGAGGGGCGGCTGTTCTGCTGGATCTTCGGCAACTGCCACGTCGGTGACATCGGAGGTATCAACCCGGGAAGCTTCGTCCCGGAGGCGCCCGACATCTACTACGAGCCCGTGCCCATCCCGCCGATCAAGATCGCGCGGCGCGACCAGATCCAGCAGGACGTGCTGCAGATGTTCGTGCGCCAGAGCAGGACGCCCGAGAAGCTCACGCTGCAGATCCGCAGCCAGGTCGCGGGGTTGCGAACGACGCGCGCGCGCATGCTGGAGCTGCTGCGCGAGTATGGGGCGCCAACCATCAAGGGTGCGATGCGGCGCATGATCCACGATTGCTCGAAAGCCGTGGGCGAGCGGCTCGAGAGCATCCCGGATGGGACCTGGCGAGAGGCCATCCTGATCGGAAGCGCGGGGCCGGGCGACCGGCGTGCTCATCGGCTGCTTACGACGGTCGAGAAAGTCGGCGACAGCATGGTGTTCTCGAACGCCGGGACCGACCCCCAGTTCTTCGCCGCCAATGGCACCTACGGATCGTGGCGTTCGGCCTTGATCTGCGCAGCTGGCACCTTGCTGGCCCACGACCAGATGTACTGCCCGGCGGGCGTGCTGGCCCACATGCGCTTCCAGCCGGTGCCCGGCACCCTCAATTGCGCGCGCTACCCTGCTGCGGTCACGCCGCTGGCCAGCACGATCGTCAGTGTCTATCTCGCGAGCCAGGTCCTGTCGAAGATGGTCTCAGCGGGGCCGCCGGAGTTGCGCAAGCGCGCGAACGCGACCGGTGGCGTCGCGCTGCCAGGCTGGTGGGTGGCCTCGGGCATCGACCGCTCGGGCCGATTCGTCGCCGACGTGACCGGGGACCAGGTCATGGGCGCCATCGGTGCCTTCGCGCTACGGGATGGCATCGACACCGGCGGTGCCTGGTGGTGGCCGCGGAGTACGGCGGGGAACGTCGAGGACTGGGAGCAGGCCGTGCCGTTCCTCTACTTGTACCGCAGGGAGCAGCGTGACAGCGGCGGTCCGGGCCTGTGGCGCGGCGGGAACGGGGTCGAGCTGGCCGTGACGCCGCACAAGACCCATGAACTTACCGCGCAGGTCATTTCCGTCGATCCGGGCGTCATCACGACGCTCGGCCTCGAGGGGGGATATCCCGGCCATCCGGGCAACTTCATCAATGTCCCAGGCAGCCTGCCCGCGGACCGACGTTCGCAGCGAGGAGCCTGGCCAACGAGTCGCGGTGAACTGGAGCTGGCGCACGGCGCCCTTGCCCGGGTCAGCCCCAAGGCAGTCGTTTCCCTGAAGCCTGGCGACGTCTGGGTAGTGGAGAACAGCGCGGGCGGCGGCGTCGGCGATCCGCTGCAGCGCGATCCAGGTCGAGTCCGCAGCGACATCGAGGAAGGGCGTATCAGCGCGGCGTCCGCGGAGCGATTCTATGGCGTAGTCCTCGACGCAGCCGGGAACGTGGACGCGGCCGCGACCGCTGACTGTCGCAAGGCTGCACACGACGAGCGGCTGGCATCCGCCACGCCTCCATCGCGTCCGGCCGACGGCAGGACTCTGCGCGCCCCGACCCAGGTCAGCACCGGTATCGGCTGGGGTCTCCTGGCCGGTCAGTCGGTGTGGGCGTGCTTGTCCTGCGATGTGGCGCTCGGTGGGACGTCGGTGCCTTACAAGGAATTCGCCAGAGTGCTGGAGCGCAATCCGCACGACGTGGATCCGGTGATGTACGCCGACCCGGGGGAGTACTGCGATGACGCGATCGTACTCCGGCAGTTCCATTGCCCCGCGTGCGCCGCGCTCTGGGCTACCGAGGTTTGCCGGGCCGCCGATCCGCCGCTGGACGACCTACGCATAAAGCCCGGGCACGCTGACAGGAAGGTCCTCGCCGCATGAGCCACGCAGCTGCAAGAGCAAAAGACGCGGATTGGGTTCCCGAAGACGGCCTCAAGGGCTACTCGATCGGCGTCGATATCGGCGGGACGTTCACTGACTGCGCTGTGGTAAGCCCGGCCGGCGAGGTCCATACCGGCAAGGCGCCGACCACGCCCGACGATAGATCACGCGGTTTCTTCGAGGCCATCAACGTTGTGGCGGATCGCTTGGGCCTGCCGCTGCGGGACCTGCTGGCGCAGACCGAGCGCATCGTGCACGGCACGACGACGGGGACCAACGCGATCGTGGCGCGTCACGGCGCCCGCCTCGGGCTGATCACCACGGCGGGCCATGGCGACGTCATGTACCTCATGCGCGGCAGTGGTCGAACGTCCGGCCTGCCCGCCGACGAGCTGCTCGACGTGCCCTCCACCAACAAGCCGGAGCCGCTCGTCCCCAAGCGACTGATCATCGAGATCGCCGAACGCATTGACGTCGACGGCGAGGTCGTCGTCGACCTGGACGAGGACGCCGTCAGGGCGGCTGCCCGGTCCCTGCGCGATGCGGGCGTCGAGGCCGTCTGCATCAGCTTCCTGTGGTCGATCAAGAACCCGTCTCACGAGAGACGGGCGCGAGAGATCGTCAACGAGGAGACGCCCGATCTGTACGTAAGCTGCGCCAGCGACCTTGTGGCGCGGCTTGGCGAGTACGAGCGCACGACCGCCGGGCTCATGAACGCGTACATCGGGCCGCTCATGCTTCGGTACGTGTCCTCGATCGAGCAAGGGGCGCGTGAACGCGGGTTCAAGCGGGACGTGCTGTTCGCGCAGTGCGCTGGCGGAGCGATCACCGGCGACGAGGCGCGCGCGGCGCCGATCCGCACCGTGCAGTCAGGTCCCGTTGCCGGCATTGTCAGCTCCGTGTTCTGGGCGCAGCAGGTGGGCTACCGCAACCTCATTGCAGCGGACATGGGCGGGACGACGTTCGATGTCAGCGTTATACGCGACCGCCAGCCGCTGGAGCGCGACCTGTCGGTGTTCCAGCGCTATGAGCTGGCGTTGCCCATGCTCGATGTCGAGTCCATCGGCGCGGGCGGCGGCAGCATCGCCTGGATCGATGCTTCCGGGCGGCTGAACGTGGGCCCGCAGAGCGCCGGCGCGGATCCGGGGCCAGCCTGCTATGGCCGGGGGGAAGCCGCCACGGTGACGGACGCCGACGTCGTTCTCGGCGTGCTCGACCCTGAGCGCTTCCTCGGCGGGCGCATGCCGCTCGATCCGGAGCGCGCACTCCAGGCAGTCAGGCGGATCGGCGAGCCGCTCGGCCTCGACCCGTACCAGACCGCGGCCGGCATCGTGCGAATCGTCGATTCGCGCATGGCGGACCTCATTCGGCGCATGAGCGTCCTGCGCGGCTTCGATCCGCGCGAGTTCGCCTGCCTGGCCTTCGGCGGCGGCGGCCCGGTGCACTGCGCCGCGGTCGCGCGAGAAGCGGGCATGCGGCAGATGATCGTGCCGCTGCCGAGGATGGCCGCTGTGTGGTCGGCGTTCGGCGCCGCCGCCTGCGACGTCATTCACGTGTACCAGCGGGCCGAGCTGATCGACCTTCCCGTGGACAGCGAGCGAATCCTCGGGCCCTTCGGCGCCCTCGAGTCGCAGGCGTGGGCACAGCTCGCGCAAGAAGGGTTCGCAGGAGACCGGATCATGCTCCGGCGGACGCTGCGAATGAAGTACGCCATGCAGGTGCATGATGTGGAAGTGCCGGTTCCCGAAGGGCTCCACGGGGCAGCGGCCTGTGAGGTCCTGATCCAGGAATTCGAGCGGATGTACGAGCGGCTGTTCGGCGAGGGTTCGGGCTATCGCGAGGGTGGCGTGCAGGTGACGTCCTTCCAGGTGCGAGCCACGGGACACACGACCAAGCCCCGGCTCGTGACCGGGCAGGAGACCGGCTGGCCGGACGAGTGCGAGCGCCTGGTCTACTGGCAGGAGTACGGCCGTCTGGAGCCGACACGAGTTCTGCGGGCGGAGGGGGAAGTGCGTTTCGATCGCCTGGAGGGTCCGGCGCTGATCGAGCTCCCCGACACCGTTATCGTCGTGCGCCCGGGACAATCGGTGCGTGTGGACGACTATGGCAACGTCGTGGTCGACCTGCCGGCCAGGGGCTGAAGATGGCGATTCATGGTGAACTGTCTTTGGACGACCTCCGGCGGATGACGTGGCAGGCGCACTGCCGGGAGTCGATCCGCGAGCTCGTGGCCAGCTACGGGATGGCGGTGGACGATCGGGACATGGAGGCGCTTTCAGGCTGTTTCGCCAGGGCGGGCGTGTTCCAGTACGCGGATGGCTCATTGCGCCTCGAAGGGCGCGACGCGGTGCTCGACTACTACAGGCAGCGCCTGGGATTGTTGGGCGCGAGCTATCACTACCCGCACTCGCACCTGATCACGTTCGATGGCGACGATAGGGCGCACGGCGTGGTCAACGCGCATGCGGAGCTCGGGCTGCCGACCGGCGATACGGGTTGGGTGGCGCTCCGCTATTACGACCGCTACGTACTCGAGGATGGTGACTGGCGATTCGAGGAACGGACAATTCACTTCCTCTACTACCTCAAGCTCGAAGAGCTGCCGAAGGCGCTCGCCTCACCGTTACGCAAGCGCATGGTCAGTCCTGCGCAGGTCGCCGACCTGCCCGAGCAGCTCGAAAGCTGGAAGCAGTTCAAGGCGTCGCTGGCACAGCAATAACCCCTCGGGAAGGCTGCAGATCGTGTCGCCCCCAATGGTCGCGGCGAGCACGCGGCGTGTGCCGGACAGCGCCGGCTGTGACCGCGATGTGGCCCCGCAGCGAGCGGCGCCTGGTTGATGCTGGTCCGTCAGCCTCCCCGCCCTGGGCACTTGGCCGGCCACGGCGACCATGCCGGAGTGCCGCCGCATCTCGGCCGCGCTGCGGCACGGCCTCTGCTGGCAGAATGGGCTCATGACCGACCCGACCCCCGCGAAACGAATCGCCGTCGTCCTCGGCGCCAGCGGCTACATGGGCTCGAACCTGGCGCCGGCGCTCGCGGCGGCGGGCTGGCACGTGCGCGCGGTGGCGCGCAACGCGGCCGTGCTCGAGGCCCGCGAGTGGCCGGGCGTGGAGTGCGTCTCGGCCGACGTGCTGAAACCCGAGACGCTCGCGCCGGTGCTGGCGGGTGCTGATGTCGTGTTCTACCTCGTGCACATGATGTGGACCGGCGGGGACTTCGTGCCGGTCGAGCGACGCGCCGCGGCGAATGCGCGCAAGGCTTGCGAGGCCGCGGGCGTGCGCCGCATCGTCTACCTCGGCGGCATCATGCCGAAGGAGAAACGTTCGCGGCACATGGAGGGGCGGGCCGTGGTGGGCGACGCGCTGCGCGAGGGGCCCGTGCAGGTCATCGAGCTGCAGGCGGCGATGATCGTGGGCCCGGGCTCGGCGGCGTTCGAGGTGATCCGCGACCTCGTGAACCACCTGCCGCTGATGATCACGCCGAAGTGGGTGCGCCGGCGCTCGACGCCGATCGCGCTCGAGAACGTGCTGACGTACACGATCGCCGCCGCCGACCTGCCGTTCGAGGGCCACCGGACGCTCGAGATCGCCGGCCCCGACGTGCTCACCTACCAGGAGATCATGGACATCTACGGGGAGTTCATCGGCAAGAAGCCGATCGTCATCCCCGTGCCGGTGCTGACCCCGAAGCTCTCGAGCTACTGGCTCTACTTCGTCACCTCCGTGCCGCCGACCACGGCCATGTCCCTCGTCGAGGGCCTCGCGCACGATTACGTCGGCGACGACCACGAGATGCGCGAGCTCGTGCCGCAGCGGCTGCTCGGCTTCCGTGAGTCCGTCGCCGTGACGCTCGAGGCCGAGAAGCGCCACGACTTTCCCGCGCGCTGGGTGGAGGGCTCGATCGCCTGCCGCGACTGGAACCCGAAGTACTCGTTCTACGCCAAGAAGTTCTGCGGCGAGCTCGAGACGAGCGCCTCGCCCGAGGCGATCTACGAGGTGCTGCAGCAGTTCGGCCGCGACGGAGACTTCTTCTCGTATCGCGTGCTGTGGTGGTTCCGTCGCGCCTTCGACTGGCTGATCGGCGGGCCGAGCTTCCGCACCGGCCGGCGCGACCCGGAGCACCTGCGCATGGGCGACGTCGTGGACGGCTGGCGGGTGCTCGGCGTGAAGCCGAACGAGAGGCTCACGTTCTCGATGCTGATGCGCGCGCCCGGCGCGGGCCTGCAGGAGTTCGTCATCCGCGAGCGTGGCGGTCGCCGGGTCGTCGAGATGTGCGCCTACTGGCACCCGGCCGGGTTCTGGGGGTTGCTGTACTGGTACGCGCACCTGCCGCTGTACGGCCCGCTGGTGAACGGCGCGGTGCGCGAGATCGTGCGGCGGGCGGAGAACGCCTAGCCGGATGCGGAGCTGTCTTGCGCCGTCACGCTCCCCTCGCGGGTGTCCCGGGCGACCGGGCCGCGCTCTGCCGGGCGGGTTTCTGTCGTAAACGTCGTCAAATGGCGTCTATCCGGCGGAAAATTGCGCCCTCGGGTTCCTGGTCAGATAGCGTTTGATGTCCTCGGCGCCCTTGGGCGGCGGCGGGGCGATTTGTTCCTGAGGGGTCTTGGTGCCAAAATGGCACATGCCGAAGAGTGGTGCGGGCATGACGACGGACACGGCTGCGGTGGAGCGCGAGCGGATTACCGCCCGTGTTCCCAGGGAGCTTCGCGAGCGGCTGGAGGAGGCGGCCGGCCGGACTGGTGCGACCCTCAACCAGTTCCTCGTCCAGGCGGCGGTCGAGAAGGCGGATGCCATCCTGGAGCGCGAGCAGGTGACGCGGCTGTCGGCGCGGGACGTCGAGAGGCTGCTCGCGATGCTCGACGCGCCGCCGCGGCCCCCCGGCGACCGGTTGCAGCGCGCCCTCGACGCCCACCAGAAGGCAAGCGGCGGTGATCCGGATCGAGCTGCTGACCGCGCGCCACGATCGCAGGACGTTTGACTGCGGCGAGCCGTCGCTCGACGACCGCGCCGCCGCCTTCTATCGGCACTACGGCTTCGAACCGTTTCGCGACGATCCGCGGCGGCTGTTCCTGCGGGTCGACTGGCCCTAGACGCGATAGAGACGCCTGCCTCAGGCGGTAGTCATGACACGAGCACAGCGCTGACGGGGCGGCGTAGCGAGCGAGGCATCGGCGGCGCGTAGCCGTAGCGCAGCACGAGATCTGGCCGGCGGTCGCCGAGTCCGAGCAGCGCCTGCAGCTCGCGCCGGGTCGCGGCGACCTCGACCGGCTGGTTGAGGTGGGCGTGGCGGATGCCGAGCGCCGTCGCCGGTCTCGATCGCCGAGCGGGCGTTGAAGCGGATCCACGATTTCAGCTCGTCGGCGAACGCGGGGTCGGACACCTGTGCTTCGGTGGCGGCGAGGATGAGTTCCAGCATCTGCTCCACGCGGGCGCGATGGTCGATCAGGATCAGCTCGCAGCCTGCGCGCCGCGTTGCCTCCTCCAGGCGCGCGAGATCGTCGGCGCCGGCGAGCAGGGCGGCCCCGCTGCCGATGAGGAATCCGCGACGCGAAAGGGTCATGTCGGCGGCTCCTGCAGGAAGGCGGCGATGGACGCGGCGACGGCGGCGTGGTGGCCGAGCAGCAGGTGCCCGCCCGAAGGCAACGGCAGGAACTCCACCCTCGGGATGCGTGCCGCCGCAAACTCCGCGGTGGAGAACGGCGTGATGCGATCGTCGCGTGCGTGAACGATGAGCGTTCGCGCATGCACGCCCGGCAGTGGGTTCGCTGCGGCTGGATCGATCGCCGCAGCCTCGTTGCGAAGGCCTGCGGCTCGCGCGCTCACCGGCAGGAACGCTCCTACCATGCGCTCGACGAAGACGCGCTCCCGCGGCGTCATGGCGCCCCGCAGCTCCGGGCGCACGTCGAAGATCGGCTGCAGGCGCCCGGGCGCGACCCGCCACGCCAGCCAGTACGGGAAATCCGTGCGAAACAGCGCGTCGTAGAGCCAGATCGGCACGGGCAGGTCCTGATCCGCGGCGGTCAGCGGCCAGAACGGCGCGAGCGACAGCAGGACGAGGGCGGAGACGCGGTCCGGATGCCGGGTGGCGAGTTGCAGCGCCGGCGGCACGCCGCCGGACATGGCCAGCACCGCGATTCGGCGCTCGCCGAGCACATCGAGCAATGCCGCGAGCGCATCCGCCTGCGCCTCCGTCGAAGCGTCCGCCGGTAGCGGGCTGCGCAGGTAGCCGAAGCGAGAGGGGGCAATCCACCGGTACGAGTCGGGGAGGAAGGCCTCCGCGAGCAGCCGGCCCTGGTCGTGGCCGCCGCCCGCGCCGTGGATGACCAGCACCGCCGGGCCGCGGCCGCCCTCGGCGAACTCCACCGGGCCCGATGGCGTATCGACGACGTGGCTATCGCCCTCGAGCGGCGCCCGCAGCGACTGGAGATCCCGCAGGCAGGCGGCGTAGCCGAGGGCGGCGGCCAGCGCAGCGCCGAGCGCCACGAGAGGCACCAGGCGCGGCGTGCGGCGGGGACGCTTCGGTTCGCTGGGCGTCATGGGAAGGCATCGTCCGGGCAGGGCGGCGGGGCCCGTGCCGGTGCGGCGATCGTCGCTCCGAGCGGCGCGTGGCGATATCCCGACTTGTACGGGGCGCCGTCTCGCTGGCGGGGCCATGCCGGGCCGGGCGCGGCGACTGGCTCCTTGACGGCTGTTATTGGTGATCTATAATTCGCAACTCAAAGTTCCGGGCCCCTCTGACGGGTGAGCACCACCCGCCATGTCGGAACAGCAAGGCTGTTTTTGCATGGAGGCCCGATGGACACGCTCCTCGCCGCGTTCTCTTCCGATTTCCTCGGCCAGCCCGTCTGGCTGTGGCTCGCCTTCCTCGGCATCGTCGTCACCCTGCTCGTCATCGACCTCGGCATCCTCCACCGCGAGGATCGCGAGATCGAGGTGCGCGAGAGCCTGCTGCTCTCGGGCGGCTACATCGGCATGGGCCTCGCCTTCGGCGCGTGGGTGTGGTGGTACCTCGGCGCACAGAGCGGCATGGAGTACCTGACGGGGTTCATGATCGAGAAAACCCTCGCCATGGACAACGTGTTCGTGATCGCGATGATCTTCGCGTTCTTCGCGGTGCCCCGCCGCTACCAGCATCGCGTGCTGTTCTGGGGCATCCTCGGCGTGATCGTGCTGCGCGCGATCATGATCGGCCTCGGCACGGCGCTGGTGACCCAGTTTTCCTGGGTGCTCTACCTGTTCGGCGCGTTCCTCGTGCTCACGGGCATCAAGATGCTGGTGATGATCCAGCAGGACTTCGACGTCGCGAACAACCCGGTGCTGCGCTTCCTGCAGAAGCGCCTGCGCGTGACGCCGGCGCCGGTCGGGAACAAGTTCTGGGTGAAGCTGCCTGCGCCGGATGTGCAGGGCGGGCCTCCCTCCGCCGCGCCGGGCGCGCCCCTCGTCTGGTGGGCGACGCCGCTCTTCTTCGCGCTGGTGCTGATCGAGATCGCCGACGTGATCTTCGCGGTGGACAGCGTGCCGGCGATCTTCGCCATCACGCAGGACCCCTTCATCGTCTACACGAGCAACATCTTCGCGATCCTGGGCCTCCGGGCGCTCTACTTCGCGCTCGCGGCGATGATCCACCGCTTCAAGTACCTCAAGTACGCGCTCGCGGTGGTGCTGGTGTTCATCGGCGGCAAGATCTTCGCGGTGAACCTCTTCGGCAAGCTGCCGGCGTCGGTCTCGCTGTCCGTGACCTTCGGGCTGCTGCTCGCGGGCGTGGTGTACTCGCTGTACCGTACGCGTCGCGATGGCGGCGGACCGGACGGCGGCGTGCCGGTGCCGGTGACTGAATCTGGGAGGGCCTGAGATGACGACGACGGTGAAGCGCCTCGTGTGGATCGGCGCGCTCTTTGCGCTGGCGCTGTGGTCGCTGCTCAGCTGGGGGAGCTACTGGCTGGTGACGGCCGGCGCGGAGTGGCTCGCCGGCATGGGCACCTTCTTCGCGCTGCCGCCGGAGTGGCTGCAGGCGCTCGAGTGGTCGCTGCGCCTGGTGGAGCAGTTCGGGGTCGCATTGCTTTGGGTGCTGTGGGCGATCGTGGCGCTGGTGATCGTGGTCGGCGCCTGGGTCGTCACGCTGTTCGTCGGGATGGCCGGGCGCACGGCGGCGGGCAACGCTGGCTGAGCGGGCCAGCGCCGCGTCCCGCAAGCGCGCCGGTGCGCGACAAATTCAGATGAGCACCGGCTCTTCCGCGGCCGGAGCGACTTCCTTCGCCGGCGGTGCGTCGCCGGCGCCGGGCGCGCCACCGGAGTCCACGCCGCTGCGGCACTCGAGCTCGTCCGCTTCCTCGAGCGTGGCGTAGGGCCGGAAGGCTTCCAGCTCGGCCGCGAGCGCGTCCTGCGCCTTGCGCATGGCAGCGATGTCCTCGCACACGAGCCGCGCGGCCTGCTTCACCTTCTCGGCCTCGGCCTCGACCTTGGGGCCGATGCTGTCAGGGTCGCCCTTCGCGAGGCCGCTGATGACGGCGCCCACGGCCGCGAGACCGACCTTGGCGCCGGCAATGCCGGTGTCCTTCGCGTGCACGCCGAGCTGCATGGCCGCGGCGTGGTAGGCGATGAGGTCGGCGCGCTCCGCATCCGTGACCTCGACCTCGCTGCCGTCGATGACGAGCCGGCCGCCGGGGAAGATGCGCGCCTCGGGCAGGCCCTCCGGGCGGATCCTGACGGAGTCGCGCGAGAGCCCGAGCGATCCCACCTTGATCGAGATCGTGAGCGTGCTGTCGTCCGCCGCGGGCTCCGTGGCGGCGGGCTTCGGCTCGCTGCGCCCGCAGCCGGCGACGGCGGAGGCGCACAGGGCGACGGTGAGCGACCAGGTCAAGAGACGGTTCATGGCGAGGCCTGCCGGGATGACGGGCCCACAGGGTCGCGCCGTCGCGGGGCGGGGTCAAGCATGGATTCCCGGGCTCTCCAAGCGCGTCGCACGGCGACATCGCCTAAAATTCCCATACACCTGACTCCTGGAGACGCCCCATGCGCCGCCACGCCCTCGCGCCGCTTCTCGGCAGCCTCTTCCTCGCCACTGCGGCCTTCGCCGCCTCGGCGGAAGACCGCGGCTTCACCGCCGACGACCTCGTCAAGCTCGAGCGGGTGAGCGACCCGCAGCCCTCGCCGGACGGGCGCTACGTGGCCTGGGTGCAGCGTCAGACGGACATGGCGGCGAACCGCGGCCGCACCGACCTGTGGCTGCTCGACCTCTCGCGCCGCGATGCCGCGCCGCAGCGGCTGACCACGCACGAGGCGAACGACCAGAGCCCGCGCTGGGCGCCTTCGGGCGACGCGCTCTACTTCCTCTCGGCGCGAAGCGGCACCCAGCAGGTGTGGCGCCTGTCGCTCGGTGGCGGTGAGCCGGTGCAGGTGACGCGCTTCCCCGCCGGCGTGGACAGCCTGCGCGTCTCGCCGCGCGGCGACCGGCTCGCGTTCTCGGCGCGCGTGTTCCGCGACTGCGCGGACCTGGAGTGCACCGCGAAGCGCCTCGAGGCCGCGGGCAAGTCGCAGGCATCGGGCCGGACCTACGACCAGCTGTTCGTGCGGCACTGGGACACCTGGTGGGACGGGCGCAAGAACGTGCTCTTCACCGTGGCGCTCTCCGCCGACGGCGCCGCGACCGGCGCGCCGGTGTCGCTATCCGGTACGCTCGACGCGAATGTCCCGTCGACTCCTCTCGGCGGCAGCGAGGAATACGATTTCAGCCCGGATGGCTCGCGCATCGCCTTCGCCGCGCGCGTGGCGGGCCGCGAGGAGGCGTGGTCCACCAATCTCGATATCTACGAGGTGGAGGCGGGCGGCGGAACGCCGCGGAACCTGACCGCGCAGAACCTCGCCACCGACACGGGGCCGGCCTATTCGCCGGACGGGCGGTACCTCGCGTGGAAGGCAATGGCGCGGCCGGGCTTCGAAGCCGATCGCTACGCGATCATCGTGCTCGACCGGCAGAGCGGGCGGAGCTGGGAACTCGCCCCTGCGTGGGATCGCTCGGCGAAGAAGCTCGTGTGGGCGGCGGACTCGAAGAGCCTCTACGCGGCCGCCGACGAGATCGGCCAGGCGCCGCTGTTTCGCGTTCCGCTGGTGCCGCAGGGCTCCACGCCGCGCATCGAGCGGCTGACGGGTGAGGGCACGGTGGCGGACGTCGCCATGGGCGGCGGCCGCGTGGTCTACGCGCTGCAGTCGCTGGGATCGCCGCCGCAGCTCTTCACGCTGGAGGGCGGCGGCAGCAGGCCCGCCTCGCGCCAGCTCACGCGAGCAGGCAGCGCGCAGCTCGCCGGCGTCACGATGGGCGCGTACGAGCAGTTTTCCTTCGAGGGCGCGAACGGCACGACGGTCTACGGCTACGTCATGAAGCCGTGGAAGCTCGAGCCCGGGAAGCAGTATCCCGTCGCGTTCATCGTCCACGGCGGGCCGCAGGTGAGCTTCGCCAACAACTGGAGCTTCCGCTGGAACCCGCAGGTCTACGCGGGCGCCGGCTACGCCGTGGTGTTCATCGACTTCCACGGCTCGCCCGGCTACGGCCAGGCCTTCACCGACTCGATCAGCGAGGACTGGGGCGGCAAGCCGCTCACGGACCTGAAGCTCGGCCTGGCCGCCGCCGCGAAGAAGTACCCGTGGCTCGATGCGGGTAACGCCTGCGCGCTGGGCGCGAGCTACGGCGGGTTCATGATCAACTGGATCGCCGGCCAGTGGGCGGACGGGTTCAAGTGCCTCGTCAACCACGCGGGCCTGTTCGACCACCGCTCGATGTACTACACCACCGAGGAGCTGTGGTTCACCGAGTGGGAGAACGGCGGACCGTACTTCCAGGTCCCGGAGAACCACGAGCGCTGGAATCCGGCCGCGCACGTCACGAAGTGGCAGACGCCCATGCTCGTGCTGCACGGCCAGCTCGACTTCCGCGTGCCGTATACCCAGGGCCTCGCCACCTTCACCGCGCTGCAGCGCCGCGGCATCGAGAGCCGCCTCGTCATGTTCCCGGACGAGAACCACTGGGTCCTGAAGCCGGCGAACAGCCTGCAGTGGCACGCCGAGGTGCTCGGCTGGCTGGGGAAGCACCTGCAGGAGTGAGCCGGGCGGCCCGGGTGCCGGCGTCGCGACGCCGGCACATCCGGTTCGGCGGGTACGGTGCTGCCGGCGCGGTGATCGATCAGCGAACGCTGTAGCCGCGTCCCTCGAGGCAGGCGGTCATCGCGCGCAGGTACTCGTCGCGGGCGGCGTTGGACTGGTCGGCGCCGACGCCGCCGTCGGCACGCGTCGGGTCGAAGCCGGTCTCGTCAGCCGCCCAGCGGTGGCATTCGTAGCGGTCGAAGTCGGTCTGCTCCTGGCTCTGGCCCTGGCGCGGGTAGACGAAGATGTCCGTCGCGGCCGGCGAGACGGTGGTCGCCTGGCCAGAGGGCGGCTGGACCACTTCGTAGACCCGCTCGCGTTCGCGGTACACGTAGTACGCGTCGTTGGCGTAGTAGTAGGGGATGCCGCCGAACCAGACGGTGCTGTAGTACGTCGGCAGCAGCGACACGAACACGCCGATCGGCGGCGCGACCACCACCCAGCCCACGCCGCGCGGCGCGTACCAGATGCCGCCGCCGTAATAGTAGTTGTAGTGGTGGTGCCGGATTCGTACGGCTCCGTAGGGCGCGTAGGGATAGTAGTAGCCACGCGGCGGATAGTAGTGGCGGTGGTTCCAGCGCGCGTCGTAGTAGGTGTAGTGCTTGTGCTTCGGCGGCCGCGCGTAGCTGCGCTGGTCGTACCGGCGGTAATCGGCTTGCCGGTAGGAAGGCTGGCGGTCCGAGTACTGGCGGTGGTCGGCCTGCCGGTAGGCGGGCTGGCGCACGTCGGGCGGCCGGCTCTCGGGCGGTCGCTGGCCGGGCGGGCGGCCGTCGGACTGCCGGTTGCGCGCGTCTCCGCCGCCGCCGTTGCCGCGGGCGTAGGTGTTGCTGCCCGGGCCGCGAGCTTCTCCGCCGTGGTTGCCGTTGCCGCGAGCGTCGACTCCGCCCCCGTTCCCGTGGGAGTTGCCGTTGCTGCCAGGCCTGCGATCGTCGTTGCGCGGGCCCTCTGCGCGGCCCCGGTCCTGCCGCTGGGCGTCGTTGCCCCTGTTCCTGTCCTGCGCCTCGCGCCCGTTGCCGCGGCCTGGGTTGTCGCCGCGCGCGTGGCGCGAGCCCTGGGCATTCGCCGGGGGGCTGGCCTGCGGCTTTTCGGCGACGGCGACGCTGGCCGCCGGGCCGAGGGCGACCACGGCAACGGCAGCGGCGGCGATGAGGGTCAAGAGCTTGTGCGCGTTCATGGGAATCTCCTGGTCAGCGGACCGAGTAGCCGCGGCCTTCGAGGCAGGCGCTGATCGCGCGCCGGTACTGGCCTGCGCGCTGTTCCTGCTCGGAGACGGCTGCCTGGTCGTACTGGCCCTGCACGGCCTGCACCTGGCGTGTCTGCGAACTCTCGGCGACCGCACCGATGACGGCGCCGGCGGCCGCGCCGATGAGCGCGCCCTCGCCCTGTTCCCAGGGATTCGAGACGGCCGCGCCGATGACCGCGCCGGTGACGGCGCCGGCCGCGACCTGCGCGCCGGGCGGCGGGCCCGCCTGGACTACCTGCACGCGCTGCTGCGGCGGCAGCCCGGGCAGGCTCGGGTCGAAGCTGCTCTGGCGCACCGCCCAGCGGTGGCACTCGTAGCGGTCGCGGTCCAGCTGGCGCTCGTCCTGCCCGCCGGCCGGGTACACGTACACCTGTGCCTGCTGGTTCGGCGTCGGAGGCGGGGCCACCTGCTGCGTGGTCGTCGCCGGCGTGGGCGAGGAGGCGCAGCCGGCGAGCGCGGCGGCCGCGACGAGGCCGGCCGTGAGCCTGCCGGGGCGGCGAAACGATTCCCGCGTGGGGTGGAAACCGGTCTGCATGGCAGGGCTCCGTTCAGGTTACGGCCCCACCTTGCGCCGGCCAGCCTGAACGGGCGCTGACCGGGGTGTGCGGCCCTGGATGCGCTGCCGACGTCGCCAACGAAGAGGCCTGCGTCTTGCCTCCGTCGTGCGGCGGAGGCTCAGCTGCCCATCTTCGCCCGGACCATCTCGCCGGCCTCCTTGTAGGTTTCGGGCACCTTGTCGAGGAAGGCGTTCGGCTTGAACTTCGGCTCGTACTGCTGCAGCACCGGCAGCAGCAGCGCGGACGGCACCTCCGGGAAGCGCCGCGTCTTGCGGAAGTCGGCGATCGGGATGCGCGCCGAGGCGAAGTCCTCGTGGTGGTTCGCGGTCTGCGCCATGCTCTCGCCCCGCGGGTCGGCGATGAGCGAACCGTCGCCGCGCACGCCGGCCGCGTCGGCCCAGCCGATATTGTCCGGCGTGACCGCGTTGCCGATGCCGACGGTGTAGATGCGGTTCGACCGCGCGACCTGCTTGGCGCTCTCGGCGTTCGAGCCGCCCGTCACGCTCAGGACCAGGATCTCGGCGCCCTTGAGCGCGAGGCACTGGTAGAGCAGGGGCTCGGCGCCGACCGCGGTGATCGCGATGTTGCCGATGTCGGTGCGCGCCACGGGCAGCGTCGCGTCCCAGCCGTACATCTCGACGTAGCGGTCTAGCACGTCGTAGACGGTGGTGCCGATCAGCGCGCCTTCGCCGAACAGGCCGAGGATGTTCCGGCCCTTCCACTGCTTCGAGACGATGCTGCCGTCCGGGCCCATGAGGATGGACATGTTGATCACGTGGCGCGGCCAGTCCTTCTCCCTGGCGTAGGCGCCGAAGGAGATGTAGCAGCCGTAGCGCTTCGCGCGCTCGCCGATGGCCTCGGTCTCCGGCCCCGGCAGGTCGATGGCGACGCGCAGCAGCTGCTCGCGCGTCCAGGGCTGGAATCCCTGCAGCGGGAACTCGTGCATGCACAGCAGGTCCTGCTTCGAGCCCCACAGCCGCTCACCGCCCCAGTCCATGGACGATCCCTGGGCGTTGTCGATCAGCTTGATGATGTGATCGAGATTCGCCTTCATCGTCCTCCTGAGGTCGCGGATGTCCACCGCGCGCACGTGCGACTGGATCGCCGTGACGTTGATGGAGTCCTGCCGCAGCGGGACGGTCTCGTAACGGCCGTTCCTCGCCACCTTGACGTCGCTGTAGTCCGTGCCCCGGCCTGCGGAAGGAACCTGGGCCTGCGCGGCGGACGGGCCACCCGCGAGGGCGGCCGTGAGTCCCACGGCGCCGGCGCCGGCCAGCAGCTTGCGCTTCGAGGTGTCGACGGTCTCGGTCTTCTTGTTCACGGTCAGGGTCTCCTTGACGAGTGGCCTCCCGCGCAGGCCGCGGAAGGCCAAGGTGACTGTTCAGCGCGGGGGCTGCAAGCCCTGCGCGCTCCCCGGGGCGGCGAGACGGTGCACGCCGTCGAGCCGGTGGCTACCATCGCCGGGTGGCTCGCGGCGGAACACGCCGCGGCGCCGCGCCGGCCGGCCTGCACCCGAGGTGACGATGACGACGCTCCAACCCGCCGACCTGGTCGGCGCCTGGCGGCTTAGGCGCTGGGAGACGGTGTACGAGGACGGCCGGCGCACCGAGCCCTTCGGTCCGGGCGTGCAGGGCCTGATCCAGTACACGGCCGACGGCTGGATGAGCGCGACCATCATGGCGCCCGGCCGCGCGAAGCTCTCGCGCGCCAATCCGCGCAACGCCCCGGCGAGGGAGCGGGCCGCCGCCTTCGACTCCTACTTCAGCTACGCGGGCCGCTGGCGGGTGAATCGCGGCGTGGTGCGCCACGACGTCACCATCGCCCTGAACCCCGCGCTCGTCGGCACCCCGCAGCTGCGCGATGCCGTGCTGTCGGGCAGGACCCTGACGCTCTCGGCTGCGGAGGACGTGCCGGGCGGCCGGCGCGTGCACCGCCTCGTGTGGCGGCGCGCGCCGAAGCGCTGAAGTACCGGCAGGCGCGCTGAACCGGTACGCTGCCGAACCATGCAGACCCCGACACCATCCGCGGCGACCGTGAAGCCGACCATGGGCTTCTGGCGCTGCTGGTCGCTGTCGGTCGGCACCATGGTCGGCTCGGGCGTGTTCCTGCTGCCGGCGGTGCTCGCGCCCTACGGCGGCATCGGCTTCCTCGGCTGGGCCGTCACGGGCGCGGGCGCGCTGCTGATCGCGCTCACGCTCGGGCACCTCGCCTCGCGCCAGCGCTCGCCGGGCGGCCCCTACGCCTTCGCGCGCGACGCCTTCGGGAGCCTCGCCGGCTTCCTGGTCGGCTGGGCCTACTGGATTTCCTGCGTGGCGGCGGCGGCGGCGATCGCGGTCGCCTTCGCCGGCTACCTCGCCGTGTTCCTGCCCGTGCTCGCGGACACGCCGCTGCTGCAGGCCGGCGCGGCGCTCGCGATCCTCTGGACGCTGGCGACCATCAACGCGGGCGGCATCGCCGGCGCGAGCCTCGTGCAGCTCGCCATGACGCTGCTCAAGCTGCTGCCGCTGCTGCTGGTCGTGGGCGTCGCGGCCTTTGCGGGCGACGCCGGGAACCTGCCGGACTTCAACCCGTCCGCCCAGCCGCTCCTGCCCGCGCTGGCTTCCGCGGCGCTGCTCACGATGTGGGCCTACGCGGGCCTCGAGTCGAGCACCATCCCCGCGGCCGACGTGATAGACCCCGAGCGCACGATCCCGCGGGCGACCGTCGTCGCCGTGGCCGGCGTCGCCGCGCTCTACATGGCCGCCACGGCCGCCGTCATGCTGCTGGTGCCGGCCGGCATCCTCGAGCATTCCACTGCGCCGTTCGCGGAGGCCGCCCGTTCGCTCGGCAGCGCGGGTCCGCCGCTCATCGCGGCCGGCGCGCTCGTCGCCACCGCCGGCGCGCTGAACGGCATCCTCCTCGTCGGCGGGCAGATGCCGATGGCGGTGGCCCTCGACGGGCTCGCCCCGGCCTTCCTGGCCCGCCGCAACCGCGCGGGCGCGCCGCGCGCCGCGGTGCTGCTGTCCGCGGGGCTCGCGAGCGCGCTGCTCGTGCTCAACTATGCGGACGGCCTGGTGGCGGCCTTCACCGTGCTGATCACCATGTCCACGCTGGCGCTGCTCGCGCCGCTTGCGATCGCCGCGCTCGCCGATCTCAAGCACTCCTGGCGCACCGCCCGCGGCTGGGCCCTCGTCGCCATCGCCTCGTTCGTCTACGCGTCGTTCGCGATCCTGGGCTCGGGGCTCGAGGTCATCGGCTGGGGCCTCGTGCTGATGGCCGCCGGCCTGCCCGTGTACGCCCTTGCGCGGCGCCGCCCCGGCGGGCTGCCGCGGGCCGCCGTCATGCCGGCGGACGGCTGAGCGGGCAGGGGTCCGGCGCGATGGTGGAGAGGGGACTGCCGCCCTGGACCTACACGGATCCGGGCTTCCTCGCGCTCGAGCGCGAGCGGCTGCTGCGGCCCGCGTGGCAGCTCGTCTGCCACGTCAACGACGTGCCGGCGCGCGGCGACTACGTCACGCTCGACTTCATGGGCGAGCTCGCCGTGGCGATCCGCGGCGCGGACGGCGCCGTGCGCGCCTTCCGCAACGTCTGCCGGCACCGGGGCGCGCGGCTGCTGGATGGCGCGTCGGGCCGCTGCAGTCAGCGCATCACCTGCCCGTACCACGCCTGGAGCTACGACCTCGACGGGCGGCTCGCCGGCGTGCCGCGGCGCGAGGCCTGGGAGGGGCTCGACCCGGCGGATCGCGGCCTGGCGCCGGTCGAGACGCGCGAGTGCGGCGGCTTCGTGTTCGTGCGCCTCGCGCCGGGCGGGCCTGACTTCGACGCGTTCATCGCGCCGATGCGGGAGGAGTTCGGCATCTATCGCACGGCCGGGATGGGGCCGATGGGCCGCGTCACGCTGCGCGAGCGCGCGGTGAACTGGAAGGTGGCGGTCGAGAACTACGTGGACGTGCTGCACCTGCCGGTCGCCCATCCTGGCCTGTGGAGCCTGGTGGGAGAGTCGTACCGGCTCGAGGTCGGCGAGGACGGCGCTTGCCGCATCACCTCCAGGCTGCAGCGCCATGCGGCGGCCGCCGGGTCGCCGCGCGCCTACTGCGCGTGGCTGCCGGAGGTTGGGCACTTGCCGCCGGAGCGGCGCGACGCCTGGGTGTACGTGAAGCTCTGGCCGAACCTCGCCTTCGACTTCTACCCGGACCAGGTGGACTTCATGCAGTTCATCCCGCTCGGGCCCGGCCGCACGCTGCTGCGAGAGATCTCCTACGCGCTGCCCGACGGCCGGCGCGAGATGCGCGCGGCGCGCTACCTCAACTGGCGCATCAACCGCGTCGTGAACCGCGAGGACAAGGCGCTGATCGAGCGAACGCAGGCTGGCCTCGCGTCGCCCGGCGCCGAGGCGGGCCTGATCCCGGCCTGCGAGCCGGGGCTTGCCGACGTTGCAGCGCGCATCCGACGCGTGCTGCCAGAGGCCGCCTCGTAGTTTCCGACGTCCGCCTGCGGCTTGTCCCGGCGGCTGCCGCCGGGAGATTCTGGGACACTCCCCGCCCATCCAGGACCTGGATTCCGACATGTCGAAAAGGGCGTTGCTCGGGGGTAGCCGCGCGGCTGCAGGCCGCCCGGCCTGGCTTGCCGTCATGGTCCTCGCCGTGGTGACCCCCGGTCCGGCATTGGCGACCGAGGGCGGTGGCAGCGTCTATCCCTACGGGCTGAATACCGTGGCGAGCGGCATCCTGCCGAAGCCCGGCCATTACCTGTACTTCTACAACCTGCACTACGCGGCCGACGTCACGATGACGAACTCGGGCGATCCCGCGCCGGTGCCTTTCGACGTCGAGGTCCGCGCCCACACGGTGCGCTACCTGGGCTCTTTCGGCGGCCCGAAGATCGCCGGTGGCACCCCGGGCGTCCTGGTCGCGCTGCCCTACCTGGACGGCAGCGCGGACATCGGACCGCGCTCGGGCAGCGGCGATGCGCTCGGAGACCTGACCGTCGGCGTGATGCTCGGCTGGCACGCACCGAAGCTCCACACCCTCACGGGCGTGGATTTCATATTGCCGACCGGCTCCTACGACGCCGATCGCCTGTTCAACCCCGGCCGCAACCAGTTCGCGGCGATTGCGTACTACGCGATCACCGCGGCCATCGGCGAGCGGCTCGACGCGAACGTGCGCGCCCAGGTCACGCTGAACGGCAGGAACGATGACACGGACTACGAGTCCGGCACCGAGGCCGGCTTCGAGTATTCCCTCAACCTGCGCCTCGGCCCGAAGTGGCTCGTGGGGCTGAACGGCTTCGTGCACCACCAGCTCACGGATGACGTGCAGGGCGGGACGACGGTGGCGCCGGACGGCCGCCGGCTGCACGCCGTCGCCTACGGGCCGCAGGTGGCCTACCGGGGCAACGGCTGGGGCATCGCGGCGAAGTGGCAGCGCGAAGACCACGCCCGCAACAAAGCCGAGGGCGACAAGGTCTGGCTGCAGTTCTTCTTCGCTCTCTAGGTGCGCGCCGGCGCCGCGGCGGCAGGCCCGACCCAGCGCCGCGCGACGAACACGAAGGCCAGCGCGCCGACGTTCATCAGCAGCGCATAGACCACGCTCGGCACCGCGAGCGCGGGTGTCGCGAGCACCGCGGTCGCGATGAAGATGCCGAGCGCCGCGTTCTGCAGCCCGCACTCGGAGGCGATGGCGATGCCGTCGCGCCGGCCGAGCCGGAAGGCCAGCGCAAGGCCGATGCCGGCCGCCATGACCATCACGACGAGGCTCGCGGCGGCAGGGCCGACCGTCGCGAGGTTCGCGACGATCGTCGCGCGCTCCTTCACGAAGAAGGCGACGACGATCAGCACGAAGAGCGCGGTGGCGACGCGGCCGATGCCGGCCTGCAGGCGGTCGGCGACGCGCGGCCGGAAGGCGCGCAGCGCCATGCCGGCGACCACCGGCACGGTGGTGATGAAGAACACGCCGCGCACCAGCTTCGCAACGGACATCTCGATCTCGCTGTCCTCGCCGAGGAACAGCCCGAGCGCCAGGTTCACCACGAGCGGCACGGTCACGACCGCCGCGACGCTGGTGATGGCGGTGAGCGTGATGGACAGCGCCGCGGTGCCGCGCGCGAGGTGGGTGATGAGCGCGGAGCTTGCGCCGCCCGGACAGGCGCCCAGGATCATCAGCCCCACGGCCATCTCGGGCGGCAGGCGCCACGCGACCGCGAGCGCCCACGCCGCGAGCGGCAGCACCAGCAGCTGGCCGATGAGCCCGGCCGTCACCGCGCGCGGCTCGCGGACGAGGCGCGTGAAGTCGGCGGGCACCAGCGTGATGCCCACCGAGAACATGATGAAGGCGAGCGCCGCGGGCAGCAGCACCTCGGCGATGGGCGGCATCAGAGCAGGACTCCAACGGAGAGCAGCACGCCGAAGGCGAGCTGGGTGAGCGCCGTGCGCGCGAGCACCGGGTTGAGCGCCGGGCCGGCGAGCCTATGCATGTCGCGCAGGACGGCGAGCGCGAGCGGCAGCGCGACGAAGGCGAGCCAGGCGCCGGGCTGGGCGGGCTCGCGCAGCGCGAGCCAGGCGGGCAGGGCGAAGGGCAGGAGCATCAGCAGCGCGAAGGCGGCCCGCGCGCGCCGCGGGCCCAGCGCGGCGGCGAGCGTGCGCCGCCCGACGGCGATGTCGCCGGCGATGTCGCGGTAGTTGTTGAGCAGTAGAACCGCGGCGGCCATGCTGCCGACGGCGAATCCCGCCGGCAGGGCCACCGCGGACCAGCTGTCGGCCTGCAGGTAGTGCGTGCCCGTCACGGCCACGAGGCCGAAGAACACCAGCACGAAGAGCTCGCCCGAGGCGCGGTAGGACACCGGCCGCCTGCCGCCCGAGTAGGCCCAGGCCGCGGCAATCGAAAAGAGCCCGATCGCGAGGATCACCCAGCCGCCGATCGCCACCAGCACGAGGCCCAGCAGCGCGGCGAACCCCAGGGCGGCCCAGGCGGCCCGGCGGACCTCGGCCGGGGTCGCCCAGCCGGCAGCGGTGACCCGAAGCGGCCCGACGCGGTCCGCGCGGTCGTTGCCGCGTTCGAAATCAGAGACGTCGTTCAGCAGGTTGGTGGCGACCTGGATGAGCACGGCGCAGGCGAGCGTCAGCAGGAGCACGGCCCAGCGCGGCACGGCGCCCTCGGCCCAGGCGAGGCTCGCACCGACGATGACCGGCGTGACCGCCATGGTCAGCGTCCGCGGGCGCGCGCCGACCCACCAGCGCCGCCAGCCCGGCGGCGCCGGAACCTCGCGGGCGGAAAGCGCGGGAGTCGGCATGGCGGCGGATTATAGCTGCGGGCTTTCCGCCTCTTTCCTTCGCTGTGCGCGACCCAGCGCGACCGACAGGACGATCCAGGCCGCGGCCAGCGGCACCGTGGCCGCCGCGATGCCGGCGAGCGTCAGGCCGGCCACCCGCAGGAGCGCGTCGATGCCGGCGCCGGCCACGTCGCCGCCGCGGTAGACGAACACGTCCACCACCGGCTTCGCCTTGTACTTGTCCGCGGGCGAAAGGACGGCGAACAGCGTCTCGCGCGCCGGGCGGGAGATGGCGTGGCGGGCGCCGCGGTGCAGGGCCTGGAACACCGCCATCATGCCGAGCACCGGCCAGATTGCGAGTGCGGCGAAGCCGGCCGCGGTGACGAGCGGCAGGATCGCCAGCGTCCAGCCCACGCCGATGCGCCGGATGATCCGCGTGGTGATGAAGAGCTGCGTCAGCAGCACGGTGGTCTCGGCCAGTGCGTCGAACAGGGCGAAGCTGCGCACCCGCTGGCTGAAGGTGTCGGTGTTGTCGAGGATGATGTTCGCCTGCGCGAAGTAGATCATCGTGTTGGCGATCGCGAGCAGGGCGATGTAGCCGCCGATGCCGAGCAGGTAGGGCGAGCGCAGCACCGCCGTCGCGCCGTCGAGGAAGCCGCCGCCCAGCGTTTCGGCGGCCGGCGGGGCCGCGGAGGCGGGCCGCGCCGCGGCGCGCTGCGCACAGACGATGCCGTCCAGCACGCGCATCACCACGATCGCGGCGCCGAAGAACGCCGCGCCGAGGAGCATCAGCCCGGCGGGCAGGTAGGGCGAATGGGTGAGGCTCGAGATCGCGGCGGTGCCCCAGCCGCCGGCCATCGCGCCGAGCGTGCCGCCCACGCCGACGAAGGCGAACAGCCTCTTGCCCTGCTCGCTGTCGAAGATATCCACCATGTAGGCCCAGAACAGGCTGGTGGCGAAGAGGTTGATCACGCTGAGCCAGACGTAATAGGTGTAGCCGACGTTGCGCGACAGCGCGGTCTGGGCATCGCTGCCGATGAGCCCGCCGCCGCCCGCGGCGTCGGCGATCAGCAGGCCGGCGAAGCCGACGAGGCAGATCATCACGAAGCCGTAGCCGATCGGCAGGGCCTTGCGGCGGTCGACGCGGCTCACCGCGCCGCCGAAGGCGAGCACCGCAACCAGCGAGGCGATGGAGGTGACCACGAACAGCCAGCGCAGCTCGTCCATGCCGCGCGACACGCCCATGGCCTCGCGCACCGGCCGCAGGAAGAAATAGCCGCAGAGCACGCAGAAGAACAGCAGCGCCGACAGCAGCGCGGGCGCGAATTCGCCCCGGCGGAAGTTCAGCGTGCGAACCATCCAGTCGGCCATGGGAACTCCGGCGGCTCTCGGGAGTCCGCATCATACGGCCTGCGGGCGGTGAGGTTGCACCCGGGGCCCGCGCCGGTATCCTGGCCGGCCACGCAGAACGACCCGAGAGGAGGGCACATGAGCCGGATCGCTGGAGCGCGCCTGACGCGCAGGACCTTCGTTGCCGCCGGCGTCGGCGCCGGCGTGAGCCTCGCGCTCGGCCCCCTGGCCCACGCCGCATCCCCGCCCGCGCCGCTCATCACGCGGCCGATCCCGTCCACGGGCGAGCGCCTGCCGGTCATCGGCCTCGGCACCAACGCCTACGGCGTCACCGACCCGGCGGAGTACGCCGCCCGCAAGGAAGTGCTGGAGCAGATGCCCGGGCTCGGCGGCACGGTCATCGACACGGCCTACGGCTACGGCGACTCGGAGCTCGTCATCGGGCGCGCGCTCAAGGAACTTGGCAACCGCGGCAAGTTCTTCCTCGCCACGAAGACTCCGATCCGTGGCGACGTGTCCGGCGGCGCGAGCCTCGTCGAGGAGTCGTTCACGCGCCTGCAGGTCGAGACCCTCGACCTCATGCAGATCCACAACCTGCATGGCCTCGACACCTTCATGCCGGTCCTGCTCGAGATGAAGGCCGCGAAGCGCGTCCGCTACCTCGGCATGAGCACCTCCACCGACGAGCAGTATCCCGCGTTCCTCGAGGCGCTCGGGCGCTACCCGGTGGACTTCCTGCAGGTGGACTACTCGGTCGGCAACCGCAGCGCCGCCGAGCGCATCCTGCCGTTCGCGCAGGAGAAGGGCATCGCCGTGCTCGTCAACATGCCGCTCGGCGGCCGGCGCGGGCCTATGTTCGGTCAGGTTCGCGGCCGCGAGGTCCCGGAGTGGGCACGGGAGGCGGATATCCGCTCCTGGGCGCAGTTCTTCCTGAAGTACGTGGTTTCCCACCCGGCCGTCACCTGCGCGATCCCGGGCACGACCAAGGCCTCGAACCTCGCCGACAACCAGGGCGCCGGCCGCGGCCGCCTGCCCGACGCCGCCATGCGCAAGCGCATGGAGGAGTTCTGGGACGCGGTGTGAGGATGAACGCCGGTGTCGCGGTTCCGGCCGGCGCGCGCCGGCCGGAGTCGTGACGCCGGCAAGCCCTCAGGCCGAAGAGGCGCCGGCCGAGCCGATCGCCGCCTGCGCGGCGGCGAGTCGCGCGATGGGCACGCGCGGCGCCGAGCAGGAGACGTAGTCGAGGCCGATGGAGTCGCAGAAGCGGATGGAGGCGGGGTGGCCGCCGTGCTCGCCGCAGATCCCGACCTTGAGGTCGGGGCGCGTCGACCGTCCCCATTCGACCGCCAGCCCCATCAGGCGCCCGACGCCCTTCACGTCGAGCACCTCGAACGGGTTGTCCTGCAGGATGCCGCGCTCGTTGTACATCGGCAGGAACTTGTTCTCGGCGTCCTCGCGCGAGAACGAGAAGGTCGCCTGCGTGAGGTCGTTGGTGCCGAAGGAGAAGAACTCGGCGGCCTCGGCAAGGTTCTCCGCGCGCATGCAGGCGCGCACCACCTCGACCATCGTGCCGAACTTGCAGGGCACGCGCACGCCGTAGGTCAGCTCGACCTGTTTCTGCAGCGCGTCCATGTACTCGCGCACGAGTTTCAGCTCCTGCGCCGTGCAGACCTGCGGGACCATGATCTCGGGGTGGACCTCGACGCCCTGGCGGATGCAGTCCGCGGCCGCCTCGAGCACGGCGCGGATCTGCATCGAGTAGATCTCGGGGTATGTTATTCCCAGCCGCACGCCCCGGTGGCCGAGCATCGGGTTCACCTCGCGCAGCGCGCGGGCCTTGCGCAGGATCGCCTCCTTGCGGGTGATCATCGCATCCACGGCGCGCGTGTCCGCGAGTTCGCGCAGCCGCGCCGTCGCGCGGGCGTCGGCCTGCGTGCGTGCGGATTCGCTCAACACCTCCATGCCGCGCGTGATCGCCCGCAGGTCGTGCAGCCGCGCGAGGTCGTCCTCGAGCTGCCGCTCGGTCGGCAGGAACTCGTGGATCGGCGGGTCGAGCAGCCGGATCGTGACCGGGTGGGGCGACATGGCGCGGAACAGCCCGATGAAGTCGCCGCGCTGGATCGGCAGCAGGCGGTCGAGCGCCGCGCGCCGCGCCTCGGACGACTCCGCGACGATCATGTCGACGACGATCGGCAGCCGCTCGGCGGCGTTGAACATGCGCTCGGTGCGGCACAGGCCGATGCCCTTCGCGCCGTAACGCACGGCGCGCGTCGCGTCCTCCGGCGTGTCGGCGTTGGCGCGCACGCCGAGCCGCGCGCGCTCGTCCGCCCAGCCGAGCAGGCGCACGAGCCAGGGCGAGAAATCGGGCTCGACGGTCGGCACCTCGCCGCGGAACACCTGGCCGGTGCTGCCGTCGATGGTGATCACGTCGCCTTCCTTGATCACCTGGTCGCCGACGAAGGCGACCCGCATCTGGACGTCGACGTGGATGCCCTCCGCGCCGGCCACGCAGGGCTTGCCCATGCCGCGCGCCACCACGGCGGCGTGCGAGGTCTTGCCGCCGCGGCTCGTCAGGATGCCCTGCGAGGCGAAGAATCCGTGGATGTCCTCGGGCTTCGTCTCCTCGCGGACGAGGATCACGCGGGTGCCGGTCCGGCCGAGGGTCTCGGCCCGGTCGGCGTCGAACACCGCCTGGCCGCTCGCGGCGCCCGGCGAGGCGGACAGGCCGGTGGCGAGCGCCTGGCTCCTGTGCGACGGGTCGAGCCGCGGGAACAGCATCTGCTCGAGGTGGGCCGGGTTGATCCGCGTGATCGCCTCCTCGCGCGACAGCAGCCCCTCCTCCTGCATCTCGACCGAGCTGCGCACCATGGCGGCCGCGTTCATCTTGCCGTTGCGCGTCTGCAGGCAGTAGAGCGTGCCCTTCTCGATCGTGAACTCGAAGTCCTGCACCTCGCGGTAGTGGCGCTCGAGCCGGTTGCGCAGGTCCACGAGCTGGCGGTAGATCTCGGGCATCTCGCGGTCGAGCTCCAGGAGCGGCTTCGGCGTACGGATGCCGGCCACCACGTCCTCGCCCTGGGCGTTCGTGAGGTACTCGCCGTACAGCTGGTTCTCGCCGGTCGCGGGGCTGCGGGTGAAGCCCACGCCGGTGGCGCTGTCGTTGCCCATGTTGCCGAAGACCATGGCGACGACGTTGACGGCGGTGCCGTTGGCCATGGCGGGCGTGATCTTGAACTCGCGGCGGTAGTCGATCGCGCGCTTGCCCATCCAGGAGTTGAACACCGCCTTGACGGCGATCTCGAGCTGCTCGAACGGGTCGGCGGGGAACGGGCGGCCGGTGTGGCGGCGCACGACCTCGAGGAAGCGGCGGCTGATGTCCGCAAGCGCGGCGGCGTCGAGGGCCACGTCCACCTTGGCGCCGACCTGGCGCTTGACGGCCTCGAACTCCTCGTCGAACAGCGCGTCGGGGACGCCGAGCGCCACCTTGCCGAACAGCTGGATGAAGCGCCGATAGGCGTCGTAGCCGAAGCGCTCGTTGCCCGTGTGCCGGATGAGGCCGGCCAGGGTGGCCTCGTTGAGGCCGAGGTTCAGGATGGTGTCCATCATGCCCGGCATGGACATCGCCGAGCCGGAGCGCACGGACACGAGGAGCGGGTCGTCACTGCCGCCGAAGACCCTGCCGCTCGCCTGCTCGAGCCTCGCCATTTGCGCGCGCACCTCCTCCATGACGCCCGCGGGCAGCTGCCGCTCGCTGTCGCCGAGGTACGCGAGGCAGGCTTCGGTGGTGATCACGAAGCCAGGCGGGACGTTGAGCCCGATCCGGGTCATCTCGCAGAGGTTTGCGCCCTTGCCGCCGAGCAGCATCTTGTTCTTGCCGTCGCCTTCTTCGAAGGCGTACACCCACTTGGGAGCGGTCATTGCGCGCACCTCGTGTCGCTGCGCCATCCTTCGGCGCCGCCCCGATTCTCCCCGGTCGCTCCCTTGCCATGAATACGCAGTCGCCCCGCGCAGGGGCGTGGTTGCCCATCGGTTTCGCACAATTGCCCCGCCCCGAGGCACGGCACAAACTCCGACGAGACGTGGCCGTCCTCCTGGCGGCGCCGACGGCAGGAACAGCGGATGTTCGAGGTGCGAATCCACGGCAGGGGCGGGCAGGGCGTCGTGACGGCGGCGGAGATGCTGTCGGTCGCGGCCTTCCTCGAGGGCCGCCACGCGCAGGCCTTCCCGAGCTTCGGGTCGGAGCGCATGGGCGCACCGGTGGTGGCGTACTGCCGCATCGCCGACCGGGAGATCCGCCTGCGGGAGCCGGTGCTGACGCCCGAGGCGCTGATCGTCCAGGACCCGACCCTGCTGCACCAGGTGGACGTCTTCAGCGGCCTCGTGCCGGACGGCTACATCCTCATCAACACGACGCGCAGCTTCGATGCGCTGGGTCTCGGCGACTTCGTGTCCGGCTTCCGTCCTGAACGGCTGTGCACGGTGCCGGCGACCGACCTCGCGCTCGAGCACGTCGGCCGGCCGGTGCCGAACGCGGCGCTGCTCGGCGGGTTCGCGGCCGTCACCGGCAAGGTGTCCATCGACTCCGTCTGCGAGGCCATCCGCCAGCGCTTCGGCGGCAAGGTGGCGGCGGGCAACGTGGCGGCCGCGACGGGGGCCTGGGAGTTCGTCCGCCGGGAGATGCGCGAGGCCACCCATGCTTAAGCAGATAGAGGGCTCGCAGGCCGTCGCCGAGGCCGTGGCGCGCTGCCGGCCCGAGGTCGTCTGCGCCTACCCGATCTCGCCGCAGACCCACATCGTCGAGTCGCTGGGCCGCCTGGTCGCGAGCGGCGAGCTGCGCCACTGCGAGTTCATCAACGTCGAGTCGGAATTCGCCGCGATGTCGGTGGCGATCGGCGCCTCGGCCGCGGGCGCCCGCGCCTACACGGCGACCGCGAGCCAGGGCCTGCTGTTCATGGCCGAGGCGGTCTTCAACGCCTCGGGCCTCGGCCTGCCGATCGTCATGACCGTCGCCAACCGCGCCATCGGCGCGCCGATCAACATCTGGAACGACCACTCCGACTCGATGGCGCTGCGCGACTGCGGCTGGATCCAGCTGTTCGCCGAGAACAACCAGGAGGCGGTGGACCTTCACGTGCAGGCCTTCCGCCTCGCCGAGGAGCTGTCGCTGCCGGTGATGGTGTGCATGGACGGCTTCATCCTGACGCACGCCGTCGAGCGCGTGGACCTGCCGACGCAGGACCAGGTGGATGCCTGGCTGCCGCCCTACGAGCCCCGGCAGGTCCTCGACCCGGCGGACCCGGTCTCGATCGGCGCGATGGTCGGCCCCGAGGCGTTCATGGAGGTGCGCTACCTCGCGCACTACAAGCAGCGCCAGGCGCTCGACCTGATCCCCGAGTGGGCCACGCAGTTCCAGCAGGTGTTCGGCCGCGCGGCGGGCGGCCTCGTCCGCGCATACCGCTGCGAAGATGCCGAGACGGTGGTCGTGGCGCTCGGCTCGATCCTCGGCACCCTCAAGGACACGGTGGACGCGCTGCGCGAGGAGGGCCTCAGGATCGGCGTGCTCGGCCTGCACTGCTTCAGGCCGTGGCCCGCGGAGGCGGTGCGCGCCGCGCTGGCCCACGTCGGCCGCGTGGTCGTGGTCGAGAAGAGCCTCGCGGTGGGCCTTGGCGGCATCGTCTCGCAGAACGTGCGCGCCGCGTACCCGCACAGCCCGGACCACGTGCACACCGTCATCGCCGGCCTCGGCGGCCGCGCCATCACGCGCGCCTCGCTGGCGGGCATGCTGCGTTCCGCGGCCGGGGGCACGCTCGGGCGGCTGACCTTCCTGGACCTCGACGAGGGCCTGGTCGCGCGCGCGCTCGCCCGCGAGAAGGCGCAGCGCCGCACCGGCCCGCTCGCCGAGGCGCTGCTTAGGGACGTGGGCGTCGTCGCGGCGCGGCCGGCCTGAGGAGGCGAGACCATGGCATACAAGCCCATCCGCTTCTACCAGACCGGCACCTTCACGGTCGGCAACCGGCTGCTGCCGGAGGGCCAGCGCTCGGTGCAGGCCGACATGCGCCGCACCAACTCGCTCAACTCCGGCCACCGCGCCTGCCAGGGCTGCGGCGAGGCGCTCGGTGCGCGCTACGCGCTGGACGCGGCGATGCAGGCGACGCGCAACCAGCTGATCGCCGCCAACGCGACCGGCTGCCTCGAGGTGTTCTCGACCCCGTACCCCGAGACCTCGTGGCAGATCCCCTGGATCCACTCGCTGTTCGGCAACGCGGCCGCGGTCGCGACCGGCATCGCGGCGGCGATGCGCGCAAAGGGCAGGCCGGACGTGCGGGTCGTGGCGCAGGGCGGCGACGGAGGCACCACCGACATCGGCATCGGCTGCCTGTCGGGGATGTTCGAGCGCAACGACGACGTGCTCTACATCTGCTACGACAACGAGGCCTACATGAACACCGGCGTGCAGCGCTCCTCCGCCACGCCGGGCGCGGCGCGCACCGCCACCACGCCGGCCGACGGCGGGGCCGCGGGCAACGCCTTCGGCCAGGGCAAGGACATGGCCGCGATCGCGCTGGCGCACGAGATTCCCTACGTGGCGACCGCCACCGTCGCGGAGCTGCGCGACCTCGAGGCCAAGGTCCGCCGCGCGATGGAGTTCCGCGGCGCGCGCTACATCCACATCCTCGTGCCCTGCCCGCTGGGCTGGGGGCACGCCTCCGACGCCACCATCCGCGTGGCGCGGCTCGCCACGGAGACCGGCCTGTTCCCGGTGTTCGAGGCGGAGTACGGCTCGGTCACGAGGGTCTCGAAGATCCGCCGCCGCGTGCCGGTGGAGGAGTACCTGCGCACGCAGCAGCGCTTCGCGCACCTGTTCCGCGAGCCGGCGCGCACCGACCTGATCGAGCGGATCCAGGCGGCCGCCGACCGCAACATCCGCCGCTACGCGCTGCTCGACGAGGCCGAGGCCCCATGAAGCATCCGTTCGCCATCACGCTCGACCCGGGCTCGAGCCTCGCCAACCGCACGGGCGCCTGGCGCACGGTGCGGCCCGTGTACGTGGACCGCCTGCCGCCCTGCAACCACCGCTGCCCGGCGGGAGAGAACGTGCAGGGCTGGCTGTTCCACGCCGAGTCGGGCGACTACGAGGCCGCCTGGCGCGTCCTGACCCGGGACAACCCCTTCCCCGCCACCATGGGCCGCGTCTGCTACCACCCCTGCGAGTCCGCCTGCAACCGCGGCCGGCTCGACGAAGCGGTCGGCATCAACGCGGTCGAACGCTTCCTCGGCGACGAGGCGATCCGCCAAGGCTGGGGTTTCCAGCCGGTCGCGGCCAATTCGGGCAAGCGCGTGCTGGTGGTCGGCGCCGGACCCTCGGGCCTGTCGGCCGCCTATCAGCTCGCGCTCGCCGGGCATGCGGTCGAGATCCACGAGGCCGGGCCCGTGGCCGGCGGCATGATGCGCTTCGGCATCCCGACCTACCGCCTCCCGCGCGACGTGCTCGACGCCGAGATTGCCCGCATCGCGGCGCTCGGCGTGACGATCCGGCTCGACGCCAAGGTGTCGGACCTGCCCGCAACGATGCGGGAGGGCCGCTTCGACGCAGCCTTCCTGGCCGTGGGCGCGCACCTCGCGAAGCGTGCCTACATCCCCGCTGGCAGCGCCGCAAGGATGCTCGACGCGGTGTCGGTGCTGCGCGGCATGGAGGAGGGCGAGAAGCCGCAGCTCGGCCGGCGCGTCGTGGTCTACGGCGGCGGCAACACGGCGATCGACGTGGCGCGCACCGCGAAGCGGCTCGGCGCAACCGAGTCGATCATCGTCTACCGGCGCACGCGCGACCGCATGCCCGCGCACGACTCCGAGCTCGAGGAGGCGCTCAAGGAAGGCGTGCTGGTGAAATGGCTGTCCACCATCAAGCACGCCGAGGGCCAGGCCGTCACCGTCGAGCGCATGGAACTCGACGAGGAGGGCAAGGCGCGGCCCACGGGCGAGTTCGAGACGCTCGAGGCCGACTCGGTGGTGCTGGCGCTCGGCCAGGACGTGGACCTCGGCCTG
>JALORP010000053.1 GCA_025458865.1 Steroidobacteraceae bacterium | reverse complement strand
GGTGACCTCAAACAGGTCGTCGACATCGCGATAGGTGCCGCTGATACCCACGCTCAGCGTCTCGGTCAACGGTCCGCTCACTTCACCGCGCAGGCGAAGTCCGAAGGGTTCCTCGCCGACGTCCTCCACCTCCCCGGTGACCTCAACGAAGCCGCCCCACTCGGCGCGCGGACGGCTCGTATAGACGGACAGCACGCCCGCAGATGCGTTTCGTCCGTGCAGCGTCGACTGCGGTCCCCTCAGATACTCCACACGGTCGATGCTGACCAGGTCCCCGAGCCCGAGCGAGGAACGGCTGCGGTACGCGCCATCAATGAACAGCGCCGTCGAAGGCTCGAAGTACGGGATGTTGCCGTTGACGCCGATGCCACGCGTCACGAGCGCGGTGGACACGAGCGCGCCACCCGAGTTCTCCGCGACCACCAGGGCCGGGAGCAGGAACTCGAAATCCGCGACCGACTCGATGCCTGTCGCCTCGAGCGTTTGCGCGCTGATCGCGGACACTGCCAGTGGGACGTCGAGCAGGTTCTGCTCGCGCTTCTGCGCGGTGACGACGATCTCCTCGAGCTGCGCGGCGGCGGCGGGCCCGGCGATGGCGGCTCCACAGGCGGCCAGGCCGAAGGCCCGGAGCGCTTGGCGAACCGCGCGACTGGTGCTGGCGTTCATTCGATTCCCCTCTCTGATTCAGTGGACGACATTTGCCTACGATCGGACGCGGGCCGTGTCACTCAATGCGAACGGCCCGGAGGTACTCCTTAAGGTCATCGACCTGCGCTGGCGTGAGCTGGCCGGCGAACGACGGCATGCCGAGCGGCTCGAGCGCGCCGAGCAGCACGATGGCCTCCAGCTGGTCGATCATCGCGGGAACCGAGCGGCGGAGGTCGGGCAGCAGCCCGTTGTGACCGTACCAAGAGTGGCAGATGCCGCAGTGCGCGGTGTACACGTCGCGGCCGCGTGCTTGCTGCTCGTTCAGAACCCGCAAGCGATCGCCACCCGGCCTCGGCTTGACGCTCGGCTCGCCCTCGGGCATCGGCACCCGGCCGCCGCCGAGCTTCAGCGCAATCGCGCGACCCTCGTTGCGGAAGCGCCGGGCCGCCACCTGCGGCTCCGCGTGAGTGAACAGCGCCCCGCCCCAGCCTGCGAGCAGCGCGATGTACTGCTCACCATCCAGCTCGTAGGAGATCGGCGGGGCGATGATGCCGGTGCCGGTCGCTATGCGGTGCAGCCTCTCGCCCGTCCAGGCGTCGTGGAAACTGATGTAGCCCTCGGCGTCGCCCTGAACAACGAGGCCACCGGCCGTTGAGAGAACACCCGCATTGCTGAAGGTGCTGTGCGGCACCGACCAGCGCACCTGGCGGGCGTGCGGGTCCCAAGCGAGCAGCAGCGCGCGGCCGATCGAGTCGTCCGGCACCATCTCCTCGACCCGGCCGGTCACCGTGCCGCCCAGCAAGACGTTGAACTGCGTCGGCGAAAAGTGGGTCGCCGCGTCCTGGGCCGGAATGTAGACGAGCCCGGTCTGCGGGCTGTAGGACATCGGGTGCCAGTTGTGTCCGCCCAGCGTGGCCGGCATCACGACCCTTGCGCCCTGGCTGTAGTCGCCCGTCGGGCTCGGGACCGGGCGACCGGTCTCGAGGTCCACGTGGGTCGCCCATGTGGTGCGCACGTATTTTTCCGCAGCCAGCAGTTCGCCGGTCTGACGGTCGATGACGTAGAAGAAGCCGTTCTTGGGCGCCTGGAACAGGACCTTCCGCGACTTGCCCTGCCACTCGATGTCGGCGAGCACTATGTGTTGCGTAGCCGTGTAGTCCCAGCTGTCGCCCGGCGTCGTCTGGTAGTGCCAGACCAGCCGGCCCGTGTCGGGGTTGATGGCGAGGATCGAGGACAGGAACAGGTTGTCGCCCCCTCCGGGGCTGCGCTGGAAGCTCGGCCAAGGGGAACCGTTCCCGGTGCCCACGTACAGCAGGTTGAGCTCTGGATCCCAGGCCATGCTGTCCCAGACAGTGCCGCCGCCACCCATCTCCCAGCGACTGTCCGGCGACCACGTTTTGGCGGCCATCTCGAGCTCGGGATGCTCGAACGGGCCCGCCGCGCTGGCCGGCACCGTATAGAACCGCCACTGCATCTCGCCGGTCGCCACGTCATAGGCTGAGAAGTAGCCGCGAGCACCGAAGTCCGCGCCGCCGTTGCCGATCACGACCCTGTCGCCCGCCACGCGCGGCGCGCCAGTGATCGTGTAGGGCTTGCTGCGATCGACGGTGTTGACGTCCCATATGACGCTGCCGTCTTTCGCCTTGAGCGCCACGAGCCGACCGTCGTAAGTCCCGACGAACACCCGCCCGTCTGCAACCGCAACCCCGCGGTTAACGACGTCGCAGCAGCCTTTCTTCGCCCAGACCTTCGGCACCTGCGGATCGTAGGTCCACAGGACTGCCCCTGTTCGGGCATCCAGGGCGAAGACCCGACTCCACGTCGAGGTTACGTACATGACCCCGTCGATGACGATCGGTGTCGCCTGGAGACCACGCGTGCTGTCGAGCAAGGTCTGCCACGCGAGGCCTACCTGTCCAACGTTCTCGCGGTTGATGCCTGTAAGCGGTGAGAAACGCTGCTCGCCGTCGTCACGTCCGTGCCGCGGCCAATCGCCGTCCGCCGCGAGGGCGCAACCGAAAGCGATTCCCAGCGACACGGCTGCCAACCCGCGGAGCCAAATCAACGACACTCGCATCAAACCCCCAGCGCTGCATCGTCCGCCGGCCAAGCTCCGGCAGTGTCAATTGCTCGTTAGTCGTTGTTTATACCGTATCTTTTTCCAATGTACCATTCGGTAGCGTTATCTGGACGCGAATAAAGCCCGCCCGTCCGCGGGCCGTGGCGCCCGACCAACACCACCCCTCAGCGGACCCGGACGACCAGCTCCTCGAGGCTCGGGAACTGGAAGTTCGCGCGGCGCCGCGGGCGTTCGGTCACCCGCTCAATGGCGCGGTAGCGGCGCGCGAGCCGCGAGAAGACGGCCTGCAGCTCGACGCGCGCGAGGTAGGCGCCGAGGCAGAAGTGCCGCCCCCCGCCGAAGGACAGGTGCTCGGCGTCGCAGCGCGTGACATCGACCGCGTCCGGGTCCGGGAAGCGTCGCGGGTCCCGGTTGGCGGATCCCAGCAGCAGCCACACGGCGGCGCCCGCCTCGAGCTCGGCCCCGTGGAACCGGCGGGACGAGCCCAGGTGGCGCAGGTGGGCGCGCACGGGCGTCTCCCAGCGCAGCACCTCTTCCACCGCGGCGGGGACGCAGTCCGGCCGGGCGCGCAGCAACTCGAGCTGGTCCGGCCGCTCGGCCAGGCACAGGCAGCCGGCCGTAATCGTGGCCGCCGAGGTCTCGAAACCGGCGGTCAGCAAGCCACGGAGCGCCCCGACCAGCTGGTCCCGGCTCAGGCCGCCGTCGGCGTACAGGGCCGCAAGCCCGGTCGTGAGGTCGTCGCGCGGTGAGGCAAGGCGCGCGTCGACCATGGCGCCGAAATAGTCCATGAAGTTCTGCGACGCCCGGTCGAGGCGGGACCGGTCGTCCGCCGACGCCGCCTCCGGCAGGAAGATGCGCAGGAAGTCGGGAGTCCAGGCCTGCAGCATGGCCCAATCGGACTCCGGTATGCCGAGCAGTCCGCAGATCACCCGCATCGGCACGCGCAGCGCGAGCTCGCCCACGACCTCGAATTCGGCGCGGCCGTCGAGCCCCTGGAACACCTCGTCGACCAGCGCCTCGATCCGCGGCCGCATCTCCTCCACACGGCGCCAGGTGAAGGCCCGGCCGACGAGCCGGCGCACCTGCGTGTGCTCCGGTGGGTCCATCATCGACAGGGCCGAGTTCCACATCCGCGCAGCCGCGCCGTCCCCGAGGGCCCGGGGCGTCCCGGAGCCGGGCGGGCGCATCAGCGAAGCAGGATCCGCGAGGACGTCCTTCACGTCGTCGTAGCGGCTCAGCACCCAGACGACCTGTGCGCCGAGCCGCGCCCGGAACACCGGCGCCTCCTCGCGCCAGCGGCGGCAGGCCGCATGCGGATCGGCGAGCAGCGCGGGATCGTGCAGGTCGAGGGTGACGGGCTCCACGGCGCGGGCGGGGCTGGCGGTCAGTCCTGCCAGTCACGCAGAAGGTGGCGCGACGCCCAGAGGTATCCCACGACAGCGAGCACGTTCGCGAACAGCACGACGACCAGCCCGTAGCGGAGCGACAGCGTCGGCTCGGCCCCCGCGAACAGGTCGCTCACGATCCCGACCAGCAGCGCGCCGCCGCCGATGCCGAGGATGTTGCTGACGAAGAGCATCACCGCGATGCCGGTCGCCCGCAGCGCCGAACCCGACAGGCCGTGGGCGGCCGCGAGCGCGGCAGGCGCATAGACCGCGCCCAGGATCGACGCCGGCGCCAGCGCCAGAAGGCTGGACGATGCATCCGGCGCCATTACCGCCACGAGATACATCGGCGTCGCAAGCGCGGTCGCGATCGCCGGCGTCCAGACCAGCCAGCGGTGGTCCCGGCGGGCGAGTACCCCGGCCAGGCTGCCGCCGACGACGGCCCCCACGCCCGCCCCGAGCCCATTGATGAGCGCGAGCATCGTGCCGGCTTCCGAGACCTTCATTTCGTGCACGCGCATGTAGAACGCGGGCAGCCATGACGCCGTCCCGTAGATCACCATGGACTGCAGGCCCGTGGCCACTGCCAGGATCATCAGGCTGTGTCGCCCGGCGAGCCGGCCGATGTCCTCCCAGAAGCGCCCGGGGGCCTGCGCCACGGCGGCCCCGGCGCCCAGCGTCATCCCACGGATCGGCTCTCGCAGCGTAGCCAGCACGACGAGCGCCACCAAGATGCCGGGCAGCCCGATCAGCACGAGCGTGATCCGCCAGCCGTAGAGCTCGCTGAGCCAGCCGCCCAGCATCAGGCCCACGAAGATGCCGATCGACGCCCCGGACGAGAACACCGAAATCGCGAAGGCCCGCCGCTCCGGCGGGTAGTAGTCCGAGATGATGGAGTGGGCCGGCGCCACGCATCCCGCCTCGCCGACCGCCACCCCGACGCGCGCCGCCAGCAGCTGCGCGAAGTTGGCGGCGAGCCCGCAGAGCGCCGTCATCGCGGACCAGGCCACCATGCACACCGCGATCAGGTCGCGGCGCGACCTGCGGTCGGCGATCCGCGCCAGCGGGATACCGAAGGTCACGTAGAACATGGCGAAGGCGAGGCCCGACAGGAAGCCGAGCTGGGTGTCCGACAGCTCCAGCTCGCGCTTGATCGGCTCGATGAGGACCGCGAGCACCTGGCGGTCGACGAAGTTGACGATGTAGACGACGAGCAGCAGGCCCAGCACGTAGCGGCGGTAGCCGGCGGTCACGGCCGCCGGGTCGCGCACCGGTCCGATACCGGGGATCGAGTTCACGGATCGCGCGTCCGGCTGCGGGAGGTCACGCGGCACCGTAACCGGGCATGGACTTCACCTCGAGGTACTCCTCCAGCCCCAGCACGCCCCACTCGCGACCGTTGCCGGACTGCTTGTACCCGCCGAAAGGCGCCAGCGGGTCGATGCCGGCGCCGTTGATGTAGACGCTACCCGCGCGCAGCTGCCGCGCGACGCGCCGGGCCAACTCCAGATCCCGGGACGCCACGTACGCAGCCAGGCCGTAGGGCGTGTCGTTGGCGATGGCCACCGCCTCCTGCTCGTCTCGGTAGGCCAGGATGCACAGCACCGGCCCGAAGATCTCCTCGCGCGCGATGGTCATGTCGTTCGACACCCCGGTGAAGAGGGTCGGCCGCACGAAGTAACCCCGATCACGGCCCGCGGGCAGGCCGGGCCCGCCGAGCGCGAGCCGCGCGCCCTGGTCGATGCCGGACTGGATCAGCCGCTGCACGCGATCCCACTGGGTGCGGCTGACGACCGGTCCCATCGTCGTGGCCTCGCTCGACGGGTCGCCGATGACGGCAGTCGACAGGCGAGCGCGCGCGAGTTCCGTCACTTCCTCCAGCCGCTCCGCCGGCACGAGCAGGCGCGTCGGCGCGGAACACGACTGCCCGCTGTTCAGCAGGATCCAGTCCGCGCAGCCGCCAACCGCGGCTTCCAGGTCCGCCTCCGGCAGCAGGACGAAAGGCGACTTGCCGCCGAGTTCGAGCGCGACGCGCTTGACAGTCGCCGCAGCCGCGCGACCCACCTCGATCCCTGCGCGCGTGCTCCCCGTGAACGAGACCATGTCGACGTCGGGGTGCGAGGCGATGGCCGCCCCCGCCTCCGGGCCGAGGCCGTGGACGAGGTTAAACACTCCTGCTGGCACGCCCGCGGCGTCCATCACCTCCGCCAGGATGGACGCGCAGGTAGGCGTCACCTCGCTCGGCTTCAGCACGACGGTGCAGCCGGCGGCCAGCGCGGGGATCAGCTTCACGCAGATCTGGTTGATCGGCCAGTTCCAAGGCGTGATCAGTCCGCACACGCCGATCGGCTCGCGCGCGATCCGGGTCGTGCCACGATCGTCGTCGAACGAATAGTCGCGCAGGATCTGCGCGTAGGTCTGGATGTGCAGGATGCCGGTCTGCGCCTGCAGGCCGCGCGCGAGCTGGATCGGCGCGCCGACTTCCCGCGAGATCGCCTGCGCGATGTCCTCGAATCGGTCCATGTAGGCGGCGCCGAGGCGCTCGAGCAGCGCAATGCGCTCCTCCCTCGAGGTCGCGGAGTAGGCGGCGAAGGCCCGCCGGGCCGCGGCGACCGCCTCGCCCACGTCTGCGGCGTCGCCGAGGCTCACGCTGCCTTGGGGCAGCTCCGTGGCGGGATCGACGATGCTGCGCTGCGCCCGTGCGCCGGCGTCGCGCCACTCACCGTCCACATAGAATCGGCGACAGTCGCTCATCTTCTCCTCCCGCGCAGTCCCGCCCTGCCCCGGCCTTCAGGTCGTCCAGGCATTCGCATTGAGCAGCGTCGCGCTGAGCGCCGCTATGTTGTACTCGATCCGCGACAGCGACGCGCCAGATTCGCGCGCGTGGCGCCCGGCGACCTCCTCCGGCGCGCCCTCCGCCGCCGCATCGTCGAGCGAGGCCCACTCCGTGAGCAGCAGCCACTCCGCCTGCTTCGACGGGAAGAGCGGGTGCTTGCCCTCCTGCCGCGCCAGCCGCGCCCGCAGGAAACCCGGCCTTTCCGCCAGGCGGGCGGCTTCGTCGCCTTCGAACCAGCCCCGGAACGCGGGCACAGACCCTTCCGCGATGTCCATCCTGAGCGTCGAGACGACTGGCGCGCAGACGGCGCCCGCCCGGCTCGGCCGGCGATCGGGCCGAAGCGCCGCGGCCGGGACGCCGGCGACCGCCTCCTGGCGGTAGGTCGTGTTCGAGTGGTTGCTGATCTTGTGCAGCACCTCCTCGGTCAGCTGCCGGTCGCGTTTGCGTACCTCGACGTAGGCATCCGACGAAAAGACCTCGAGCGACGGGACCTCGTACACGTTGCAGATGAGAGGCTGTCCGACCCGCGAGTGATAGGCGCTGCAGCTGTAGAAGCCGGCGCCGATCAGGTCGGGCCCGTGGCGGGTGTCGTACCACTTGACGAACTCGTCGAGGTATCCGGGCTCGACGTCCATCCTCACCACGTACAGCAGCGGCAGCATGTCAGGCTCCTGGCAGCGCCTCGCGGCGCGGTGTCAAGCGGCTCAGGCCGCGGGCACGGCAATCTCGCGGCTCGGGTAACCGATGGCCGCGCCGAACTGTCCCGGCGACGCCATCGCCGGGGAGACGCGGGCCAGCATCAGCACCGCGCCCTCGCGCTCGGCGCGGAACTCCTCGAGGCGCTCGCCGGTGGCCGGACAGTCGAGCCAGGCGACCGGCCCGGGGGTCACGCGGCTGCCGACGGCCGATGTCGGGTAGACCGAGGTCAGCACGCCCGTGTGCGAAGGCATGTAGATCGAGACGTCGCCGTCCACGACGGGGACCGTCTTCGGCCCCGTGGCCCGTCCCGCGAGCTGGCCCCGGTACCTCAGGACGTTGAGGCAACCCTCGACGCCGACGTCCACGTCGCCGAGCGCCCCGCCGCCGAACTCGACGAGCACCGATCTGCCGCCGGCGTCGACGAACGCTTTCGAGAGCTGCCCGGGCTGAGCCATCCGGGTGACGACCGGCGTGTACCCGAAGGACGCGGACAGTTCCTCGTCACCGAAGTCGTACGAATACCAGAGCGCCATGTCGGGCGTCCCGGAGTGCAGGTCGACGAGGCAGTCCGTGAAGTCGCGCAGCTTGCCGAGCAGCGCGTGCGCGATCTGCTGGGTCAGGAAGCCGCGGGGCGCGCCGGGAAACACGCGGTTGAGATAGAGGTGGTCGGGGCTGATGCGGGTGCCCGCCTCGAGCGCGAAGGGGTTCGCCGCAGGGCACAGCATAACGGAGCCGGACAGGCCCGGCTCGGACGCGAGCCGCCGCGCGAGCGCCCACAGCGCCATCGTGCCGAGGGGCTTGTCGCCAAAGATCCCCGCGACGAAGGCGGTGGCCGGGCCCGGGCTCGTGCCCTCGATCACCACGAATCGCAGCTGCCACGGCTCGCCGTCGGCCCGCCGGCTCACCGGCACGCTGAAGGAACGCGTCTTCGGGCTCATCGCAGCTTCGGGATCACGTCGGAGGTGATGCGCTCGATCGCCTCGAGCGTCGGGCCGAGGTCCGGCCCCTGGTAGTGCCGCATGCGCACCAGCATCTCCTCGGGCTCGAAGGCCTCGCGCCACTTCTCGATCTGCTCGATCCAGGTTTGCGGCGACCCACAAAGGACGCGGTCCTCGAGCGCGTGGTCGAGCGTCAGGTCCTCGGGCGACTTCACGTCCTTGAGCCAGGGGTCGAAGCGCTCGTTGAAGGCGTTGCCGCGCACGAAGTAGACGCGCGAGTAGCCAAGCACGTGCGGCCCGTAGGTCGCGCGGGCCGCTTCGTCGGTGCGATCGATCCAGGCCTCGCGGAACAGCACGATGCGCGGCTTCTTGCCTAGCTTGTCGCATTCCTCGCGGTAGATCTCGGCCAGGCGCTGTTCCCAGCGGCCGCTGCGGATCGGGTCGGTGACCCAGCCATCCGCGTCGTGCGCCGCGCGGCGCACGCCCGCCGGGCTCCACGCGCCGATGAAAACCTCGAGGCGGTCGGGGCCGAGGGCCGGGTCGCGCGGCGGCACCTTGCCGGCCCAGGGGCTCGGCACGTCCATCTGCTTGCCGGCCCGGTGCGCCGCGATCACCTCCATGCCGACGTCCATGCGGTGCTGGCGCTCGTCGAGCGACACGCCGAAGGGCTCGTAGTCACCGGTGAAGTAGCCCGCGCCCGTCGTCAGGCGGAAGCGCCCCGGGTACATGGCGTCGAGCAGGCAGGCGTCCTCGGCGACCGAGACCGGGTGATGGATCGGCAGCACGCTGACCGCGGTGCCGAACATCAGCTTGTCGGTCTTGGCGAGCCCGAGCGAGCAGGCCAGGAAGGGATTGGTGGTGTAGGTGGTGTCGCCGTTGTGCTTCTCGCCCGTGTAGGCGCCGAACCAGCCGCAGCGCTCGGCAGTCTGGCACTCGGCGAGGAAGCCGTCGACGTCGAGGACGCGCCGGCCGTTGACCAGCTTCTGCAGGGCGGGGGCGATGCTGAACTTCATGTGGAACTCCGGGGAACGGGACTGTGGGGATGCGGGGTCACGGCTGCTGCCCGCCGGCCGGCGGGCGGCGGCCAGCCCAGGGCCGCGCGGCCTCGAGTTGCGCGGCCAAGCTGAAGAGCAGCCCGTCGCGGCCGAAGCCGGCGGTGAAGTGCACGCCGATCGGCAGGCCGTCCTGCCGCCAGTGCAGCGGCACGGCCATGGCCGGCAGGCCGGCGATGTTGGCGAGCGCGGTGAAGGGAATGAACCGGAAGACGGCCTCGAGGTAGCCCTTGATGTCGTCCGTAGAGGTGTCGAGCGTGCCGATAGGCGGCGGCGGCGTCGCCACCACGGGCGTCAGCACGACGTCGTGCTGGCCGAAGAACGGCGCGACCTGTCGGCCGACGGCGTGCATTGCCCACACGGCGCGCGCCAGGTCGGCGGCGCTGCGGTCGTGCCCCATCCGCCCGAGGATCCCGATCACGTTGTCGACGTGCTCCGGGCCCGGCGTAATGCCGGTCGCCTCCGAGTACTCGTCGATGGCCGCCTGCACGTTCGCCGCGATGACCAGCGGGTAGGCCGCGCCGATCCGCGCCACGTCGTAGCTCGGCACCCCTTCCTCGACGTGGTGGCCGAGGTCCTCGAGAAGTTTCGCGCACTCGTCGACCGCGGCGACGCAGTCGGCGTGGACCGGCGCACCCGAGAGCGCGTGGCGCTGCACGGCCACCCTGAGCCTGCCGGGGCTGCGGCCTACCTCCTCAAGCATGCTGCGCTCGAAGGTCGGGCCGCAGTATGGGTCGCCAGGCGCGGGCCCGCGCGTCGCGTCTAGCAGCGCCGCGCTGTCGCGCACGCTGCGGGTCAGCGCGTGCTCGGCGCTGAGGCCGTTCCACGCCTCGCCGAAGACCGGGCCGGCGGGGTTCACGCCGCGCGTAGGCTTGAAGCCGAAGACGCCGCAGCACGCGGCCGGGATGCGGATCGAACCGCCGCCGTCGGAGCCGTGCGCGAGCGGCACGAGACCGGCCGCGACCGCGGCCGCGGACCCGCCGCTCGAGCCGCCGGCGCTGAGTTCGCGATTCCACGGGTTGCGCGTCGCGCCGAACAGGGTGCCCTCGGTGCTCGGGCAACAGCCGAACTCCGAGGTGTTGGTCTTGCCGAAGATCACCAGACCGGCCCGGCGATGCCGCCTGACCAGCTCGCTGTCCTCGCGCGCGACCTTGTCGCAGAACAGGCGGCTGCCGGAGGTCGTCGGGACGCCACCGTACTCGGCGCGCAGGTCCTTCAGCATGAACGGCACGCCGCTGAAGGGACCGTCGGGCAGGCCGGCCGCGATGTCCCGCCGCGCCTCGTCGTACATCCGTCGCACGACGGCGTTGACCGACGGGTTGCGCGCCTCGACGCGCGCGATGAAGGCTTCGAGCAGCTCGGCCGCGCCGAGTCTGCCCGATCTGACCAGGCCGGCGAGGCCCAGGGCGTCGTACTGGTCGAGTTCGTTCATGAGGTTATCCTGCTTGAAATGCTCGTTTCGGCCGGCCGACCGCGCTGCGTGCGCGCCGGCCGCGCGCTCTCCACCACGGGCGGCGCCAGCGGCCCGGCCGCGAACGCGCGCCGTTGCTGGCCGGCCGGCGCTGCTGCGTACAGCGTCGTCCGCTGCCACGGCTCGCGGCCGCGGGAACGGATCATGGCCTCGATATCGGCCGGGGGGAACTCCTCGCCGTGGGCCGCGCCCGCGGCGCGCGAGATGGATTCGTTCATGAGGGTCCCGCCGAGGTCGTTCGCGCCCGCGTCCAGCAACGCGGCGGCGCCCGCCGCGCCCAGTTTGGGCCATGACGCCTGGATGTTGGTGACCAGCGGGTGCAGTACTAGGCGCGCCACGGCGTGCACCAGGAGCACCTCGCGGAACGTCGGGCCACTGCGGGCGTGGCCCCGGCGGAACAGCGGCGCCTCCATCGGCACGAACGGCAGCGGCACGAACTCGGTCAGGCCGCCGGTGCGTGCCTGCAGTTCGCGCAGCGCGAGCAGGTGGCGGGCCCAGTGGCCGGGCGTATCCACGTGGCCGAACATCATGGTCGACGTCGTGCGGATGCCGACTCGGTGGGCCGTCTCCACGACGTCGAGCCACTGCCGCGAGGAGAGCTTGTCGGGACAGATCACCGCACGCACATCGTCGTCGAGGATCTCCGCGGCCGTTCCCGGCAGGGTCGAGAGGCCGTGCTCCCTGAGCATCAGAAGGTACTCGCCGACCGGCATGCGCAGCGTCGCGGCGCCGTGGGTGATCTCGAGCGGCGAGAACGCGTGCACGTGGATGCGTGGCGCGCCGCGCCGCGCCGCCTTGCAGATCTCGAGATAGGTGCGGCCGTCGAACGACGGGTGGATCCCGCCCTGCATGCAGACCTCGGTCGCGCCGCGCGCCCAGGCCTCGGCGCTGCGGCGCTCGATCTCCTCCAGGCCGACGAGGTACGGCGCGCCGCGCAGGGCGGCGTGGATGCGGCCCTTCGAGAACGCGCAGAACGAGCACTTGTACGTGCAGACGTTGGTGTAGTTGATGTTGCGGTTGACGACGTAGGAGACGCGCTCCCCGCAGGTCGCGGCCCGCAGCCGGTCGGCGGTCGCGAGGACGTCGACGCAGGCGTCGCCGCGGGCCTCCAGGAGCCGCGCGACGTCCCGCCAGTCGAGCTCGCGGCCGGCGGCCGCGCGATCGAGCACGATGTGCAGCGGCGAGTTCCGCGGACCCGCGACGCCGGCACGCGGTCGCGGCAGGCCCGGCAGCGCCGCGGCCGAGCCCGGCATCCAGCCGTCTCCACGGGCGAGGCCCGAAGCGTCCGCAAGCCCCAGCACGCGACCGCGCAGGCCGTCGTCGACCCAGGTCCGCACGTCGCGCACGAATGGCGGCCGGACCGTCAGGCGCTCGACCAGGACCTTGCCGGCGCGGGTCGTCTGCTCCTCGAGGTCCCGGAGGACCGGCCACGGCGACTCGGGGTTCACGTGGTCGACCGTGACGGGCGAGACGCCGCCCCAGTCGTCGATGCCGGCCGCGACCAGTTGACCGAGGCGGCCGGCATTGAGGTTGGGCGGCGCCTGGATGCCCATGCCGGGACCCAGCACGATCCGGGCCATGGCGATGGTCCACAGCAGCTCGTCGGCGGGCGGCGCCGGTGCGTAGCGCATGCGCGTATCCGGCTTGGGCAGGAAGTTCTGGACGATGACTTCCTGGATGTGGCCATACGCCGCGTGCAGCTCGCGGATCGCAACCAGGCTCTCAAGCCGCTCGCGCCGCGTCTCGCCGATGCCGACCAGCAGGCCGGTCGTCAGCGGCACGCGGGCCTCGCCGGCCGCTCGCAGGGACGCGAGCCGGACGGCGGGGTGCTTGTCCGGCGAGCCGAAGTGCGGGCCGCCGCGCGCGGCGAGGCGCGGGGCGGCGTTCTCGAGCATCAGGCCCATCGAGGGCGAAACGCGACGCAGCCGCCGGTAGTCCTCGATGTCGAGTACGCCGGCGTTGACGTGCGGCAGCAGGCCCGTCTCCTCGAGCACGCGGCGCGCCATGGCCTCGACGTAATCCACGGTAGTGGCGAAGCCCATCGCCTCAAGCGCGCTGCGCGCGGCCCGGTAGCGCAGTTCCGGCTTGTCGCCGAGGGTGAACAGGGCCTCCTTACAGCCGTGCGCGGCGCCCGCGCGGGCGATCCCCAGCACTTCCTCCGGATCGAGGTACGCCGCGTCTCCGGGCGAGGGGGGCGCGGCGAAGGTGCAGTAGTGGCACGAGTCCCGGCACAGGCGCGTCAGGGGAATGAATACCTTCCGCGACCAGGACACGAGGTCGCCGTGGCCGTGGTCGCGCAGCGCCGCGGCGGCAGCCATCAGCTCGGCGAGCGGCAGCTGCCCGAGTCGCTCGAGCTCGTCGATGTCGAGCGAGAGGCTGTGTCCGTCAGGCGACACAGGCCGCCTCCCGGCCGAAGGACTGCCGCTCGCGGTGCCCAAGGCGGCGCAGTACGCCCCAACTGCGTGTGCCGGCGCCCTCCTCGTCCAACCATGCAAGGTCGGCGGGACGGTCGATGTCGCGCAGCCCGTCGATGGCGAGCTCGCCCGCGGCGACGCCACGGGACCTGCACGCCTCGAGGTGGCGCGGGCCGCTTCCCGGGCCAAAGAGCATCGGTACCGCGCCGGGCGGAGACGCCACGAGCGCGTTGGTTCCCCGGTCAATCGCGGAAACGCACGCGGTGACGCCGCCGGCGTGCGCCTCGAGCAGTCGGCAGACGTCGGCCGGCCGGAGGCAGGGAACGTCGGCCGGCACGACCAGCATGGTGTCGAAGCCCTCCAGCTCCAGCGCCTCGGCGACCGCCTCGAGCTGGCAGTTAAGCCCGCCGGGCACCCGCTCCGGCGCCACCAGGCAGCCCCGTTCGGCGGCCAGCGCGCCGAGGGAGCGGTCGGAGGTGACGACGACGACCTGCTCCAGCCGCCGGCTCGACACCATCGCATCGAGCACGTCGGCGGCCATCGCGCGCACCAGCGCGGCGCGGGCCTCCGGCGGCAGCGCGGCGGCGAGCCTCGACTTCGCCGAGGCGACCGGCTTCATCGGCACGACGCCGCAGATCCGAGGGGCACGCATCGGCCTAGCGACCCGCGGCGGCGCGCCGACGGCCGTCAGCCTGCGGCACCGGCCTGCGCGACCTTCGATTCCGTGCCGGACGCAACCCTGCCGCCATCAGAAGTTCGTCGTCAGCTGCAGGCCGTAGCTGCGCGGCGGCGCGTAGCGCGCGAACACGTCGCCCAGGAACGGGATCACGTCGACCCGATACAGCTCGTCGCTGAGGTTCTTGCCGTACAGGGCGGCTTCCCAGCGGCCGTCGCTGGAGCCGAGGCTCAGGCGCGCGTCGAGCAGGCCGTAGCTGCCTTCGTAGACGGTGTTCTCGACGCCCCAAGGCATCTCGTCCTGCCAGCTGTACTCCAGGCGTCCGCGCAGGGTCAGCGAGTCCGACACCGACGCGCTGAAGCTCCCGCCGACGTTCAGCATGATCTCCGGAGTGCGCGCGAGCGAGTTGCCCGAGAGGTCCGCGCCGCTGGAGTCTATGAAGTCCTCGTACTCCGAGTCGATGTAGGAGCCGCTGAGCCACAGCTGCACCGCAGGCACCGGCGCGAACACCGTCTCTAGCTCGACGCCCTTGATCTTGGCGCTGGCGGCGTTGTCGATGATCAGCGTGAGCCCGGTGTCGTCGAGCTGCTCGACCTGAAGGTCGTCGAAGTTCGTGTAGAAGACGGCCAGGTTGAGGCGCAGGCGTCCATCGGCCCACTGCGTCTTCGCGCCGGCCTCGTAGGTCCAGGCGGTCTCCGGATCATAGGAGGCGAGCGCCGCCGCCTCGGTGCCGGGCTTGCCCTGCCAGCCGCCGCCCTTGAAGCCCTTGGCCGCGCTCAGGTAGAGCAGCGCGTCGCCACTCAGGCGCCAGTCCAGGCCGACCTTCGGCGTGAACTCGCTCCAGTCGCGGCTGGTGCTGATGTCCCAGAATTCGGCGCCGAGCGGCGCGACGCAGAAGATGAAGTCGTCCTGCGCGCCGAAGTCGAGGCACTCCGAGCGGTTGTCGTAGTCCTTGTCGTCCCAGGTGTACCGGCCGCCCACCGTGAGGGTGAGGCGCTCGGCGAAGTCCCAGTTGAGCTCGCCGTAGACGGCGTAGCTCGTGGTCACGTTCGTCTGCTCGTACAGCAGCTCGCCGTCCAGGATGTCGCCGACGCTGCCGGGCCCGAGGATCGACAGGAAGCTCGTCGCGATGCTGTTGTCGATGACGTCCGTCTCCTCGCGCAGGTAGTACAGGCCGGCGACCCAGCGCAGGGCGCCGTCCGCTGACGACAGGCGCAGGTCCTGCGTGATGGCCTCGTAGGTCTCCACCTGGCCGTTGGCCGCGTCGGTCAGCGACGGCGGCGAGGTGATGCCCACGAGCGAGTAGCGTCCCTCGAAGTCGCCGTCGCGGTAGGCGCCGAGGTAGGTGAGCGTCGGGCCGCTCTCGAGGCGGTAGTCGACCCTCGCGGTCAGGCCAAGCGTGTCGCGGTCCTCCCACTGGCTCCACGGCGACTCGCTGACGCGCGGATCCGGCGAGCGCAGCCCCCCCGAGAGCGTCGCGCCGAGCCCTGGAATCGTCGGGTCGTCCTCGGGCTTGCGCGACTGGCCGGTGCCCTCGTTGTGGCTGAAGTCGCCGGTCAGGCGGATGTCGAGGCGGTCGCTCGGCTGGATCAGCAGCGACCCCCGGACCGCGTAGCCCTGGTACTCGTCCAGCACCTCGTCGCGGACGATGTTGTAGGAGTAGCCGTCATGCTCGCGGTACTGCACCGCCAGGCGCCCGGCCACGGTGTCCGAAAGGCCGCCGGTGACATACGCCTCGGCGCCCAGCATATCCTGGCCGCCGCGGACGTCGTACTGGCCGTAGGACAGCGAGGCACGGCCGCTCGTCTCGAACGACGGCGGCGCGGTAATTAGGTTGACGGCGCCGCCCACCACGTTCTTGCCGTACAGCGTGCCCTGCGGGCCGCGCACGACCTCGACTCGCTGCAGGTCGAACATCGGCGGCGTGGCGGTGCCACGGCGGCCGACGTAGACCTCGTCGATGAACGTGCCGACGGACGGCTCGGCGGCCGAACCGGTGAGGCGAAGCGTGCCGATGCCGCGCACGACCACTTCCTGCTGGTTGCCGATCTGCTCCTGGAAGGTGAAGCTCGGCGTCCTCGCGGCCACCTCCGCGAACTCGACGATCCCGGCCTCGCGGAGGGCATCCTCCGACAGCACCGAGACGGCGATGGACACGTTCTGCAGGCTCTCCTCGCCGCGCCTCCGCGCGGTGACGAGCACCTCCTCCAGCACGGAGGACTTCTCCGCGGTCGCCGCCGGCGGCGGCTGCGGCGCGGGCACGGCCGCACCGGCGGAAGCGGGCAGCGCCAGCAGCGCCGCCAGGAACAGATTCGACTCGCTCTTCATGACGGACCCCCTCGAGCGCGACCTCCGCCGACGACGCGCGGCGGTCGTTCGCGCTGCCGGCCGAGTATAGAATCGCACGGGATGAAAAATCTACCGAGAGTTTATTTTTCTAAATCCCGGTAAACGCACCGCGGCGCCGCCCGGCCCCCAGGGTCAGCCGCGGCCGAGGAACGCCCGCAGGGCGGCGGCGAACTCGGGCGCGTGGCACAGCAGCGCCTGCTGGCGGTCCTCCAGCGCGACGGCCGCCTCCAGGCTGGCGGCGCCGAGGTTCGCCTCGATGCCCTGCTTGGTCATTGCCAGGGCCAGCGGACTCGCCGCCAGCAGCTCCTGGGCGAGCGCCTCGCCGGCCGCGTCGAGCCCGGCGGGATCAACGACCGTCGACACTAGACCGAGCCTCTCCGCGCGGGCGGCGTCGAGGAAACGCCCTGTCATCATCAGCTCGGCGGCCACGGAGGCGCCGACGAGCCGCGGGAGCAGGTAGCTCACGCCGACGTCGCAGCCGGACAGCCCCACCTTGATGAAGGCCGCGTTCATGCGCGCATCCCGCGTGCAGATGCGGATGTCGGCGGCGAGCGCCAGCGCGAAGCCGCCGCCGCTCGCCGCGCCCTGTACCAGCGCCACGACCGGCTGCGGGCAACGGCGCATGGCGACGATGATCCGGCTGAGCGAGCGCTGCACCGCGTAGATGCCGGCCGTGCCGAGCCCCTCGAGGCGGCGGGCGACGTCGCGGATGTCGAGGCCGGCGCAGAAGCTCCGCCCGGCGCCGCGCAGGACGATCACCCGCAGCTCGGGCCGCGCCGCGGCAGCCTCGAAGTACCCGCCGAGTTCCCCGATCATCGCCTCGTCGAGCGCGTTGAGGCTGTCGGGACGGTCCAGGGTCAGCCAGTCCGCGCCCTCCCGGCTCTCGACCCTGATCGTGCGGAACGCGCCGGGCATGCGATCACCCCTCAGGCGTTGGCCAGCAGGCCGCCGTCGAGCGGGATGATGGCGCCGGTCACGTAGGCGCTGGCGCGCGACGACAGGAAGAGCGCGAGCCCGCCGGCGTCCCCGGTGCCGCCGGCCCGGCCGAGCGGGATCCCGGCCAGCAGGCCGGCCCGGCGGGCCTCGTCCTTGAGCGCGAAGGCCGTCATGCGGGACGGAAAGAGCCCTGGCGCGATCGCGTTCACCAGGATCCTGCGGGGCGCGAGCTCGCGCGCCAGCACGCGCGTGAGCTGGTGGATGCCCGCCTTGCTGGCGGCGTAGGAGTAGGCATTCATCACGTGGGTCGTGACGCCGTAGACGGAGCCGATGTTGATGACGCGGGCCGGGTCGTCCGGCGTCGCCGCGGCCTCGAGCTCGGGCAGGAGCTTCTGCACGAGCTCGAACGGCACCCGAACGTTGAGCGCCATCACGGGCTCGAACGCCGACGAGGGGAACTTCTCGAGCGCGGTACCCCAGGTCGCCCCGGCATTGTTGACGAGCACGTGCAGCCGCTGCTCCCTCGCGCGCAGGCCGTCGACGACCGCGGCGAGTCCCTCCGGGGTCGCGAGGTCGCCCGCGAGGCCGTGGCTCTCGCCGGCGAGGCCGAGCTCGGCGCAGGTCGCCTCCAGCCGGCCGGCGTCACGCCCGGTGACGTAGACGCGCGCGCCCGCGGCCAGGAACGTCTCGGCCATCATGCGGCCGATGCCGCTGGAGCCGCCGGTGATGAGCACGACCTTGCCCTCGACCGAGAACAGCCCCGTCACCTCGCCTCGATTCATCGTCTCTCGCCTCGCAGGAAGGGTGCAGCCACGGCGCCGCATGCGTGCGCCGCATGTCTTCCTTGACTATAGATCCTTCAAAACGTCTTGTGGTAAATTTTTTTTACGCCTAGTAGAATCACCCGCACCCGGTGGGGCCTAAACGGGCCGAGAATACATGGACAACCACCCCAGCCAGCCTGACGAGTACACGAGCCGCTCGGGTATCCCGCTCAAGGCCGCCTACGGCCCGGCGGACGTGCCCCCGGGCCATGTCGAAGCCATGGCCGTGCTGCCCGGTCAGCCGCCCTTCCATCGCGGCTGTTTCCCCGCCGGCTACCGCACGAAGCCCTGGCGCATCTTCCAGCTGTCCGGCTTCGGCAAGCCCGAGGACGAGAACGAGCGCATCAAGTTCCTGTTGCGCAACGGCGAGACCGGCTTCCTGATG
>JALORP010000052.1 GCA_025458865.1 Steroidobacteraceae bacterium | reverse complement strand
TGCTGTGCACGATGGAGGAGGCCTGAGTGCTTTCCAGTGAACTCGAATACTGCCTGAACGAGTCCTTCCAGCGCGCGCGGGACCAGCGCCACGAGTACATGACGGTCGAGCACCTGCTGCTCGGCATCCTGGACACGCCGAAGGTGCGCGAGATCCTGCAGGCCTGCGGGGCCGATCTCGCTCGCCTGCGCCGCGACCTCGAGAAGTTCATCGACGACACCACGCCGCGCCTGCCGGCCGACGACGACCGCGAGGTCCAGCCGACGCTGGGCTTCCAGCGCGTCCTCCAGCGGGCCGTGTTCCACGTCCAGTCGAGCGGCCGCAAGGAAGTATCGGTCGCCAACGTGCTGGTCGCGATCTTCAGCGAGAAGCAGTCGCACGCGGCCTACCTGCTCTCGCTGCAGGACATCGCCCGGCTCGACGTCGTCAACTACGTGTCGCACGGGCTGCCGCGCGGCGGCGAGTCCCGCGAGCAGGAGAAGCCCGAGGCCGGGGACGGCGAGAGGGAAGCCGATTCCGGCGGCAGCGCCCTCGAGAAGTACTGCACCAACCTCAACAAGCTCGCCTCCGAGGGCCGGATCGACCCGCTGATCGGCCGCCAGCTCGAGGTCGAGCGCACCATCGAGATCCTCTGCCGCCGACGCAAGAACAACCCGCTGTACGTGGGCGAGGCGGGGGTCGGCAAGACCGCGATCGCCGAGGGCCTCGCGCGGCTCATCGTGGAGGGCAAGGTGCCGGACGTGCTGTCGGACAGCACCCTCTACTCGCTCGACATGGGCGCGCTGATCGCCGGCACCAAGTACCGCGGCGACTTCGAGAAGCGCCTCAAGGCCGTGGTGACCGAGCTTCGCAAGCAGCCTGGCGCGGTGCTCTTCATCGACGAGATCCACACGGTCATCGGCGCGGGCGCGGCCTCCGGCGGCGTCATGGACGCCTCGAACCTGATCAAGCCGGTCCTCGCCAGCGGCGAGCTGCGCTGCATCGGCTCGACCACCTACCAGGAATACCGGGGCATCTTCGAGAAGGACCATGCGCTCGCGCGGCGCTTCCAGAAGATCGACGTGGTCGAGCCGACCGTGCCCGAGACCATCGAGATCCTGAAGGGCCTTCGCTCGCGCTTCGAGGAGCACCACGGGGTGCGCTACACGGACGAGGCCCTCGCGGCGGCGGCCGAGCTCGCCCAGCGGCACATCGGCGACCGCCACCTGCCGGACAAGGCCATCGACGTGGTGGACGAGGCCGGCGCCGCGCTGCGGCTCAAGCCGGTGGAGGGCCGCGACCGCGTGATCGGGGTCGAGCAGGTCGAGGCGGTGGTCGCGCGCATGGCGCGCATCCCGCCCGCGAACGTGTCCATGTCCGACCGGGAGGTGCTGAAGAACCTCGACCGGAACCTCAAGCTGGTGATCTACGGCCAGGACCCGGCCATCGATGCGCTCTGCTCGGCCATCAAGATGACCCGCGCGGGGCTCGGGGCGGAGCGCAAGCCGGTCGGCTCGTTCCTGTTCGCGGGCCCGACCGGCGTCGGCAAGACGGAGGTCACGCGCCAGCTCGCCATCGCCCTCGGCGTCGAGTTCATCCGCTTCGACATGACCGAGTACATGGAGCGGCACACCGTGTCGCGGCTCATCGGCGCGCCGCCCGGCTACGTCGGCTTCGACCAGGGTGGGCTCCTCACGGAGGCGATCACCAAGCACCCGCACAGCGTGCTGCTGCTCGACGAGATCGAGAAGGCGCACCCGGACGTGTTCAACCTCCTGCTGCAGGTGATGGACCACGGCGCGCTCACCGACAACAACGGCCGCAAGGCGGACTTCCGGCACGTCATCATCGTGATGACGACGAACGCCGGCGCCTTCGAGATGAGCCGTCCCGGCATCGGCTTCGCGCCGCAGGACCACAGCACCGACGGCATGGAGGCGATCCGACGCATGTTCTCGCCGGAGTTCCGCAACCGCCTGGACGCGGTCATCCAGTTCCAGCCGCTCGACCCGCGCACCATCGAGCGCGTGGTGGACAAGCTGATCGTCGAGGTCGAGGCCCAGCTGGAGAGCAAGGGCGTGACGCTCACGATCGACGACACGGCGCGCGCCTGGATCGCCGCGAAGGGCTACGACCCGAAGATGGGCGCGCGGCCGATGGCCCGCGTCATCCAGGAGCACGTCAAGCGGCCGCTCGCCGAGGAGCTGCTGTTCGGCCGCCTCGCGGGAGGCGGCAGCGTCCGTGTCACGCTCGACGATAAGGAGGACCGCCTGGCGCTGCTGTGTCGCGCGGCCCGCGAGCCGGAGCTGATCGGCTGAGCGGGGCGATCAGCGCGCGCGGTAGACGATGCGGCCCTTGCTGAGGTCGTAGGGCGTCAGTTCGACGGTCACGGTGTCGCCCGTCAGGATGCGGATGTAGTTCTTGCGCATCTTGCCGGAGATGTGTGCGGTCACGACGTGACCGTTGGCAAGCTTCACCCGGAACGTGGTGTTGGGCAGGGTGTCGACCACCTCGCCCTCCATCTGGATCGCGTCTTCTTTGGACATTCCGCCTTTCAGCCGTAGGAAATGGCGCGCGGATTGTGCCGCAGCGACTGGCGGCACGCAAACCCGGCAGCAGGGGCTGTCTCACGGACGCCACAGGTCGCGGGCCGGATCGGCGAGCCGCTCCAGCAGGCTGGTGAACTCGGCGCGGGGGATCGGGCGGCTGCCCAGGCTGGCGAGATGGTCGGTGGGCTGCTGGCAGTCGATCAGTTCGACCCCCCGGGCGAGGCACTCGTCCACCAGCCGGGAAAGCGCCACCTTCGAGGCGTCGGTGTCCCGCGAGAACATGGATTCGCCGAAGAAAACCCCGCCGAGGGCCACGCCATACAGGCCGCCCACCAGCTGGCCGTCGCGCCAGGTCTCGACGGAATGCGCCAGGCCGAGGCGGTTCAGGGCGCCGTAGGCGCGGCGCATGGCGGCCGTGATCCAGGTGTCCGGCTGGCCCGCCCGGGGGGCCGCACAGCCCGTCAGGACCTCGTCGAAGGCGCCATCGAGGCGGGTCTCGTAGCCGCGGGAGCGGATGCTGCGCCTGAGGCTGCGGGCGCGGCGGAACTCGGCGGGGAACAGCACGGCGCGCGGGTCGGGCGACCACCACAGTATCGGCTGGCCCCGCCCGAACCAGGGGAATGCCCCCTGGCGATAGGCGTGGACCAGCCAGTCGGGCGAGAGCGACCCGCCGATCGCGAGCAGGCCGTTCGGCTCGGCGAGGGCCCGCGACACCGGAGGCAGGGCCTGCGGGGGGTCAGTCGGCGCGAGCGTCGGGATCGGCAGCATCGAGCTCGAGCGTAGCTTCGGCCGCGGCGCGCCGGAAGGGCACGTGCGCCGCCGCGGCCTGCATGTACTCGCCGACCGCGGCGCGTTCCCGCTCGAGGTAGCCGCCGATCGCGTCGCGGAAGGCCGGATGGCGCAGGTCGTGCAGGGACCAGACCGGCGTCGGGGCGAATCCCCGCGCGATCTTGTGCTCGCCCTGCGTGCCGGGCTCGAAGCGCGCCAGGCCCTCGCGGATGCAGTACTCGATTCCCTGGTGGTAGCAGGCCTCGAAGTGCAGGCTGTGGTGATCGGCGGCCGCGCCCCAGTAGCGGCCGTAGAGGGTGTCCTCGCCGCGCAGGAACACCGCGCAGGCGACCGCCTCGCCGTGCCGGTCCACGGCGAGCTTGACCATGACCGCCTCGGGCAGGGCTGCGGCCAGCCGCCGGAAGAAGTCCGGCGTGAAGTAGGGCGGGTTGCCGCGCTGGGCGAAGGTTCGAGCATGCAGGGCATAGACGATGGCGAGGCGCGTGGCGTCGAGGTCCGCGCCGGTGAGCTCGAGGAAGCTCAGGCCGGCCTCCTCGGCGCGGCGGCGCTCGCGGCGGGCCTTCTTGCGCTTCTCGGCCGTGAATCCCGCCAGGAAGTCCTCGAAGTCGCCGTAGCCCTCGTTGCGCCAATGGAACTGGCAGTCGAGGCGCGCCATGAAGCCCGACGCCTGCAGGAACTCGCGGTCATCGTCGCCGGCGAACAGCACGTGCAGCGAGGACAGCCCGCGGGCCTCGGCGAAGTCCCGCGCCGCGGCGAGCAGCGCGTGGCGCACCCGGTACGCATCGGTCCCGGGCCGCACCAGCAGCCGGGGGCCGCTCGCCGGCGTGAACGGCGCGGCGCAGACGAGCTTCGGATAGTAGGGCAGGCCGTGGCGCTCGTAGGCGCGGGCCCAGGCAAAGTCGAAGACGAACTCGCCCCAGGAGTGGGACTTGAGGTACAGCGGCATCGCGCCGGCCAGGCCTTGCGGGTCGCTCGCCACCACGTGCGCCGGCGTCCAGCCGGTCGCCGGCGTCGCCGACCCCGACAGCTCGGCGGCGGCGAGGAACTCGTGGCGCAGGAATGGGCGGCCGCCGAGATCGAGCGCGTTCCAGTCGCGCGCCGCGACCTCCTCGATGGAGTCGAGGACGCGCGCGCGGATCATCCTTCGCGGTCGAATCGCTCGAGGTAGCGGTCCGCGTCGAGGGCCGCCATGCAGCCCGAGCCGGCCGAGGTGATGGCCTGGCGGTAGACGTGGTCCGCCACGTCGCCGGCGGCGAAGACCCCCGGCACGCTGGCGGCAGTGGCGTCCCCGTCGAGGCCGGTCTTCACCACGATGTAGCCGCCGCGCATGTCGAGCTGGCCCGCGAAGATCTGCGTGTTCGGCGTGTGGCCGACGGCGATGAACAGTCCCGGCACCTTCACCTCGCGCGCAGTCCCGTCCTGAACGTTCTTGACGCGCACGCCGGTGACGCCGGTGTCGTCGCCGAGCACCTCGTCCACGACGTGGTTCCACAGCAGGCTGACCTTGCCTTCGCGCTCGAGCGCGAACAGGCGGTCCTGGAGGATCTTCTCCGAGCGCAGCCTGTCGCGGCGGTGGATCAGTGTCACGTGCGAGGCGAGGTTCGACAGGTACAGGGCCTCCTCGACGGCGGTGTTTCCGCCGCCGACGACCGCCACGTCCTGCCCGCGGTAGAAGAAACCGTCGCAGGTGGCGCAGGCGGACACGCCGCGGCCGCGGAACTTCGCCTCGGAGTCGAGTCCAAGGTACCGTGCGGAGGCGCCGGTCGCGATGATCAGCGCGTCGCAGGTGTAGCGACCGGATTCGCCGACGAGCTCGAACGGGCGCTTTCCGAGGTCCACGGCGTTGATGTGGTCGTTGACGATCTCGACGCCGAAGCGCTCGGCGTGGCGGCGCATGCGTTCCATCAGCGCCGGGCCGAGCAGTCCCTCGACGTCACCCGGCCAGTTGTCCACTTCCGTCGTCGTCATCAGCTGGCCGCCGGGTTCGAGGCCGGTGACGAGGACCGGGGAGCGGTTGGCGCGCGCGGCATAGACCGCGGCCGTGTAGCCGGCAGGCCCGGAGCCGAGGATGAGCAGGCGGATGTGCCGAGAGGCCGTCATGTATGATTTTCCGTTCGCGGACAGGGCATCGGCCGATGCCGGGACGCGCAATGCTAGGTGAGCGGGGCGCCCGATGAAAGCCTCCAGAGGAGGCGTCCGCGCGGCGCGCCGCCCGGGGAACCCGCCAGCCTGTACGCTGCCTGTCTTTTCCATTATTCTCAATCCCTTATAACGTCTATTTCACGCAGGGGTTCATATCGTGTCGCGAGCCGCCGCCGACGCCCGGGAAGAGTCCAGGCCGCTCGAGCCCGCCGTGGTGCGCGGCCTGCGCGAGGGAGCCTTCTGGGTGCTCGCCGCCGTGGCCCTGGTGCTGGCCCTGGCGCTCGCGAGCTTCGACCCGTCGGACCGCAGCTTCAGCTACACGGGTGAGCCCGGCCGCGTCGGCAACCTGATCGGGCCGTTCGGCGCCTGGATCGCCGACGTGCTGTTCATGCTCTTCGGCCGCCCCGCCTTCCTGTTCCCGGTGGCGATCGGCTTCAGTGCGTGGCTTGCCTTCAAGAAGCCCGACGGCGGCGAGGCACGGCGGAGCACGGTCGCCCTGCGGGCCGTGGGCCTCGTGCTCGCCCTGGTCACGAGCTGCGGCCTGGCCACGCTGCACTTCGCGCCGGGCGTCCTGCCGTCCACCGCGGGCGGCGTGCTCGGCAGCCTCGTCGGCGAGGGCCTCGCGTCCGGCCTGTCCTTCCTGGGCGCGACGCTGCTGCTGCTGGCGCTGTGGTTCGCAGGCGTGCAGCTGTTCACGGGCGTGTCCTGGATCACTGTCGCCGACTGGCTGGGCCATCACGCGCTGCGCGCGCTGGATGCCGCGCGCGAGCGTTTCGGCACCGCGCGGGACCAGGCGGCGGGCCGCGAGCTCAAGCAGCAGCGCGAGGCCGTGGTGCGCGAGGAGAAGCGCAAGTCGGCCGCGCGCACGCCGCCGAAGATCGAGCCGCCCGCGCCGGCGGTCGTCGAAAAGAGCGAGCGCGTGGAGAAGGAGCGCCAGGTGGCGCTGTTCTCCAAGCCCGCCGCCAAGGACCTGCCGGAACTCAAGCTGCTGGACGACCCGCCGGCCCGCGAGCAGAGCTACTCTCCCGAGGCGCTCGAGGCGCTGTCCCGCCTCGTCGAGATCAAGCTCAAGGACTTCGGCATCGACGTGGAGGTCGTGGCGGTCCAGCCGGGCCCTGTCGTGACCCGTTTCGAGCTCAAGCCCGCGCCGGGCGTGAAGGTCAGCCAGATCAGCACCCTCTCGAAGGACCTCGCGCGCTCGCTGTCCGCCATCAGCGTGCGCGTGGTGGAGATCATCCCGGGCAAGGCGGTCGTCGGCCTCGAGATCCCGAACGAGCGGCGCGAGATCGTGACGCTCGGCGAGATCATCAAGTCGCGCGCCTACGACGAGATGGCATCGCCGCTCACGCTCGCGCTCGGCAAGGACATCGGCGGCGCGCCGATGGTCGCCGACCTCGCGCGTATGCCGCACCTGCTGATCGCGGGCACGACGGGCTCGGGCAAGTCGGTCGCCATCAACGCGATGGTGCTGTCGCTCCTCTACAAGAGCACCGCCGAGCAGGTCCGCCTGATCATGGTGGACCCGAAGATGCTGGAGCTGTCGGTCTACGAGGGCATCCCGCACCTGCTGGCGCCGGTCGTCACCGACATGAAGCAGGCCGCGAACGCGCTGCGCTGGTGCGTAGTGGAGATGGATCGCCGCTACCAGCTCATGGCGGCGGTCGGCGTGCGCAACCTGGCCGGCTTCAACCGCAAGATCCGCGAGGCGCACGACTCCGGCAAGCCCATGCCGGACCCGCTCGTCGAAGCGCTGGCGCGGGCCGGCAAGCACGAGGGGTCCGTGCCCGCGTTGCAGCCGCTGCCCTACATCGTGGTCGTCATAGACGAACTGGCCGACCTGATGATGATCGTCGGCAAGAAGGTCGAGGAACTCATCGCGCGCCTCGCCCAGAAGGCGCGCGCATCGGGGATCCACCTGATCCTCGCGACCCAGCGCCCGTCCGTGGACGTGATCACGGGCCTGATCAAGGCCAACATCCCGGCGCGCATCGCGTTCCAGGTGTCGGCCAAGGTCGATTCGAGGACCATCCTCGACCAGAGCGGCGCGGAATCGCTGCTCGGCCACGGCGACATGCTGTTCGTGCCGCCGGGCACGTCCGTTCCGACGCGCATCCACGGCGCCTTCGTGTCGGACCAGGAGGTCCACCGCGTCGTCAGTTCCCTGCGCTCGAGCGTGGAGCCCATCTACGTGGACGAGGTGCTCTCGGGTCCGAAGGGGCCTGTGCCCGGGCTGCCGGACGAGGGTGGCGAGGCGGGCGAGGGCGGCGAGGACGCCGGCGAGCAGGACCCGCTGTACGACGAGGCGGTGCGCATCGTCACCGAGTCGCGCAAGGCGTCCGTGTCCGGCATCCAGCGCCGGCTCAAGATCGGCTACAACCGGGCCGCACGGCTCGTCGAGACCATGGAGGCGGCCGGCCTCGTCGGGCCGCTGCAGCCGAACGGCAGCCGCGAAGTCCTGGTCGCCGCCCCACCCGAGGACTGACGCGATGTTCACCCGTCTCCTGCGGCCGCTCGCCGCAGTGCTTCCGCTGACCCTGCTCGCGACGCCCGTGGTCGCTGCTTCTTCGGCGGAGCAGCGGCTCGACCGCTATCTGTCCGGCGTGAGCACCCTTCGCGCCGAGTTCGTCCAGGAAGTGTCCGACGCGGACGGCCGCGTGCGCGAACGTGCTTCCGGCACGCTCACGCTGCAGAAGCCCGGCCGCTTCCGCTGGGATTACCGCGAGCCGGCCGGCCAGCTGCTGGTGAGCGATGGCGCCACGCTCTGGCTCTACGACGAGGAACTGGAGCAGGTCACCGTACGGCCCGTGTCGCAGACGCTGTCCACCACGCCGGCCATGCTGCTGACCGGGCAGGGCCGGGTGGGCGAGGCGTTCGTGGTCGAGGATGATTCCGACAGCGACGGCCTCGACTGGATCGCCCTGACGCCCCGGAGGCAGGACACCGACTTCCGGCGCGTGCGCCTCGCGTTGCGCGGGGGCGAGCTGGTGCGCATGGAACTCACCGACCGCCTGGGCCAGGTCACTGCGATCGACTTCTCCGGCATCCAGCGCAATCCCCCCGTGCCGGCCTCCCTGTTCCGCTTCGAGCCGCCGCCGGGCGTGGACGTGGTCGGCGCCGCCGCCCCCTGATGCTCAACCTGGCCTACCGGCGCGCCTGGATCTCGGGCGGCGTCCTGCTCAGCGCGATCGTCGTGGCCGGGAGCCTGGTCCCGGGGCCGCTGATCGAGTCGTTACCTCTCACGCTGTGGGACAAGGCGCTGCACGCCGTCGCCTACGGTTCGCTGACGCTCTGGTTCGCGGGGCTGCTCGAACGTTCGCGCTACCTGATCGCGGGGATCCTGAGCTTCGGGCTCGGCATTGCGGTGGAGGTGGCGCAGGCCGCGCTCACCGAGACGCGCCTCGCGGAGTCCGCCGACCTGGTCGCCAATGGCACCGGGGTCGCGATCGGACTCGCGCTCGCCTATGCCGGCCTTGGGGGCTGGGCCCGGCAGGTCGAGCGCTGGCTTCGTGTTCCGCCGCCCGGCGGACGCTGACGGGTGCGTAGAATGGCCGTCGTGGATGCCGCGCAGGAGGGTTTGCCGCTCGCCGCGCCGGGTGCCTGGCGGCCCCTGGCGGACCGCATGCGGCCGCGCAGCCTCGACGAGGTCGTCGGGCAGCAGCACCTGCTCGGCCAGGGCCGTGCCCTGCGGCGGCTGGTGGAGACTCGCACGCCCCATTCGATGATCCTCTGGGGCCCGCCGGGCACCGGCAAGACGACGCTCGCGCGCCTCGTGGCGGCGGCCTGCGACGCGCACTTCGAGTCGCTGTCTGCGGTGCTCGCCGGCGTGAAGGACATACGCGCCGTGGTCGAGTCGGCCCGCGCACGCCGCGCGCCAGGCGGGCGGCCCACGGTGCTGTTCCTGGACGAGGTGCACCGTTTCAACAAGGCGCAGCAGGACACCTTCCTGCCATTCGTCGAGGACGGAACGCTCGTCTTCATCGGCGCGACGACCGAGAACCCCTCGTTCGAGGTCAACGCCGCCCTGCTCTCCCGGGCGCGGGTGTACGTACTCAAGGCGCTGCAGCCGCAGGACCTCGTGGCCGTGATGCAGGCGGCGCTCCACGACCCGGAACGCGGTCTCGGCGTCCGCCGCATCGAGGTGGCCGAGGGGGTGCTGGAAGCTTTTTCACAAGCCGCGGACGGCGACGCGCGCCGCGCGCTGTCCCTGCTCGAAGTGGCCGCGGACCTCGCCGAGGCGGGGGATGGCGCCGCGGTCATCAGCCGCGAAGTGGCGCTCGAACTCGCGGCCGGGGGCCATCGCCGGTTCGACAAGCGCGGCGAGCAGTTCTACGACCAGATATCGGCGCTTCACAAGTCGGTTCGCGACAGCGACCCGGACGCCGCGCTGTACTGGCTCGCGCGGATGCTGGATGGCGGCTGCGACCCGTCCTACCTCGCGCGCCGAATCCTGCGCATGGCGATCGAGGACATCGGCAACGCCGACCCGCGCGCGCTCACGCTCGCGCTTGAGTCGTGGCAGGCCTACGACCGGCTCGGAAGCCCCGAGGGGGACCTCGCGCTGGCGCAGGCGGTCGTGTTCATGTCCTGCGCGGCCAAGAGCAACGCGGTCTACAAGGCTTTCGGCGAGGCGCAGGAGGACGTCCGGCGCCTCGGCACGCTCGAGGTGCCGATGCACCTGCGCAACGCGCCGACGCGGCTGATGAAGGAACTGGGCTACGGCGCGGGCTACCGTTACGCCCACGACGAGCCCGAGGCGGTGGCTGCCGGTCAGCGCCACTTTCCGGACGCGATGGACCCGCGGATCTATTATCATCCCGCGCCGCGCGGCCTCGAGATCAAGATCGGCGAAGCCCTCGCCCGGTTGCGCCAGCGCGGCGGCGTCCGGGGCTGACGCCGCTCGCCGCCCGCACGTGGTTCGCGACCCCGCGGCGCCCAGCGCGCCCGCGGGCCGCCGCGCCCCCGCAACGGCAGGAGGAACGATGCTCGACAGCAGGCTCTTGAGGACCGATCCCGGCGCGGTGGCCGCAAACCTCGCGAGGCGCGGATTCGTGCTCGACACCGCCCAGTTCGGGTCGCTGGAGGAGCGGCGCAAGGCGCTGCAGTTCGAGCTCGACCGGTTGCGCAACGAACGCAACACGCGCTCGAAGGCCATCGGCCGCGCGAAGGCGCAGGGGCAGGACATCGCGCCGCTGCTGGCCGAGGTGGATTCCCTCGGCGCGTCGCTAACGCAAACCGAGGCGGAGTTCGCGGCGCTGCAGGCGGACCTCGACCGGCTCTTGATGGGACTGCCGAACCTGCTGCACGAGTCGGTTCCCGACGGTCGCGACGAGAGCGCGAACGTCGAGGTGCGCCGCGTGGGCGAACCGCGGCGCATGGGCTTCGTGCCGCTCGATCACGTCGCCCTGGGAGAGCGCCTCGGCGGGCTCGACTTCGAACTCGCCGGGCGCATCACCGGCGCGCGGTTTGCGGTGATGAGCGGCGGCATCGCGCGACTGCACCGGGCGCTCGCGCAGTTCATGCTCGACCTGCACACCCGCGAGCACGGCTACACCGAGGTCTACGTTCCCTATCTGGTGAACCGGCAGACGCTCACGGGCACGGGCCAGCTGCCGAAGTTCGAGGCGGACCTGTTCGCGCTCCGCGGCCGGGACGACCTGGCCGAGGCCGAGAGCCTGCAGGACCTGTTCCTGATCCCGACGGCCGAGGTCCCGGTCACCAACTTCGCGCGCGACCGCATCCTGGAGGACCGCGAGTTGCCGCTGCGGTTCGTGGCGCACACGCCCTGTTTCCGCTCCGAGGCGGGCTCCTACGGCAAGGACACGCGCGGCATGATCCGCCAGCACCAGTTCGACAAGGTGGAACTGGTGCAGGTAGTCCGTCCGGCGGATTCCTACGCCGCGCTCGAGGAGCTGACCGGGCACGCCTGCCGCGTGCTGGAACTGCTCGGCCTGCCTTACCGCGTCGTCGCCCTCTGCGGCGGCGACATCGGCTTCGGCAGCGCCAAGACCTACGACCTCGAGGTCTGGCTGCCGGGCCAGGACAAGTACCGCGAGATCTCCTCCTGCAGCAACTGCGAGGCCTTCCAGGCTCGGCGCATGCAAGCCCGCTGGAGAAACCCCGCGACGGGAAAGCCCGAGCCGGTGCACACGCTGAATGGTTCCGGGGTCGCGGTCGGGCGCGCGCTCGTCGCCGTGCTCGAGAACTACCAGCAGGAGGACGGCACGGTCACGGTGCCCGAGGCGCTTCGCCCCTACATGGGCGGCCTCGAGCGCCTCGGCGCCGCCTGAGCGCCCCGGCGGACGTGGCATTCCGGGCCGCGAGCGGTGCAGCGGGGTTCGATGAGGCGGCGTGAGCGCCGTCGGCCGGCGTGGGTCTCGCGGTTGCGCGACGCACTGCCGAAGCCCCATCACCTGCGGGAGAGCCGTGCCGTGGTCTGGCTCGGGCCTGCGCTGCACCACCCCCGCGTGTGGCACCTGACGCGTCGCGGCGTGGCCCTCGGCGTCGCGGTGGGCCTGTTCTTCGGGCTGATGGTCCCGCTGGGACAGATCCTGCTCGCCGCGGCGGCGGCCGTGGTCCTGCGCGCGAACCTCCCGGTGGCCGCGGTCAGCACGCTGGTGACCAACCCCTTCACCGTCGCGCCGATCTACTTCGCGGCCTATCGCCTCGGCCAGGCGCTCCTCGGCGGCGAGCCGGCGATCACCGAGGCGGCGATGGAACCTCCCCTCGACCTCGAGACGGGCTTCTGGAAGCTCTGGTTCCAGCGCGTGATCGATGCGGGGCCGCCGCTCGTGCTCGGCCTCGCGATCTTCGCGACGAGCCTGTCGCTCGCCGCCTATGTCGTCGTGGACCAGGCGTGGCGGCTCCTGGCGTTGCGCGCCTGGCGTCGCCGGCGCGAACCCGGACAGGGCGAATGAGCCCGAAGAAAGCGAAAGCCCCGCGCGGGGCGGGGCTTTCGGGGACCAGGCGCCGTGCGGAGCCGGTCACTCGTCGCCGGACATCCCGAGCAGGTGCATCAGGCTGGTGAACAGGTTGTAGATGCTCACGTAGAGCGTCACGGTGGCGAGGATGTAGTTCGTCTCGCCGCCGTTCACGATCTCGCCCGTCTGCCACAGGATCAGGCCGCCCATCAGCAGCACGAACATCGCGGACACCGCGAGCGACAGCGCCGGCATCTCGAAGAAGAAGGCGACAAGTCCGAGCACGAAGGCCGTGATGATGCCGATCATCAGGAAGCCGCCCAGGAAGGAGAAGCTGCGGCCGCTCTTCACCGCATAGGCGGACAGGGCGACGAAAGAAAGCGCGGTGAGCGCGAAGGCGTTCATCACCACCGCATGGCCGTTCGGCACGAACTTCAGGTAGGCCCCGATGATCGGCCCGAGCGTGTAGCCCATGAAGCCGGTCAGGGCGAACACGAACAGGATTCCCGTGGCGCTGTTGGCGGTCTTGTGGACGGCGAACAGCAGGCCGAAGTAGCCGACCAGCGTGATCAGGATGCCCGGGTGCGGCAGGTTGAGCGTGAGCGACACGCCTGCCATCAGGGCGCTGAAGCCCAGGGTCGCGGCCAGCAGCAGGTAGGTGTTGCGCAGGACCTTGTTGGTCGCAAGCGCCGAAACCGGCGCGGTGATGACGGCCGCGTGTGGGCGGCGGGGGTCGGTCACAGGATCCATCGACGGAGCCTCCTAGGGATGTCCACCGGTCCAAAGCCGAGCCGGCAGGCGAACCATAACATACGAAGAATTTTTCAGGTACGGCTTTGACGGTGCGGGCGCGGGCGGGTTCCCGAGAGGGTGGGCCTGCCTTGCGCCCGGGGGTGGGCCCGCCGACAATCGCGGCGCCGCGCACCGGAGAGGTGGCAGAGCGGTTGAATGCACCGGTCTTGAAAACCGGCGTCCCTTCACGGGGACCGTGGGTTCGAATCCCACCCTCTCCGCCACTCCTTGGGGATGCGCCCGCGGGGCGCACAATCCCACCCTCTCCGCCATTCGCCTGCGGTCAGCCGCGTTCGTCGTCCACCCGGCTGATGTCGAGCACCTTGCCGCGCACGCGCACGCGGCGCAGCTTCGACACCGTCTTCAACGGCAAATCGGCCGGCAGGCGCACCAGCGTGTAGTCCTCCCGGATGTCCACGCCGTTGATCTGCGAGCCGTCGAGGTCTGCGGTGTGGGCGAGGGCGCCGACGATGTTGGCCGTCTGTACGCCGTGGCGCCGGCCGACTTCCAGACGGAACCAGGCCTGCGCCTCGTCCTGATGGCGGCCCTTGCGGCGCGGCTTGCGCGGGCCGTCGCCCGGCACGTCGTCCAGACGCGACGGCGGCGGGGGCGGTCCCGGGTCCGAATCCTTGCGCCCGCCGAGCAGCAGCGAGTCCTTGCCCTGGGCGAGGCTTGCCAGCGCGGCCGCGACGTCGGTGACGTCGGCGCCGGTCTCGTGCACGAACTCCTCGATCACGATCCGGAAGGCCTCGTGCACGGGCGCCTGGAGGGCCTCGGCCAAGCGTTCCTTGAAGCGGGTCACGCGGCGCCGGTTCACGTCCTCGACGGTCGGCAGCGACATCGGCTCGATCGGCTGGCGCGTGGCGCGCTCGATGATCCGCAGCATGTTGCGTTCGCGGGGCGCGATGAACAGGATCGCCTCGCCGCTGCGGCCGGCGCGGCCGGTGCGGCCGATGCGGTGCACGTAGGATTCGCTGTCGTACGGCACGTCGAAGTTGACCACGTGGCCGATGCGCTCGACGTCGAGGCCGCGCGCCGCGACGTCCGTCGCGACGACGATGTCGATGTCGCCGGACTTGAGGGCGGCCACGGTGCGCTCGCGCTGGGCCTGCTGCATGTCGCCGTTGAGGGCCGCCGCGGCGAACCCGCGCGCTTCCAGCCGCTCGGCCAGCTCGACCGTGGCCTGCTTGGTGCGGGCGAAGACCAGCATGGCGTCGAAGGGCTCGACCTCGAGGATGCGCGTCAGCGCGTCGAGCTTGTGCACGCCAGACACCACCCAGTATCGCTGGCGGATGTTGGTGGCGGTGCTGGTCTTCGAGCGGATGGTGATTTCCCGCGGCTCGCGCAGGTGCCGCTGCGCGATGCGGCGGATCGGCGCCGGCAGCGTCGCGGAGAACAGCGCCACCTGCCTTTCGGCCGGAGCGAGGGCGAGGATCGATTCGATGGCGTCCACGAAGCCCATCTGCAGCATCTCGTCGGCCTCGTCGAGCACGACGAAACGCAGGGTCTCCAGCCTGAGGGTGCCGCGCTCGAGGTGGTCGATGACCCGCCCCGGGGTGCCGACGATGACGTGCGTGCCGCGTTTCAGCGCGTTCAGCTGCGGGGTGTAGCTCTGGCCGCCGTAGATCGGCAGCACATGGAAGCCGCCGAGATGGCCGGCGTACTTCTGGAAGGCCTCCGCGACCTGGATGGCCAGCTCGCGGGTGGGCACCAGCACCAGCGCCTGGGGCTCGCGCCGCGCCAGGTCGATCATCGACAGCAGCGGCAGGGCGAAGGCGGCGGTCTTGCCGGTGCCCGTCTGGGCCTGGCCGAGCAGGTCGTGGCCGGCCAGGATGACCGGGATGGTGGCCGACTGGATCGGGGAGGGCGACTCGTAGCCGACGTCGGCGAGGGCCGCCAGCACGGCCGGGGCCAGCCCCAGGTCCCGGAAAGCGGCCGGGGAGTCCGTCATGGCAGTTTTTACGGCGATCGCTCCGCGCTGGATGGGCCCGAAGTCTAGCGCAACCGCGCTGCGGAAACTCCTGTCGCTCGCTCCGCTGGGTCAGACCGGATGGGGCTGCTCCGTCCGCCGGTCCGAGCCCCGCAGTCTCCTGCCGGCATCGGGCCGGGCGACGTTGGCCACGTCGCGGACGGGCTGAAAAGAAAAGGGCCGGCACACCTCGCGATGTGCCGGCCCGTGAACCGCGTCGCCGCGGCGTTCGAGTGCCTCTTAGAACTGCATGCCCACGCCGAGGATCCACTCGCGACCGATGCCGAGGTCGTAAGCGTCGCCGTAGCGGCCATTCGGACCGTCCGTATCCGTGACGTTGTTGACGGTCAGGCGAAGGGTGATGTTGTCACGCAGCGCGTACTGGGCGTTGTAGTTGAAGAAGCTGTACGCCGGGTTGACGAAGGCCGGGCTCTGCTCCGGCTCCTGGTTACCCGGGAGCAGGATGTTGTCCACCGTCTCGTCGCGCCAGAACCACTGCAGGGTGTGGGCGAAGTTGCCCACGCGGTGGGTGACGTCGAGGCGCGTGAGCCACTCCGGCGCCGCCGGCTCGCCGTCGAGCTGGTCGGACTTGTTCACGCCGTCCGCGTACAGGTCCAGCATGTCGTTCTTGAACACCGAGCCACGCAGGAAGATGCCGCCCCAGTTGCTCGCGGTCTCGCCGAAGACGCCGAGATCGAAGCTGTAGCGCAGTTCGAGGTTGTAGGCCTTGAGCTCACGCTTGCCCAGGTTGAAGTTCGGGAACTGGAAGAACGCCGTCTCGAAAGGACCCTGGACGGGGGCCGGTGAGCCCGTCGGCGCGCCGCCGGCAACGGGGTTGCCGGTGAGCGGGTTGACCGCCGGGATGATGTAGTTGCCCCCCGGGCCCTGCACGCCGAAGGTGAACAGGTCGCACACCGGCGTGCCGCTGACGAGCGTGTTCGGGAAGTCGGTCGAGTCGAAGCAGTTCTGGATGTAGTTGAAGGGCGAGTAAAGACCGATTTCCTGCTTGATCTCCAGGTCGATGTAGTCGAGGCCCACGCTGAAGGTCGGCGCGAAGCTCGGCTGCCACGTGAAGCCGATCGTCCACGAGCGGCCCTGTTCGTTCTGCAGGAACGGGTTGCCGGTGGCGGCGGCCGGACGGCCCGGCGTGTTGGACGTCACGAAGCTCGCGAGGAAAGCCTCGGCCTCCGCAGGCGTGGCGGCGATGCCGAGCGCCTGCACCGCCGCGATGCAGTTCGCGCGGCGGACTTCCGGATTCGCGCCCGAATCGATGGAGGTGTAGAAGCCGTTGCCATCCTGGCTACCGCAGGCGGTGCCGCTGAAGTTGCCGAAGCCCGAGGACGGCGCCGAGAAGAGCTCGACCAGGGAGGCGGACCGCACCGACTCCGCGCGCGTGCCGCGAATCGTCAGGTCCTCGAAGGGCTTCCAGCGGAAGCCGACGCTGAACACGTCGTCCTCGACCGCCGGACCCGGATCCGGGTAGAACTCGCTCTCGGTGGACTGCTCGCGCTCGACCGCGCGCCAGGCGTAGTCCAGCTCGAGGGCGCGCAGCAGCGGGTAGGTGAAGTCCCGGCCGAAGATCGGCATGCGGGCCTCGAAGCCGTACTCGGTGAACTCGAGCTCGCCGCTGTTGGCACGAATGGTCGTGTTGCGCGCCGCGCCGACCGAGGCGGCCGCGCCCGGCTTGAACTCGATGGATTCCTTGCGGAACTCGCCCTGGACGTTGACCGAGAAGGGACCCGCCGGCAGCTCGAACAGGTCGCCGCCGAGAGAGGCCGAGTAGTACTCCTGCGTGTTCTTGTTCGTGGTGCCGCCGTCGGTCCTGACGTAGTCGATGGCCTCGGGCGAGGGCGCGCCGTTGCCGAACAGGTTCAGCGGCTTGCAGTTCGCCACCTGCTCGGCCGTCGGCACGAGCGAGAGCAGCGTGTTGATGTTCGCCATGCGCGGGTTGCGGATCGCGATCGACTCGGGCGCCGCCAGCGTCTGCTGGTAGCACACCGGGCCGTTCGGGCCCTGCACCACGTCCACGGCGAGCGCGAACTCGATGTCGAGCAGCTGAGCGTTGCGGTTGGTCGCCTCGGCCTCGCCGTAGGCGGCCGCGACGTCCCAGTAGAACGGCTGCCCGAAGGCCTCGAAGTCGCCCTCGAGCGCCTGGGCGATGCGCCAGGTCTGCACCTCGTTCGCGGTCTCGGTGCCGCCACCCATCACGTCCGCGAGCGCGCGGCCGAGGAACAGGGCGCGCTGGCCGCCGATGGTCGGGACCGCGAGGCCCTGGGCCACGAGGCCGTCGATCGTGCCGCGGGCGCTGGAGGTGAGGAACGGGTTCTGGTCGATGTACACCGGGATCGAGAAGCTGCCCGCGGTGGCCGAGCCCGCCGGCGTGTTGCTCTGGGTGCCGCCGATCGAGCTGAACGTGATGTCGGAGTACAGGTACTCGCCCGACCAGCGGATGTTGTCGGTGATCTCGAAGCTGTGCTGGCCCATGAAGGCGGCGCGCTCGACGTCCGAACGGGTCTGCTGGTGGCCGAGGGCGAAGGAGTCGTAACCGTCGCCGTTGAACGCCGAGCCCACGCGCGCCTGGTTGGGCGGCAGCAGGTCGCCGATCCGGAACGGCACGAGGTTGCCGCCCGAGTCGAACTGCAGCGGCACCGCGACGCGCGGGAAGAGGGCGGCGGTGGCGGGGTCCGGATTGGCGATCGTCGGGTAGGTGCCGGTGCCGCCGAAGGCGCCTACGAACAGCAGCGGGTTGATGCTGGGATTCGCGGTCGCATACTCCCACGGCGTCGGCCGGCCCCGCTGCAGCAGCTGCAGCGCAAGGGTGCGCTGCTGCACAACGTTAAGCCCGGTGATGTCGGTGCCCGGGGCCAGCGTGCTGATGACGGCGGCCGGATTGGCGGTCTGTGCCGCCGTCAGGGCGCCCGGCGCGAAGAACGCGAGGCCCTGCGGGTCGGCCGCGGCGCCGAAGCCGGCCGGCACCTGGCTGGCCAGCGTCGGCAGGAACTGAGTTGCCGTCGTCGCCCCGGTGAGGGCCGGGCCCGAGTGCAGCACGCCGCCGAGCGAGATCAGGGGGTTCGCCAGGGCGAGCGGGCCGTACGCCGTGGCCCGGACGCCGTCGCCGCCCGCGCCGACGAATACCGGGTTCAGCGTGCCGCCGTTACGCAGCGTGTCGGCCGCGGCCTGCGCGTTGAACGGGTTCGGGTCGCGCGTCGCGCCGTTCAGCTGGTTCGTGATGGGCGCGCCCTGGTAGCGGGCGGCGTTCTCGGCGCTGGTGCGGATGAGGTCGGCGTTGTAGTACTCGCCGGTGACGGTGAAGTTGAGGCGGTCGTCGAACAGGTTCGTGCCCCAGATCGCCGACACGCGGTAGCTCGTCTCGCTGTCGAGCTCGGTGATGCCACCGCTCACATCGACATTGAACCCTTCGAAATTCTGCTTGGTGATGATGTTCACCACGCCCGCGACCGCGTCGGCGCCGTAGACCGCGCCGCCGGTGCCGGTGATGACCTCGACGCGCTCGACGATGTAGGGGTTGAACAGCGAGAGGTCGACCTGCGCGCCGCTCGCGTTGCCCGGGACGAACACCGTGCCCTGGTTGCTCGGCACCACGCGCCGGCCGTTCAGCAGGGTGAGGGTTCGCTGCGAGCCTACGTTCAGCAGGTTCACGAAGGCGTAGTTGTCGCCGAACTGGGTGTTCGCGCCGCGGTTCGTGCTGACCGAGCCGAGCTGCAGCTCGTCCAGCGCATCGATCACGTTGGTGAACTGGCGCTCGGCGATCTCTTCGGCGCCGACGGAAACCGTCGGGGAAGGTGCGTCCGACAGGGCCTCGCGGCGGATGCGCGAGCCGGTGACGACGATTTCTTCCAGCGTCTCGGCGCCGGCGCCCTGGGCATGGGCGGGTGCGGCGCCCATCGTGGCGGCCGCCGCGAACATCATCGCGGGCACGCCCGCGAATAGCGCGTTGCGCCTGAGGATAGCGGACACGGCCCGTGCCGTGGGTGATGCGCGCCGAACGTCGCGAGAATGCGTCATGTTGATCAAGCTCCCTAGAGGATATTGTTGGAGTGTGAAACAGACGCTGTCGAGCATCGGAAAAACACTCCGGCCTGTCAATAGCCTGCGCGCGATTTCGAGGCCGGGCGTCGCGCCCGCGCAACGCTCAGGAAGCCGCAGCCGGACTGTG
>JALORP010000011.1 GCA_025458865.1 Steroidobacteraceae bacterium | reverse complement strand
CGCAGCCCTCGGCCTCGATTGACACGGTCACCGGCTCGTTCCAGTCGAGATTGCGGGACGACTCGAGGACGAAGCTGGGCAGGTAGCCGAGGTTCGCGACTTCGCAGCGCACCCGGTGCAGCCCCTTCGCGAGCGGCTCGACCGAGCATTTCAGTTCCAGCCTCGGCGCCATGGCGGCGACCCGCAGGAAGGCGGCGGCCTGGCCGTTGCAGACCTCGGCGAGCCGGTCGAGCGGCGGGTTCCAGATGCCGATGCGCGGATCGGGGCCACCGACTTCCACGTCGCCGAGTTGCGGATGGCGGAACGGGCGCCAGCGGCCGGCCAGCCGGCCCTGGTTGTGCTCGGCGTCCCAGCGATAGATCTTCTCGGCCTCGGCCCGGTCGAGGCGGGTGTAGCGGTCGACGAACCGCTTGGGGCGCGGAAGCCCGACCTGCTCGAACAGGTCCCACAGCTCGCACACGTAGGCGATGCAGCCGCGCTGGTGATAGGCATAGTCGGTCAGGTCGCCGTGCAGCGGCTTGTTCGGCTTGTAGGTGAACTCCTCGAAGCCGCTGACCGTGGGATAGCCGGTATAGCGTTCGCCCCAGGCCTCGATCTGCCTGAAGATCGCGAGGTCGCCGGGTTCCATTTCGTTGTCGGGCTTGTGGCCGAGCGGGCGGATGAACACGCCGCCGAAGGTGTGCAGGTTGAGCCAGGCGAAGAGGTTCGGGTGGGCCGAGGTGAACTCGACGACCGCCCGTGACTCCGTCTCCGACATCGGGTAGTCGCCGGCACCCTCCTGGACGTACGGCGGCATCCACGCGTAGGGGAAGTTGCGGTTGAGGTCGGTCGGGTTGTCGTCGAGGAAGTGCGGTGCCGGGACCGTCTCCCCGTCGAAGTTCTCGATGAACCCCTCCGGGTAGAGCCGGTAGAAGGGACCCTCGTCGTCGATCTCACGCAGCAGCATGCGGCCCGGGAAGTTCCGGCTCTCCACGTAGTCGCCGGCGGGATCCTGGACCCGCATCATCAGTGACTGGCCGTCGCCGTCCACGTCGCCGACGCGCCAGAACGGGCGCTCGCGCGGCAGCCTGTCGTCGTGGGGCACCGAGCGCAGGAACCGCCCGGTCTTCAGCACCCGTTCGGCGCCGTCCGGCGACATGCGCGGCATGACGTGGAACAGCACGTCCCGAAGTCGCTCGGCGACGCCCGGCGTCAGCCCGAGCGCGGCTGCCGCCGCCGGATCGGCGTGCAGGCGGATCACCGACTCGGCGACCGCCAGCGCCGCGCTCGAACCGGACACTTCCAGCGCGTGCATGTTGCCGTCGATCCACGCTGCCGGGCGGCGCCGGTCCGGGTCCGGACCGAGGGTGAGGAGCCAGAGGTCGCGGCCTTCGTCCGTCTTCGCCAGCGACTGCAGCCGGACGAACTCCGGATAGGCCTCGGCCCAGGCCTTCAGCTGGGCCGTCAGTGTCTCGTAGTCGAGATAGCTATCGCGAAAGCCCCGGTAAAGGCTGTCGACTGCGGCGGTCATGCATCCTCCTGGCGTCGTGGTCGGGGGCAGCTTACGCGAACGCGCGCAGGACCCCGCTGTCTGGGCCGCGCCCCGTTGCGGGCTGGGGCCGTGGTTGTCAGTCGCGCGGCAGCGGCAGCGCCGTGGATTCCTTCACCACCGTCACCGCGATGGACGAGTTCACCGACTGCACGTTCGGGATCTTCGACAGGTGGTCGAGGAAGAACGCCTCGTACTCCTTCATGTCGCGGGTGACGATGCGCAGGCAGAAGTCCCACTCGCCGGTCAGCGTGTAGCAGTCGAGCACCTCGGGCCGGTCGCGGATGGCGCGGTCGAACTGCGCGATCGCGTCGCGGCCCTGCGTCGACAGGCGCACCTGCACGAACACCATGACGTCGAGGCCGAGTGCGGCGCGGTCGAGCACCGCCACCCGGCCCTTGATGACGCCGGCCTCGTCCAGCTGCTGGATGCGGCGCCAGCAGGTGGTGGTGGACAGGCCGACGCGGGCGGCTACCTCGGCCGCCGAGAGCGATGCGTCCCGCTGCAGCACTTCGAGGATGCGCCGGTCGATGCTGTCGAGCGGCTTGCGAATGGCTTTTTTCACTGCGGCAGCTTACACGAACGGAACATTGCGGAATCTTGCGCCGGCCCTGGAAGGCGTTTCGGCCGCACGGGCAGAGCGCCGGCCTGCCCGCTCGGCGACGCCGACCAGCGCCAGTATCGCGAACCCGGTCCAGCGCGCCCACGTCGTCCAGCCCGGCGGGCTATAGGTCATGACGATCTGGTGCTCGCCGGGCGGCACGTGCACGCCGACATAGCCGGGCGAGAGCATGAACGTGGGCACCGGCCGCCCGCCGAGCAGGGCCTGCCAGTGCGGGTGATAGGCCATGCGGAACAGGACGATGCCCGGCTCCTCGAGCAGCACCCGGGCGCGATAGACGTCCCCGGCGCCGCCGCTTTCGGGCACGCGGCCGCGCGGCGCGGCGCCCCGGGGCGGGTCGTCGAAGTCGAACGGACCGCCCGGCGCGAGCGCGATCTCGCCCGGCGCCGCAGAGTCAGTCGGCTGCAGGCCGATGCGCACGAACCAGTCCGCCGCGTGCCATTGCCCGGCGATGAAGGCGCGATTGAATTCGCGCAGCATCGCGGCGTCGCCCGCCGGGCGGGGGAAGAAGCCGGCGCTGCCGACGACGCTGAAGTAGCCCTCGGTCTCGACCACGCCCGCCGCGATGTCCGGGTCCGCTGCTCGCGGTTGCGCGAACGGCGGCAGGTCCTGCGAAGCATCGGCGAGTCGGTACCGGACGTTGAACAGATCGTGGTGGTCGCGCCGCCACGGGTCGAAGTACGGCTCGAGGTCCGAGGCGAGGCCCATGGTGTGGTACATGTAGCTGATGGCCGGCAGCTCGTGGACCGTCCAGCGGTGGTACACGTTGACGCTGCCGACGCGGAAATCGCGTCCCCAGTCCCAGCTGGCGCCGGCGTAGCCGCGACCCGGACTCGCGCGGTCGAGCGCGGCAAAGTCGCTGAGCGCGCGATCCACCGCGCCGCCCTCGGCCGCCCAGGCTTTGGCGGCCTCGGCGCGCCAGCGCGCGTTGCTGATCGCGAGCGAGCCGGTCGAGGCGAAGGCGGGCGACAACAGCACCAGCGCCGCCATGCCGGCGAGCGCCGCCCTCGCGTTGTTCCTTGACCAATCGAGCCGCTCTGCGAGCCGCGCGAGCGCGAATCCAGCGAGCAGGATGCCGCCGGCCTGCACTGCGCAGATGAAGCGGTGGAACGGCAGGCTGGCCGAGAAGGGCAGGAGCTCGAGCGCGCGCCCCCAGGTCGGCCGGCCGAAGAAGAGCATGAGGCCCAGCGCGAAGATGCCGAGCGCCACGATCGCGAAGCCCCTGTCCGGCCGCTGCCGGTCGAGGCAGGCAAAGGCCGCGAATGCGGCGCCGAGCCCGGCGAGCAGCGTGAGGACCGGAAACCGGTTGCCGTCGAGCAGGCCGCCGCCGACGAGCGCGGCGAGCACCTGCGGCGCGCCATAGGAGTCCCAGTACTCGGCGGGTTCCCAGGCGCTTCGCGAGAGCCACTGCGACTCGAGCAGCGTCGGCAGCAGCAGGTACGACGCGACCAGTGCGGTGCCGAGGTAGATCGCGGCAAGCCGCAAGGCGACCCTCGCGCGCTGGCCGCTCGCCTCGGGATGGAGCAGGACCAGCAGCCCGAGCAGGCAGGCGGTGTAGCCGAGCACGAGGTGCGACAGCCAGGTCGCCGCGAGCCATGCGATCGCCGGTGCGTAGCCGCGGCCGCCGAGCGCGGTCCGCACGGCCCCGCCGAGCGCCAGCGGGAACAGCACCATGGCGAAGAGCTGCGGGAACATGCCCGCGCCGGACCAGAGGAACGATCGCGGCTGGAAGCCGAGGAAGTGACGCACGGCGGGATCCGCCGCCAGGAGCGGCACGCAAAGCGCCACGCAGGCCGCGGCGAGGCGGGCGGCGCCGAGGCGGCGTGCGCCGAGGTAGAAGCTGAGCGGCAGAAGGGCCAGCAGCAGGACGCGCAGCCCGTCATAAGCAGCTGGAAGCGATACGTACCCGCCGCTCAGTCGGTGCACGAGCACCGTCACGAAATGAGGCAGGTGCTGGTAATAGCGCAGGACGGGGAAGCCCTGGCCCCAGTAGCCGATCCAGGTGTCGAGCGGGTTGCCGCCGGCTTCCCAGGCGGCGTTCATGCGCCCGGCCAGTCCGAGATGAAAGACGTCGTCGTTGACGGGGGGTGCGGCGACGACCAGCTCGGCCGCATAGGCCAGCAGGTTGAACAGGCAGGCAGCGGCCACGAGGAGAATCGGGAGGAGCTGCGCGAGCCGTTCGGTCTCGACGGGCGACGGGCCGGGTTTCATCCGCGCGCTCGGTGTGCACCTGGGGCGCGGGCATGATGGCATGCGGCCCGCAGGGCGCGCCACCCGCCGCCGCACCCTGGAAGTGGAGCTTCCGCAATGGCTGGCGCAGAGTCGTGTGCGGTATGTTCCGGTGCGGCCCCAGCCTCCAGGATCCTGTCCGGCCATGTCGCCACCCCTCGAACTCTCGATCGTCGTGCCGACCTTCAACGAGTTGGCCAACGTCGGCGAACTGATCGAGCATCTGCGAAAGGTGCTCGGCGAGACAGGCTGGGAGATCGTGTTCGTGGACGACGACTCCCCCGACGGGACCGCGGCACTGGTGCGGTGCATGGCGCGGATCGATTCGCGCGTGCGCTGCGTGCAGCGCGTCGGGCGGCGTGGCCTGTCGTCCGCTTGCATCGAGGGCATGCTCGCCTCGGCGGCGCCGTTCATCGCCGTGATGGATGCGGACCTTCAGCACGACGAGGCCATCCTGCCGGCCATGCTCGAGCTGTTGCGCGCCGACGCCGCCGACATCGTCGTGGGCACGCGCTACGCAAAGGGCGGCAGCACCGGAGACTGGGACCGCGGGCGCGCAGGACTCAGCCGCCTGGCGACGGCAGCAAGCCGCCTAATTGCGCAGCCGGACGTTTCCGATCCGATGAGCGGATTCTTCATGCTTCGGCGCGAGGTGCTCGACGCCTCGGTGCGCCGACTTTCGGCCATCGGCTTCAAGATCCTTCTCGACATCCTGGCGAGCTCGCCCGGAAAGCTGCGGGTCGCTGAGGTGCCTTTCACCTTCCGCGCCCGCGCCGCGGGCGAAAGCAAGCTCGACGAACTGGTCATCTGGGAATACGGGATGCTGCTCGCCGACAAGACCATCGGCCGTTTCGTGCCGGTGCGCTTCCTGTCGTTCGCGCTGGTCGGCGGGCTCGGCGTCTTCGTGCACATGGCGGTGCTCACGACGCTGCTCAAGGGCCTCGGTCTCGAATTCACCCTGGCGCAGTCCGGTGCGACCGCGATGGCGATGGTGTTCAACTTCACCATCAACAACGTCCTCACCTACCGGGACAGGCGGCTGACCGGCTGGCCGTGGTGGCGGGGGCTCGCGACCTTCATGGCCGCCTGTTCCGTCGGGGCGCTCGCCAACGTCGGCATCGCGACCTACCTGTTCGAGTCGCGCAGCGGGTGGTTCCTGGCCGCCCTGGCTGGCGTGCTCGTCGGCGCCGTCTGGAACTACGCGGTCACCCAGCTCTATACCTGGGGCCGCAAGGCGAAGCCGGCATAGCTCTTTTCGAACACTGTTTTGCATGGAAATAAGCTACGTGAAACAAAAGTCCCGTTTTTGTGCAAGACAGCAAGGATTTTTGCCCCAAAGGCGGCGGCCCTGCATAGGATAAGGGCTCGTCGCAAAACCAAGACTGCGAGGGGTGCCGATGCGCCGTTCCCGCCTGCACACTCCGAAGCCCCACGCCCGTCCGGGCGAAACGCCGGATTTCTCCTATCTCGAGCTTTCGCCGGCCGGCGTCGCACCGCGGCCCGACATCAACGTGCGGGTGCGCGACATCAATGGCCTCGCCTACGAATTGATCCGCGTGCTCGACGACGAGCATCGCGCGGTGGGCCCGTGGAACCCTCACCTGGATCCGTCCGAGCTCCAGGTCGGGCTGCGCCACATGATGCTGACGCGCGCCTTCGACGACCGCATGCAGCGCATGCAGCGGTCGGGAAAGATTTCCTTCTACATGCGCTCGCTCGGCGAGGAAGCGGTGGCGGTGGCGCAGTGCATGGCGCTGCGGCCGACCGACATGCTCTTCCCCGCGTACCGACAGCAGGGCCTCTACGTGGTGCGGGGCCGGCCGCTGGTGGACCTGATGTGCCAGCTGCTCTCCAACACCCGCGACATGTGCAAGGGGCGCCAGCTGCCCGTGATGTACCACTGGCGCGAGGGCAACATCTTCTCGATCTCGGGCAACCTGACGACCCAGTTTCCGCAGGCGGTGGGCTGGGCGATGGCGGCCGCGATCAAGGGCCAGGACGACATCGCGGCGAGCTGGATCGGCGAGGGCTCGAGCGCGGAGGCCGACTTCCACCACGCGATGCTGTTCGCCTCCGTGTACCGCGCGCCGGTGATCCTCAACGTCGTGAACAACCAGTGGGCGATCTCCACTTTCCAGGGCTTCGCCGGCGGCGAGCACCGTTCCTTCGCCGCGCGCGGGCCGGGCTTCGGCATGGCGGGCCTGCGCGTGGACGGCAATGACTTCCTCGCGGTGTACGCGGCGACGCAGTGGGCCGCCGAGCGTGCCCGCATGGGCGCCGGCGCGACGATCATGGAACTCGTGACCTATCGTGCGGCGGCGCACTCGACCAGCGACGACCCGTCGCGCTACCGCCCCAAGGACGACTACGACCGCTGGCCGCTCGGCGATCCGGTCGAGCGCCTGAAGAACCACCTGATCGCCATCGGCGAGTGGTCGGAGGACCGGCACGCCGCGCTCGCCGCGGAGCTCGACGAGCACGTCACGCAGTCGTGGAGGCAGGCCGTGACCTACGGCACGCTGACCGAGCCGCCGCGCCTCGACCCGCACCTGATGTTCGCGGACGTGTTCAAGCACATGCCCGAACACCTCAAGAAGCAGGAAGCCCAGCTGCACGCCGAGCTGGCGGGGGAGTGACCATGGCGCAGATGAACATGATCCAGGCGCTGAACTCTGCCATGGACATCATGCTCGGCCGCGACCCCAACGTGGTGATCCTCGGCGAGGACGTGGGTTACTTCGGCGGCGTGTTCCGCGTCACCGACGGCCTGCAGCGCAAGTACGGCGAGCACCGGGTGCTCGACACGCCGATCGCGGAAGGCGGCATCGTCGCGGCGGCCATCGGCATGGGCGTCAACGGGCTGCGGCCGGTTGCGGAGGTCCAGTTCGCGGACTACATCTACCCGGCCTACGACCAGATCGTGAGCGAGCTGGCGCGGCTGCGCTACCGCAGCGCCGGCGACTTCTTCGCGCCGGTGACCATCCGCACGCCCTGCGGCGGCGGCATCCGCGGCGGGCAGACGCACTCGCAGAGCCCCGAGGGGATCTTCGCCCATGTCTCGGGGCTCAAGGTGGTGATGCCGTCGAACCCCTACGATGCAAAGGGCCTGCTCATCGCCGCGATCGAGGACGACGACCCGGTGGTCTTCTTCGAGCCCAAGCGCATCTACAACGGTCCCTTCGACGGAGACCCGAACAAGCCGGCCGTGCCCTGGAGCACGCACCCGAAGGGCGAGGTTCCGGAGGGCCACTACACCGTGCCGATCGGCAAGGCCGAGGTCGTGCGCGAGGGCGGCGACGTGTCGATCGTCACCTACGGGACGATGGTCCACGTCTGCGAGGCGGCGGCGAGGAGCCTCGGCCTCGACGCGGAAGTGATCGACGTACGCAGCATGGTGCCGCTCGACGTCGAGACCCTGGTGAACTCGGTCAAGAAGACGGGCCGCTGCGTCGTGGTGCACGAGGCGACTCGCTTCGGCGGCTTCGGCGGCGAACTGTCGGCGACCCTCCAGGAGGAGTGTTTCTGGCACCTCGAGGCGCCGATCCTGCGCGTCGCAGGCTGGGACACCCCGTATCCGCACGCCTTCGAGTGGGAGTACTTCCCAGGCCAGAAGCGGGTGGCGCGCGCGCTGACCGCCGTGATGGAGGCCCGATGAGCCGCTTCGTCTTCAAGCTGCCGGACCTCGGCGAGGGCACCGTCACCGCCGAGATCGTCGAGTGGAAGGTCAAGATCGGCGACCACGTCGAGGAGGACCAGGTCATCGCCGAAATGATGACCGACAAGGCGGCCGTGGAGGTGCCGGCGCCGGTGTCCGGCACGGTCGTCGCCGTGGCTGGCCAGCCGGGCGACATGGTCGCGGTGGGCTCCGAGCTCATCGTGTTCGACACGGACGGCGCAGGCTCGCCGGCGCAGGCCGCGGCCCCACACGCGGCGGCATCCCCGGCCGGATCACAGCCGCTCGCTGCAGCGCCTCCGGCAGCTCCGGCCGTGGCAGCGGCCGCAGTCGCCCAGGCCGCGCCTGAAGCCGCGGCGCGCGGCGGGGGCAGTGGCCGCGTCATGGCCTCGCCGGCCACGCGCCGGCGGGCGCTCGAGGCCGGCATCGACCTTTCACAGGTCGCGGGCTCCGGCCCCGGGGGACGCATCCAGCCCGAGGATCTCGACCGGCTGCTCGCTGGCGGCCAGGCCGTGAACGCGACCGCGCCGGCGGCTGCCCCGGTGGCCGCGCCGCGCGCGGGCACCGAGGAGATCAAGGTCATCGGGGTGCGACGCCTGATCGCGCAGCGCATGACCGAGGCGAAGCGCAACATCCCGCACTTCGCCTATGTGGAAGAAGTCGACGTCACCGAGCTCGAGTCGCTGCGCCAGCACCTGAACTCGCGGCTGCCGAAGGGCGAGGCGGGCCTGACCTTCCTGCCGTTCATCGTGGCGGCGCTGACGCGGGTGCTGGCCGACTTCCCCCAGTGCAATGCGCACTACGACGAGGCGCGCGGTGTCATCGTTCGCCACCACGCCGTGCACGTGGGCATCGCGGCGCAGACGCCGGACGGCCTCAAGGTCCCGGTCGTGAAGAACGCGGAGGCGCGCACGCTCGCGGGCCTCGCGGCCGAGATCCGCCGTGTCTCCGAAGCGGCGCGGAGCGGCAAGGCGTCTAAGGAGGACCTGACGGGTTCCACCATCACGGTGACCAGCCTCGGCAGGCTCGGCGGCATCGTCTCGACGCCGGTCATCAATGCCCCCGAGGTGGCCATCGTGGGCGTCAACAAGGCGATCGAGCGGCCGGTGGTGCACAATGGCGCCATCACGGTGCGGCGGATGATGAACCTCAGTTCGTCCTTCGATCACCGCTTCGTGGATGGTTTCGACGCCGCCGCCATGATCCAGGCCCTGAAGGATCGCCTCGAGCATCCGGCGACGATCTTCATACAGGACTGACGAGCCATGAACGCCCAGGTACAGCCCCAGACTCCTCCGCGCCCCGCCTTCGGCAGCGTCCTCACCGACACCATGGCGGTCGCGGCCTTCCGCGACGGCCAGTGGACACAGCACGAGCTGCGCAAGGTCGGCCCGATCGAGCTGTCGCCCGCGGCCCATGTGCTGCATTACTCGAGCACCTGCTTCGAGGGCTTCAAGGCGTACAAGTGGGCCGATGGCAGCGTGAACGTGTTCCGCATGGACCGGCACATCGCGCGCCTGCGCCAGAGCGCGCGGTCGCTGTGCCTGCCCGAGCCCACGGCGGAGCAGCTCGCCACCATGATCCTCGCGGTCATCGACCGCGTGCGCGACCAGGTGCCCGAGGCGCCCGGCGCGCTGTACCTTCGGCCGCTGCTGATAGGCACGACGCCGAACATCGGCGCGGCGGCCACGCCACCGGCCGAGGCGATGCTGCTCGTCATGGCGAGCCCGGTGTGGGACTACTTCGCCGGCGGCATGAAGCCGCTCAGGATCTACGTCGAGGAGCAGGCCACCCGCTGCGCCTCGCACCTCGGCATGGTGAAGACCGGCGGCAATTACGCCGCCGCGATGGGCCCGACGCTTGCAGCGCGCAGGGCCCACGGCGTCGACCAGGTGCTGTTCTGCCCGGGCGGCGAGGTGCAGGAGACCGGCGCCGCCAACTTCCTGCTGATCCGCCCTGGCCACATCCTGACGCGCAGCCTGGACTCGACCTTCCTGCACGGTGTCACGCGCGATTCGCTGCTCACGATGGCGCGCGACCTGGGCTACCGCGTCGAGGAGCGGGTGTTCACGGTCGAGGAGATGCTCGACTGGGCGAAGACAGGCGAGGCGGCGCTGTCCGGCACCGCCGCCGTGCTGGCCGGCGTGGGCACGCTGGTTGCCCGCGGCTCCGCACACCCGGTGGGCGGCGGCGACGTGGGCCCCGAGACCCGCAAGCTGCGCGCCGCGCTCGTCGCCATCCAGCAGGGCGAGGCGGCCGACCGCTACGGCTGGTTGCACAAGGTCTAGCCGGAGCGCCCGCGAGGGCGCCGCCTTCTCGTGCTCTTTCCGGCCGGAGGCGGCGGCTTCTAGCGCAGGCCGGTCTCGGTGCGCGCGATCACCATGCGCTGCACCTCGCTGGTGCCCTCGTAGATCTCGGTGATCTTGGCGTCGCGGAAGTAGCGCTCGATCGGCATTTCCTTGCTGTAGCCCATGCCACCGTGGATCTGGACCGCGGCGTGGGCGCAGAACATCGCGGTCTCCGAGGCGGTGAGCTTGGCCATCGAGCCGGCGAGCGTGTTGCGCTCGCCCGTCTGCTTGCAGCGCGCCTTGTTCCAGGCGGCTTGCAGCGTCAGGAGGCGCGCGGCCTCGAGCCGGCACTTCATGTCGGCGAGCTTCTGCTGGATCATCTGGAAGGAGCCGATGGCCGCGCCAAAGGCCTTGCGCTCCCGCGCATAGGCGAGCGACGCCTCGTAGGCGGCGCGCGCGATTCCGACCGCCTGCGCCGCGATGCCGATGCGGCCCGAGTCGAGCACGGTCATCGCGATCGCGAAGCCCTGGCCCTCTGCACCGAGCCGGTTCTCCACCGGCACCTTGTAGTCCGCGAACTCGATCTCGCAGGTCGCCGAGGCGCGGATGCCGAGCTTGGGCTCGGTCTTGCCGCGCACGAAGCCCGGCTGGTGGCAATCGAGGATGAAGGCGCTGATGCCCTTGGCCTTCTTCGCCGGGTCGGTGACGGCGAACATGACCATGTAGTCGGCCACCGGCCCCGAGGTGATCCAGGACTTCTTGCCGTTGATCACGTAGTGGCTGCCGTCCTCCGAGAGGACGGCGCGGGTGCGCATGCTGGCGGCGTCCGACCCCGACTGCGGCTCGGTCAGGCCGTAGCAGCCGATGGCCTCGCCGGAGGCGACCGGCGTGATGAAGCGCGTCTTCTGCTCCTCGGTGCCGAACTCGAGGATGCCGTGGGCGTAGAGCGAGTTGTTGACCGAGATGATCGTCGAGTGGGCCGCGTCGGCGGCGGCGATCTCTTCGATCATGAGGGCGTAGGAGATGGGGTCGAGGCCCGCGCCGCCGTACTCGGCGGGCACCTCCACCCCCATGAAGCCCAGTTCCCCCGCCTTGCGGATGGTCCCGGCCGGGAACTTGCCGGAAGCGTCGAACTCGGCCGCGACCGGCGCGACCTCGTTCTGGGCGAACTCGCGCGCGGCCGCCTGGATCATCTGCTGGTCTTCGGTCAGTTCGAAATGCATGGTCGGGCTCCGGGGGAGGGGCAGGCGGACGGGGCCGCCGGGAAATCGGTATTCTGGCGGCGCTTGTCCGGACTTTTCAAACCTTTCGGGGCAGCCGGGGACGCGGATTCCCCGCGACCCGGCCGGCGCCTGTGGAAGAATGCGCCCTCCGCAGAGGACAGTGAACATGAAGGATCGCACACGCGCCATCCACCCGCCCGTTGTCGAGGTGCCGCCCGACAATCGCCCGCTGGTCGCGCCGATCTACCAGTCGGTGAAGTTCGAGTTCGAGGAGATCGCGGAATCCCTTCGATCGCTGCGCGGTGAGCGGCCGGGATTCTTCTACCAGCGCAACTCGAACCCCACGACGCGCCAGCTCGAGCTCACGGTCGCAGGACTTCAGGGTCGTGACGACTGCATCGTCTCGGGATCCGGCGTCGCCGCCATCAGCACCGCGCTGCTGTCGCTGTGCAAGGCGGGCGACCACGTCCTGTGCTTCGTGGAGGCCTACGGCCCGACCCGGGCCATCATTCGCGGAATGCTGGCCAGGTTCGGCGTCGAGCACACCCTGCTCTCGATCGAGGACGATGACGGCATCGAGCGGGTCCTCGCGTCGCGCCCGACGCGGCTGGTCGTCTTCGAGAGTCCAACCAATCCGGTCAACAAGATCGCCGACATCGCCCGTATCACCGCCGCCGCCCGCGGCGCTGGCGCGCTGACGCTGCTCGACAACACCTTCGCGGGGTTCCACAACCACGGCCAGTTCGACGTGAATCTGTTCGTGCACAGCCTGACCAAGTACGCCTCCGGGCACGGCGACGTCATGGGCGGCGCGATCGTCGCACGGCGCGAGCTGGTCGAGGCCATCCGCCCGGACGCCGGCAATCTAGGTCCGGTGCTCGACCCGCACGCCGCCTTCCTGATCCAGCGCGGGCTCAAGACCTACCACCTGCGGTACGCGGCGCAGTCGGAGTCTGCGCTCGCCATCGCGCGTCGGCTCGAGGCGCACCCCAGGGTCCGGAAGGTCCACTATCCCGGCCTGCCTTCGCACCCGCGCCACGAGCTCGCCCGGGCGCAGATGAAGGACTTCGGCACCGTGGTGACCTTCGACCTCGCCGGCGGCTTCGAGGAGGCCCGGGCGTTCGTCGAGTCCCTCGAACTGTTCGCGATCACCGCGAGCCTCGGTTCCGTCGAATCGCTCGTGATGCCGCCGCAGTTCATGCAGCCGCGCGACTTCAGTCCGGAGCAGCGGCGGGCGAGCGCGATCACCGAGTCCACGGTGCGGCTGTCGATCGGCGCGGAGGACACCGAGGACCTGATCGCCGACCTCGAGCAGGCGCTGGGCTAGAGGCTGCTGGCGACGCGGACTCGGTGCGAGTGGTAGGGGAGGACTTCGACCACCTCGCCCTTCGTGATCCGCTCCTGCAGCTGGCGCCACCAGTCGGCCTCGAGGATGTCCCCGTGGGCTTCGAGGAAGACCTGCTTCAGGTGCGGGTCGAAGCCGAGGAAATTGATGAACGTCTCCGGGAAGACGTCGTTCTCGGCGATGTAGAACCACGATTCGGCGCGCATCTCGTCCTCGTAGGACTCCGCCTCGGGGACGTCGCGGAAACGGCAGTCGGTCACGCGGCACAGCTCGTCGTAGTCGTAGAAGATCACGCGGCCATTGCGGGTCACGCCGAAGTTCTTGAGCAACAGGTCGCCGGCGAAGATGTTGGTGTAGGCCAGCTCGCGGATGGCCTGGCCGTACTCGATCACCGCCTGCTCGCACTGCTCGCGCGTGGCGCTGCGCAGGAACAGGTTGAGCGGCGTCATCTTCCGCTCGATGTACATGTGGTTGACGGTGACGTAGTCGCCCTCGAGCTGCACCGTCATCGCGCACTCGCCGAGCAGCTCGGCCAGCACCTCGGGCGAGAAGCGCTCCCGGGGGAAGCGCATGCGCTTGAACTCCTGCGCGTCCACGAGTCGGCCCGCCCGGTCGTGCTTGAAAACGAGGTCGTACTTCGCCATGACCTCCTCGCGGCGGACGTTCTTGACCTCGGGGAAGTGGTCGCGGATGACCTTGAAGACGACGTCGAAGTCGCTCAGCGTGAAGCAGGCCATCACCAGTCCCTTGTCGCCCGGGGCAACGACGAAGCGGTCGTCGGTGTCCTCGAGGTGCCGGAATATCTCGCGGAAACGCTCGGTCTTGCCCTGTTTTGCGCGCCCAAGGACGGTGAACAGTTCCGAGACGGGCTTCCTCGGCATGATCGCGCGCAGGAAGACGACGGCCTCGGCGACTCGCTCCAGGTCCACGTGGAAGTAGGAGCGCGTGTAGCTGAAGAGGATCGAGACGTCGGTCTCGCGCAGCATCACCGCGTCCACCAGGATGCCGCGTCGGCCGTTGCGGATCGCGATGGCCATCGGCAGCGTATAGCCCTCGCCGTGTATCCGGCCCACCAGGTAGGCCCGCGTCATCTGGTAGAACACCGGGCGGATGAGCTCGATGGCGCGGACGGGGCGCTTCTCGCCCATGCGCTGCAGGCACAGGAACAGGTCCGTCAGGACGTGCTCGACGCTGCCGTCGAAGTCGCGCCAGGGCGTGCGGCTCCTGAAGCCGCCGAGCATTTCTTCGACCAGCAGCTCGAGCGAGCCGCGGTTCTCGTAGATGATCGTATCCACCTGCCGGTCCACTCCGCGCAGCGGATCGAGGTCCAGCGCGATGAACTCGATGTCGGCATCCACGCCGATCGTGCCGAACAGCCGGCGCGTGATGGAGCTGAAGAAAGTCTTGAGGAACTCAGGGTCCGGGAGCGACTGTATGCCTGCGGCGAAGTGCTCCTTCGCGTTGCGCCAGAGGACGGCGTCCCGCGCCCGTGGCCCGAGGAGCCGCACCAGCGCCTCCATGGTGGAGTTGACGCTCTGCGTGTAGAGGTCGAGGCGTTCGACCACGTCGGCCTGCACGCCCGGCCAGTCGCGGCTGTCGAAGCGCTCCGGCGCGCGGCGCGTGACTGCGCGGAAATCGGCGTTGTAGCGCGCGAACGCGTCGATCACCGCCCCGGCGCACTGCTGCGCCAGGGCGGTGTCGTCCGCGGGGTTTTCGGCCGTCGCCAAGCGCTCGGGCGAGGGCGTCAGCCCATGTTCCGGATCAGGGCGTTGCCGAACTCGCTGCAGCTGACCTCGGTCGCGCCCTCCATGAGGCGGGCGAAGTCGTAGGTCACGACCTTCTGGCCGATGGTCTTGTCCACGGAGTTGATCACGAGGTCGGCCGCCTCGGTCCAGCCCATGTAGCGCAGCATCATCTCGCCGGAGAGGATGACGGAGCTCGGGTTGACCTTGTCGAGGTTGGCGTACTTCGGCGCCGTGCCGTGCGTGGCCTCGAACACCGCGTGGCCGGTGACGTAGTTGACGTTGCCGCCCGGCGCGATGCCGATGCCGCCGACCTGCGCGGCGAGCGCGTCGGAGAGGTAGTCGCCGTTCAGGTTCATGGTGGCGATGACGTCGAACTCGTCCGGGCGGGTCAGCACCTGCTGCAGCGTGATGTCCGCGATGGCGTCCTTGATCAGCACGCGGCCGGCGGCGAGCGCGGCCTTCTGCTCCTCGTTCGCGGCCTTGTCGCCCTTGGCGGCGCGGGTGCGCTCCCACTGGTCCCAGGTGTACACCTTGTCGCCGAATTCATTCTCGGCGAGCGCGTAGCCCCAGTTACGGAAGGCGCCTTCCGTGAACTTCATGATGTTGCCCTTGTGCACCAGGGTCACGCTCTTGCGCTTGTTGTCGATGGCGTACTTGACCGCGGCGCGCATGAGGCGCTCGGTGCCCTCGCGCGACACCGGCTTGATGCCGATGCCGGAAGTCTCGGGGAAGCGGATCTTGCCGTAGAGCTTCGGGAAGGCTTCCTTGAACAGCGTCATGAATTTCTGGTGCTCGGCGCTGCCGGCCTCGAACTCGATGCCGGCGTAGATGTCCTCCGTGTTCTCGCGGAAGATCACCATGTTGACCTTCTCCGGCGCGCGGACGGGCGAGGGCACGCCCTTGAACCACTGCACCGGGCGCAGGCAGACGTAGAGGTCGAGCATCTGCCGCAGCGCGACGTTGAGCGAGCGGATGCCGCCGCCGATCGGCGTCGTCAGCGGCCCCTTGATGGACACGAGGTACTCCCGGCAGGCCGCAACCGTCTCGTCAGGCAACCAGGTGCCGAACAGGTTGTTCGACTTCTCGCCCGCGTAGACCTCCATCCAGGCGATCCTGCGGCGGCCGCCGTAAGCCTTCTCCACCGCCGCATCCAGCACCCGCACCGAGGCGCGCCAGATGTCCGGGCCCGTGCCGTCGCCCTCGATGAAGGGGACGATCGGGTTGTCGGGCACGTTGAGCCGACCACCCTGGATGCTGATCTTCGCGCCGTGCGCGGGGGGCGTGATCTTTACCTGCGTCATCGTCACTGGACTCCTGGAAGCCCGGATGTCGTTGTTTGGAAAGGAGTTCCGGGCGATAAGCCCCGAATTTTATCACAGGCATCCCGGGCGGGGTCCGCGCCGGGTGGCCGGGCGCCGCAAACTGGAAGGTGGCCGGTTGACCGGGCGCGGGGCTGGGAGTAGCGTCGCGCGGAGAATGACTGGGCAATCTGCACTTAGGTTGCTGGCGAGGCTGCGCCGTTCACGGCTGGGGCTCGGACGCGGGGTGCTCGCCGTATTCACCGCGACCTGGCTGGGGCTCGCCCTGCAGCCTTGCACGGCGGACGCTTCGCCGGACGACGAGGCGGTCACCCAGTCGCCCATGGATCATCACGCGGGCGGCTGCGGCGGCGAGCCGGCGCAGCCCCAGCCCGAGCCTCGGCACGATTGCCCGCACTGTCCGTCCGGCGGGCTGCACGCCGGCGACTGCGGCACGGCGCTCGACTGCAAGGCGGTCGGCGTGCCTGCCATGGTCAGCAAGGCGTCCGACCCGCCACGAGCCGACCTCGGCGCCTGGATAGACCTGCCCGCGCTGCCGCCCGGCGCTTACCTGCAACCGCAAGTACCCGGTGCGGCCGTCATGGCAGATCGCTCGCCGCGCGCACCCCCGCGATCCGTCCAGCAACGCTTCTGCAGCTACCTGAAATAGACACTCCGCCCGGTCCGTCATCCCGACGTTCCTGGAGGAGTGTACATGCGTGCGTTCATAGACCGCGGGGCGGGTCCGACAGCCCTCAGTTTCATTGTCGTCACCGGGCTCCTGCTCGCCTGCACTGCGCAGGCTGAGCCGCTGTCGCTCACCGAGGCGCAGCGGCTCGCGGTAGAGCGCGATGCAGGCGGCGAAGCCCTGCGCAGCGAGTCCGACGCCATGCGGCAGATGGCGGTGGCCGCCGGCCAGCTGCCCGATCCCGAGGGGCGGATCGGGGCCGTCAATGTCCCCGTCGACTCCTGGAAGTTCGACCGCGAGGACATGACCATGCTCGAGGTCGGCCTGATGCAGCGCTTCCCGGCCGGCCGCTCGCGCCAGTACGCGCGCGCCCGGTATGAGAGCGACGCGCTCGGCGCCGACGCCGAGGCGCTCGGCCGCGCCCGCAGCGTCCGGCTCGAGGTGGAGCGCGCCTGGCGCGAGCTCGATTACCTCGAATTGTCGCTCGGCCTCGTGGCCGAGGAGTCCCGCTGGCTTACGGCACTCGCGGGCGGCGCCGATGCTGCCTATGCGGCGGGTGTGGGCGAGTCGCTCGGCCTGCTCGATGCCCGCCTCATGGCGCTCGAACTCGAGGAGCGCCGCCTCGACCTCGAGCGCGAGCGCGACGGCATGCTCGCCGAGCTGGCGCGGTGGGTCGGCGATGCGGTCCGCCGCGAGCGCCGGGCGGCGCCGGCCCCGGTGCGAGCACTCGATCCCGTCGAGGCGCTGCTGGAGCGGCTGCAGGCGAACCCCATGCTGGAGTCGCTGTCGCACGCGCGGGAGGCGGCCCTGCGCCAGGCGGACCTCGCCAGCGAAATGTACAAGCCCTCGTTCGGGCTCGACGTCGCCTACGGTTTTCGCAGCGGTCCAGGGATGGACGGCCTGTCCCGGCCCGACATGCTGACTGCGATGGTCACCTTCGACGTGCCGCTGTTCACGCGCAATCGCCAGGACCAGGAGGTGGGCGCCGCGCGCGCGCGTGCGCGCGCTGCGGACGCACGCCGTGCGGATGCGTTGCGCGAGCTCGAGGCCGGGCTCCGGGCGGCGCACGCGCGCGCCCTGCGGCTTGGCGAGATCGTCTCTCTCTACGAGAGACAGGCGGCGCGGCTCGCCGGCGTATCGCTCGATGCCGCGCTCGCATCGTACCGTGCGGGCGAGGGTTCGCTCGCCGACGTCGTGACCCTGCACCACCGCATGCTGGACCTGCATGGGCGCGAGGCGCGCGCGCGCACGGATCACGCGCTCGCGCTGGCCGAGATCGAATACCTGGCCGGAGAACTGCCATGACCCGTCGTTTCGCCGCCCACCTGATCATGCCGGTCGCGCTTGCGTTCCTTGCCGCCTGCGGCGGCGAGCCCGCCGCGCCGACGGCAGAGACCGCGCTCGAGCACGCTGGGAAGCACCTCGACCCGCTCTACCAGTGCCCGATGCACCCCGACGTGACGTCGCAGACGCCAGGAAGCTGCCCGATCTGCGGCATGGACCTCGTCCTGGCCACGCCCTCCGCCGTCGCGGACGAGGAGACGATCCAGGTGTCCGCGGCCGCCGCCGCCAACCTCGGCGTGCGGACCGGGGTGGTGCGACGCGGCGCGCCCGGCGGGTCCGTGGAGACGATCGGGACGGCCGCCTTCGACGAGCGCGGCCGCGTCGAGCTGCGGGTCCGCGCGGAAGGCTACGTCGAGCAGCTAGCGGTGCGGGCACCGGGCGAGCGAATCCGCCGCGGGCAGCTGCTCTTCGCCGTGTTCTCGCCGCGCCTTGCGGCCGCCCAGGGTGAGTACCTGCAGGCGCTGCGCCTGGGCGACGAGGCGCTGGTTGAGGCTGCGGCGGCGCGGCTCGTCGCGTTAGGCATGGATCGTGGCGCAGTCGCGCAGGTTCGCGAAACCGGCAGGCCGGTGGAGCGGGTGGCCTATCGTGCGCCGGTGGACGGCGTCGTGCTGGAGCTTGGCGTCCGCGAGGGCGGCCTCGCGGAGCCCGGCATGAGCGCCATGACGATCGCTTCGACCGATCCCCTGTGGATCATCGCTTCCGTCCCCGAGGCGCTGGCGGCGCGGGTCCGGCCCGACGCGGAGGCGACCGTGAGCTTCCCGTCGCTGCCCGGGGAACGCTTCGCGGCGCGAGTGCTGGAGATCCTTCCGGCCCTCGACGAGGCGACGCGGACCGCCCAGGTCCGCCTGCGACTGACCAACCCGGCGGGTCGCATCGCGGCAGGCATGCGCGCCAACGTGCTGTTCGATCCCGTCGTCGAGGCCGAGGTGGTGCTCGCGCCGATGGAGGCGGTGATCCGCACCGGCCGTGCCGACCGCGTGATCGTCGCGCTCGGCGAAGGGCGGTTCGCGCCGCGGGAGGTCGTCACCGGGCGCGAGTTCGACGGCGAGGTCGAGATCCGCGCCGGCCTCGAGCCGGGCGAGCGGGTCGTGACGTCCGGCATCTTCATGCTCGACTCGGAGTCGCAGGTGCGCCAGGGCCTGCGTCGCCTCGAGGCCGAGGATGGCGGTGATGCGGCGACTGGTCACGACCATCACGCGCACCACGGGCACTGACGATGATCGAGTACATCATCCGCGCCTCGCTCGGCAACCGGGCGCTGGTCCTGCTGCTCGCCGGGCTGCTGACCCTTGCGGGCTTCTGGGCGCTGCTGCGAACGCCGGTGGACGCCATCCCCGACCTTTCCGACGTGCAGGTCATCGTGCGCACGCCTTTCCCGGGCCAGTCGCCGCGAGTGGTCGAGGACCAGGTGACCTATCCCCTGACGACGGCGCTCCTGTCGGTGCCGGGCGCCACCACGGTGCGCGGCTACTCGTTCTTCGGCGATTCGTTCGTGTACGTGCTGTTCGAGGACGGCACGGACCCGTACTGGGCGCGCTCGCGGGTGCTCGAGTACCTGAGCCAGGCTGCCGCTCGGTTGCCTGCGAACGTGCGTCCCGCGCTCGGGCCCGATGCGACGGGGGTGGGCTGGATCTACCAGTACGCGCTGGCGGACCGCAGCGGGCGGCACGACCTTTCGCAGCTGCGAAGCCTGCAGGACTGGTTCCTGAAGTACGAGCTGCAGGCCGTTGCCGGCGTTGCCGAGGTGGCGACCGTCGGCGGCATGGTCAAGCAGTACCAGGTCGTCCTCGATCCCGTGCGGATGCGCGGACAGGGGCTGACCGTGGCCGACGTGCGCATGGCGATCGAGCGCGGCAACGGCGAGGCGGGCGGCTCGGTGATCGAGATGGCGGAGGCCGAGTACATGGTCCGCGCCTCGGGCTACATCCAGAGCCTCGACGACCTCGCGACCCTGCCGCTCAAGGCCGAGGCCGGCGTGCCGGTGCTGCTCGGCGATGTCGCCGACCTGCGGCTCGGGCCGGAAATGCGCCGCGGCATCGCGGAGCTGGACGGCGAGGGCGAAGTGGTCGGAGGCATCGTCGTCATGCGAAGCGGCGAGAACGCCCGGGCGACCATCCAGCGGGTCCGCGACCGGCTCGAGGAGCTGAAGCGCAGCCTGCCCGAAGGAGTCGAGGTGGTCGAGACCTACGATCGCTCGGCGCTGATCCAGCGCGCGGTGGACAACCTGCGCGGCAAGCTGGTCGAGGAGATCATCGTCGTCGCGCTCGTGTGCGCGGCATTCCTGTTCCACTTCCGCTCGAGCCTCGTGGTGATCATCACCCTGCCGCTCGGCATCCTTGCTTCGTTCCTGATCATGCATTTCCAGGGAATCAACGCGAACATCATGTCGCTCGGCGGCATCGCCATCGCGATCGGCACCATGGTGGACGCCGGAATCGTGATGGTCGAGAACGTGCACAAGAAGCTCGAGCACGCGGCCGAGGGGCTGAAGGACCGCGCCGCGCTGGTGCTCGAGGCCTGCCGCGAGGTGGGGCCGTCGGTCTTCTTCTCGCTCATGGTGATCGCGCTGTCGTTCCTGCCGGTGTTCGCCCTGGGCGCCCAGGAAGGCAAGCTGTTCGCGCCGCTCGCCTGGACCAAGACCTGGGCGATGGTGGCGGCGGCGCTGCTGTCCATCACTCTCGTGCCCGTGCTGCTCGATCTGCTGGTCCGAGGCCCGGTCAAGCCCGAGGCCGCGAACCCGCTCAATCGCGCCGCGATTGCGATCTACCGCCCTGCGATCGACCTCGCGTTGCGCCGCCCCTGGGCTGTGCTGGCTGGCACAGGGTTGCTCGCGCTCGCGACCCTGTGGCCCTGGTCGAGGCTCGGCACCGAGTTCATGCCGGAGCTCGACGAGGGCGACCTGATGTACATGCCGACGACGCTGCCGGGCGTGTCGGCGGACACGGTCCGGGCGCTGCTGCAGCAGACCGACCGGCTCATCAAGACGGTGCCCGAGGTGGAGCGGGTGTTCGGCAAGGCGGGCCGCGCCGAGACGGCGACCGACCCGGCGCCCTTCGAGATGCTGGAGACCACGATCATGCTGAAGCCGCGCGAGGAGTGGCGGCCCGGCATGACGCCCGACAGGCTTCGCGCGGAACTCGACCGCGCGGTGCAGGTGCCGGGCCTCGCCAACACGTGGGTGCCGCCGATCAAGACGCGCATCGACATGCTGGCGACCGGCATCAAGACGCCGGTCGGCATCAAGATCATGGGGCCGGACCTCGCCGAGATCGAGCGCATCGGCCTTGCGATCGAGCGGGTCGTCGCCGCGCTGCCGGGCGCCACCTCGGTGTACGCCGAGCGCGCGGCCACCGGCCGGTACGTGGACGTGGACATCCGCCGCCGTGACGCGGCGCGCTACGGGCTCAACATCGCCGACGTCCAGGAGGTGGTCGAACTGGCGGTCGGCGGCATGACGCTCACGTATACGGTCGAGGGCCTCGAGCGATACCCCGTCAACCTGCGCTATCCGCAGGACTGGCGCAATTCCGTCGAGCAGCTGCGGTCGCTGCCGATCGTGGCGCCGAGCGGCGCGCAGCTCACGCTCGCCGACGTGGCGACGATACGCATCACCGACGGGCCGGCCATGATCCGCAGCGAGAACGCCCGGCCCAGCGGCTGGGTGTACGTGGACCTCGCCGGCCGCGACCTCGGCTCGTTCGTGGCCGAGGCGCGCGAGCGTGTGGCGGCCCAGGTGCCGCTGCCGCCCGGCTACAGCCTGCGCTGGTCGGGCCAGTACGAGTACTGGGAGCGCGCCGCCGAGCGGCTGCAGGTCGTGGTCCCGCTCACGCTCGCCATCATCGTGCTGGTGCTGTACCTGAATTTCCGGCGCTTCACGGACGTCGGCCTCATCCTTGGCAGCCTGCCGTTCGCGCTCGTCGGCGGCGTGTGGCTGCTCTATGCGCTCGACTACAACGTGAGCATCGCGACGGCGGTCGGCTTCATTGCGCTCGCCGGTGTTGCTGCGGAGACCGGCGTGGTGATGCTCCTGTACCTCAACCTGGCCTGGGCGCGGCGCGAGGCCGCCGCTGCGGCAGCCGGCCGGCCGCTCGACGAAGACGACGTGCGCGAGAGCGTCGTCGAGGGCGCGCTGCTGCGGCTGCGGCCGAAGCTCATGACGGTGCTGACCATCATCATCGGCCTGCTGCCCGTGATGTGGGGCACCGGCACCGGCTCGGAGGTCATGCGGCGCGTCGCTGCGCCCATGGTCGGCGGCATGGTGAGCGCGATGCTGCTCACGCTGGTGGTGATCCCGGCGGCGTTCCTGCTGACCAAGCGGCGGGAGTTGCGGCGGGGGACGTGACGCGGCGGACAGGGGCCGCATCGGCGAGGCGGGTGGACTGTACTGGACTGGACGAACCGGCCATCGTCCCCTCGCTGTGCGACCGCAGCGAATCTTGTGGCCTTGCCCCGGAAAAAAGGCTACCAATCGCGCCCCGTCCCGGTACGATCCATTCGCATGTTCCAGGCAAACAACAAGAACGAAGCCGCGATCCCCCTGCCCGTGAAGGCAGGCCGCGTTCTTTCCAGCCTCGTCTTCGTTCCCTATCCGTTCCTCCTGCTGGCGGGTGCCATGTCGCTCGGCTCTTCGAGAGGGGGGTTGCTGTCGGCCTGCACGGCTTCGTGGTTCGGCGCGTTCCTGTGCACCAGCGTCTTCTATCCGCTCCTGTTCCTCGCAGCCTACCTCGCGAGCCGGGCGGCGTTGAGCCGCGGCAGGATCGGCCTCGCAGCAGCCTTCTCGTGGCTGCCGCTGCTGGTGCTCGTTCTGACCGCGCTGCCGGCCGGCGTCATCGACGAGTTCCTTTGACCTGCCCGGTGAGGCACGGCGCCCTCGCTCGGAGGCCAGCCGAATGAGCGACTCCCTGGACCCGTCCGCGGTGCTGCATTTCTGGTTCGAGGAGATCGAGGCGGGGCAGTGGTGGAGGGCGGATCCAGCGTTCGACCAGGTCGTGCGCGAGCGCTTCGAGGCCGTGCACCGGGCGGCTGCTCGAGGCGAACTCGCCGCGTGGCGGTCACGGCCCGACGGGCGCCTGGCGGAAGTCATCGTGCTGGACCAGTTTTCCCGCAACATGTACCGCGGCACCGCGCTCGCGTTCGCCTTCGATGCCGTCGCCCTGGTGCTCGCCCAGGAGGCCGTCGCGGGAGGCCACGACGCCGCGCTGCCGCCCGAGCAGCGGGTCTTCCTGTACCTGCCGTACATGCACAGCGAGTCCGCATTCATTCACGAGGTGGCCCTCGGCCTGTTCGAGACCCTCGGGCTGCCGTCGAATCTCGACTTCGAGCTGCGCCACAAGGCCATCATCGATCGCTTCGGCCGGTACCCGCACCGCAACGCGATCCTGGGCCGGCCCTCCACCGCCGAAGAGCTGGAGTTTCTCGAGATGCCGGGGTCGAGCTTCTAGAAGGACGAGTTGCCGGTGGTGTTCGCAGGAACGCGATGCCTCGGCGGGCCTCGCGCGTGGACGGCGGCAGTCGGTGTCGCCGCGCCGGGCGGCCGTCACTTCTTCTCTGTGAACACTACGCCGTTTGGCAGATCGAAGATGCCAAGGGGCATCGCTTTGTTCACCTCGACGTCGCGGAAGATCATGGTCAGCCTCTCGAACACGCCGCTGCCGCCGACCATGATGTCGCTGACCCAGACTTTGGGAGCGCCGCTGCGCGAGTCGAAGCTTACCGACACGTGCTCCTCGTACTGCTGACCGTCGATCTGCGCAATTCCCGTGTACATGTAGAACTCATACACGGCGCCGTCCACTTTGACTTCACGGTCCCAGGCCCCCAGGTTGCGGATGCGTTCGATCTGGCGGATCACCCCGTACGAGGCAAGCCCATTCCCGAGATACTTTCGCTGACCGTCGCGATGGCCATCGATCCAGATGTAGAGGGAGTCTCCCCGCTGCAGCGCGTGGACGAACCGACCCTCGTGAAGCATCAGACAGTGCGTGTTGTTGCCCTCGGCCCAGATCTGCGACGGACCCGCGAGCGTTCCGTCGGGCTGCTCGATGAACTGCCGATAGAACAATGAGCGCGGTATGGGTGGCCCAGCCACCACCGCGGCAGTTACGATGCAGCACAGCACGGCGAGCGTGCCCTGCCGAACGACTTCTGCGATCCTCATTGCGGCTTGCCAGGAAGCGCCTCTTCGGCGCCTAGCTTCCGCGTCGATTCGCGCGCGTAGCCTGAGTAAAGACCCGCAGGACGGCTGCGGGAATCCGTAGAAGGTGCATCTGGGTGTCGACGGCTCTTCGCCGCTCCCGGGAGGCGACAATCCCCGGACGCGCTCCGAGGGAGCCTTGGGTCTCTCTGGCGTGCCGCGGCGGCCGTGGCTGGAGTCGACCAACAGGTCGGTATCGGGCCGGTCCTAGTCCACGTAACTGACGTAGTGCGGGTCGTACATCTGCGACCTCATGAATCCAGCCAGATCCTCCGGCCGCTCGATGCCCGCGAGGCCATCCGTGAAGGCGATCTCGGCGACGGCAACGGCGATCTTCGCCGACACCTCGCGCACCTTCGCGAGCGGCGGATAAAGGCTTCCCTGCGCGAGATCCTCCTCCTTCACCAACTCGGCGAGAGAGCGAGCGGCGGCCATGAACATGGCGTCCGTCGCCCGTGACGCCCGCGTGGCCACGAGCCCGAGTCCGACACCGGGGAAGATGTAGGAGTTGTTGCCCTGGCGCGGCACGTAGCGCCGCCCGTCGAGCGTGACGGGGTCGAAGGGACTGCCGGAGGCGAAGAGCGCCCGCCCGCCTGACCACGCATAGGCCTGTTCCGCCGTGCACTCGGCGCGCGAGGTGGGGTTCGACAGCGCGAAGACGATCGGCCGCGCGTTGATGCGCGCCATGGTCTCGACGACCTCGCGCGTGAACGTGCCGGGCGTGGCGCCGACGCCGATGATCGCAGTCGGCTGCAACGCCTCGACGGCCTCGAGGAAGCTCGCCGCTGGAGCATGCGCGTGCGCATAGGGCCGCTTGTGCTCGGCGAGATCCGCCCTGCTCGCGACGACGAGGCCCTTCGAATCCACCATCCAGCAGCGACCGCGGGCCGCGGCGGCGTCGAGACCCTCGGCCTCCATGGCGCCTGCGATCAGGTCGCAGATGCCGGTGGCGGCCTCGCCGGCGCCCAGGCACAGGAAGGTCTGGTCCGCCAGCCGGCCGCCGGTAACCCGCAACGCAGAGAGCGCGCCGGCGAGCGTCACGGCGGCGGTGCCCTGGATGTCGTCGTTGAAGCAGCAGATGCGCTCGCGATAGCGGCGCAGCAGCCGGAAGGCGTTGTGGTTGGCGAAGTCCTCGAACTGCACGACGATGCCGGGGAAACGCGCCTGCACGGCCTCGATGAACTCTTCGACCAAGGTGTCGTAGTCGGTGCCGGTGAGGCGCCGCTGCCGCAGGCCGATGTAGAGCGGATCCTCCAGCAGGGAAGCGTTGTTGGTGCCCACGTCCAGCATCACCGGCAGGCAGCGTCGCGGGTGCATTCCAGCGCAAGCGGTGTACAGGGCGAGCTTCCCGATCGGGATGCCCATGCCGTTCGCGCCGAGGTCGCCGAGGCCGAGGATGCGCTCGCCATCCGTGACCACGATGATCTCGGCCTCCGGATCGGGCCAGTTGGCCACGAGCCCGGCGATCCTGCCGCGATCGTCGGCGGAGACGTACAGGCCGCGCGAGCGCCGGTAGATGTGGCCGAACTGCTGGCAGGCGAGGCCGACCGTCGGCGTATAGATGATGGGCATCATCTCGTCCGGGTGGTCGGTGATCACGCGGTAGAACAGCGCCTCGTTCCGGTCGTGCAGCGATTCGAGCAGGATGTAGCGGGAAAGGGGGGAGTCGAGGCGCCGGAAGTTCTCCAGCACCCGGGCGACCTGTTCCTCCTGCGTGCCCACGTGGGGCGGCAGAAGCCCCCTGAGGCCCAGCGCCTCGCGTTCACGGGCCGTGAAGGCCGTGCCCTTGTTCCAGGCCGGGTCCCGCAGCAGCGCGGTCCCGCGCGGCACATCGCGTCCGGACGGGTGTGATCGAGTCATTCAGGGCTCCCAGGCGCCGCCGAAGGGGGTCCGTCACCGTGGATTCCCGAATGCCGGCGGGCGGCGCGCCCCGGATAATACGGGGCCAGCGATGCCCCCCGGCATCGGATGCATACGTATCCGGGAGAAACACGATGATCTACTCGGGCTCCGCCCTGACCGCCGCGGAAATCGGCGACGGCATCGTCGAGCTGAAGCTCGACCTGACCGGTGAATCCGTCAACAAGCTCGACCAGGCGACCCTGCGGGAGTTCGGCGCGGCCACCGAGGCCATCGCGAAGGCCCCCGGGGTGACCGGGGTGCTCCTGACCTCGGGCAAGCCGGTGTTCATCGTCGGGGCGGACATCACCGAGTTCGGGGGCATGTTCGCCGCGGGCGAGGAGTCCGTGGCGAAGGGCGTGCTCGAGGTCAACCGCATGCTCTGCCGTTTCGAGGACCTGCCGGTGCCGACCGTGGTCGCGATTAACGGCATCTGCCTCGGCGGTGGGACCGAGGTGGCCCTCGCCTGCGATTGCCGCGTGATGTCCACCGCCGCGCGCATCGGGCTGCCCGAGGTCAAGCTCGGCATCTTCCCGGGCTTCGGCGGCACCGTGCGGCTGCCGCGGATCATCGGCGTGGACAACGCTGTGGAGTGGATCGCGACCGGCAGCGAAAAGAGGCCCGACGCCGCCCTGAAGGACGGCGCCGTGGACGCGGTGGTGGCGCCCGAGAAGCTGCGCGACGCCGCGCTCGCGGTGCTGCGCCAGTGCATCGCCGGCAAGCTGGACTGGAAGGGCCGGCGCGCCGAGAAGACCGGCCCGCTCAAGCTGAACCAGATCGAGGCGACGATGGCCTTCACCAGCGCCATGGCGGTGGTGGGGGCGCAGGCGGGCCCGAACTACCCGGCGCCGATGCTGGCGCTCAAGAACATGCAGGCGGCGGCGGCCCTCGGCCGCGACGCGGCGCTCGAAGTCGAGGCGCAGCACTTCGCCAAGGCCGCCGTGACCCCGCAGGCCAGCGCGCTGGTCGGGCTGTTCCTCGCTGACCAGATGGTCAAGAAGGTCGGCGGAGGCTATGCGAAGAAGGCCGCCAAGGAAATCCGCCAGGCGGCGGTGCTCGGCGCCGGCATCATGGGCGGCGGCATCGCCTACCAGACGGCTTACAAGGGCACGCCGATCATCATGAAGGACATCCGCGATGAAGCGCTCGCGCTCGGGATGGCGGAGGCCGGCAAGCTGCTCTCGAAACAGGTCGAGAAAGGCAGGATGAAGCCGGAGGAGATGAGCGCGACGCTCTCGAGGATACGCCCCACGCTCAACTACGGCGACTTCAAGGGCGTGGACATCATCATCGAGGCGGTGGTCGAGAACCCGAAGGTCAAGAAGGCCGTTTTCGCCGAGGTCGAGGACCTCGTCCGCGAAGACACGATCATCGCCTCCAACACCTCGACCATCTCCATCGGCTTCCTCGCCGACGGCCTGAAGCGGCCCCAGAACTTCGTCGGCATGCACTTCTTCAACCCGGTGCACATGATGCCGCTCGTCGAGGTGATCCGCGGCCCGAAGTCCTCCGAAGCGGCGGTCGGCAGCACCGTGGCGCTCGCCCAGAAGATGGGCAAGACGCCGGTCGTGGTTAACGACTGCCCGGGGTTCTTCGTCAACCGCGTGCTGTTCCCGTACTTCGCAGGCTTCCACCTGCTGCTGCGCGACGGCGCCGATTTCCAGGCGGTGGACAAGGCCATGGAGCGCTTCGGCTGGCCCATGGGCCCGGCCTACCTGATGGACGTGGTCGGCATGGACACCGCGGTGCACGCCGCCGCCGTGATGGCCGAGGGCTTCCCGGACCGCATGCGGCCTGACTTCCGAGGCGCCACCGAAGTGCTGGTGGCCGCGGGCCGCTTCGGCCAGAAGAACGGCCTGGGCTACTACAGCTATGCGCCCGACAAGAAGGGCAAGCCGAAGAAGAGCACCGACCCGAAGGCGTACGAGCTGATCGCGCCCGTCTGCGCCGATCGACGCGAGTTTGCGCCCGAGGAGATCGTCGCGCGCTGCATGGTGCCGATGGTCAACGAGGTGGCGCGCTGCCTGGAGGAGGGCATCGTCGCCTCGCCGCAGGAGGCCGACATGGCGCTGATCTACGGCATCGGCTTCCCGCCGTTCCGCGGCGGCGCCTGCCGCTACCTCGACCAGACCGGCATCGCGCAGTTCCTGGCGCTGGCCGAGCGCCATTCGTCGCTCGGCAAGCTTTACGAACCGCCGAAGCTGCTGCGCGACATGGCAGCGGCCGGCAAGAAGTTCTTCGGCTGATCCGGCAACACGAATCCTGGAGACACCAAGATGACCCTCAATCCCCGTGATGTCGTGATCATCGACGGCGTGCGGTCCGCGATGGGCCGCTCGAAGGGCGGCATGTTCAGAAACGTCCGCGCCGAGACCCTGTCGGCGGAGCTGATCAAGGCGCTCCTGCGGCGCAACCCCGGCGTGGAGGCGGCCTCGATCGACGATGTGATCTGGGGCTGCGTGAACCAGACGCTGGAGCAGGGCATGAACATCGGCCGCAACGCCGCGCTGCTCGCCGGCCTGCCGCACACGGTGCCCGGGCAGACGGTAAACCGCCTGTGCGGCTCATCCATGCAGGCGCTGCACACGGCGGCGGCGCAGATCATGACCGACCAGGGCGACGTCTACGTGATCGGCGGCGTGGAGCACATGGGCCACGTCGGGATGATGCACGGTATCGACCTCAACCCCTCGGCCTCGAAGCAGTACGCCAAGGCCTCCAACATGATGGGCCTGACCGCGGAGATGCTCGGGCGAATGCACGGCATAAGCCGCGAGATGCAGGACCGGTTCGCGGTCCGCTCGCACGCCCGCGCGTGGGAGGCGACCCAGACCGGCCGCTTCGCCCGCGAGATCGTGGGCATCGAGGGGCACGACGCCGACGGCGTGCGCGTGCTTTGCGAGATCGACGAAGTGATCCGTCCCGAGACGACCTACGAGGCCCTCTCGGCCCTGCCGCCGGCCTTCGACCCGAAGAACGGCACCGTCACCGCCGGCTCCTCCTCCGCCATCTCCGACGGCGCCGCTGCGATGCTGGTGATGAGCGCGGCGAAGGCGCAGGCGCTCGGCCTCGCGCCACGGGCTCGCGTGCGCGCGATGGCGGTGTCTGGCTGCGACCCGGCCATCATGGGCTACGGCCCGGTGCCGGCGACGAAGAAGGCGCTGAAGCGCGCCGGACTCAAGATCGGAGACATCGGGATCTGCGAGCTGAACGAAGCCTTCGCCGCGCAGTCGCTGCCCGTCATCAAGGATCTCGGGCTGATGGACGTGATCGACGAAAAGGTGAACCTGAACGGCGGGGCGATAGCCCTCGGCCACCCGCTTGGCTGCTCGGGCGCACGCATCCTGACAACCCTGCTCAACGCCATGGAATGGAAGGACGCGAACCTCGGGCTCGCCACCATGTGCATCGGCCTCGGCCAGGGCATCACGACCGTGCTGGAACGCCACTGAAACTACCGAGCCGCGGCCCCTGGGTCGCGGCCTGCCTTAGGAGAACGAGGCTATGACCGACCAGAAGGCCAAGGACGTGTCGATGGAACTGGCGGAGTCCGCCCGCCAGCAGGAGTGGGAGTCGGTCAGCTTCACGGCGGAGCTGTTCAAGGGCAGCTTCCGCTGGGACCTCGTGTATCCGTTCCCGGCGCAGCCGGCCGAGGACAAGCGCATCGGCGACGAATACATCGAGAAGATCCGCCCGGTGATCGAGAAACACGTCGATCCCTGGAAGATCGACGAGGAGGGCGAGTACCCGCGCGAGGCGCTCGAGGCGATGGCCGCGGTCGGGCTCTTCGGCATGAAGATCCCGAAGGAGTACGGGGGGCTGGGCCTGTCCGTCACCAATTACGCCCGCGTGCTCGGCGTGATCGGCAGCTATTGCGGCAGCACGGTGGCGTACCTGTCGGCCCACCAGAGCATCGGCGTGCCGCAGCCGCTCAAGGAGTTCGGCACCGAGGAGCAGAAGCGCAAGTACCTGCCGCGCCTGGCGAAGGGCGAGATCTCGGCCTTCGCGCTGACCGAGCCGGGCGTCGGCTCCGACCCGGCCCGCATGACCACGACGGCCACGCTGTCGGAGGACGGCAAGCACTACATTCTCAACGGCGACAAGCTCTGGTGCACCAACGTCAGCGACCCGAAGACCACGCTGATCGCGGTGCTGGCGCGCACCCCGGACAAGGTTCTACCGAACGGCAAGGCGCTGCCGCAGATCTCCTGCTTCGTGGTCGAGACCGCCTGGCCGGGCGTCGAGCGCGTGCGGCGTTCGCGCTTCATGGGCCTCAGGGGCATCGCGAACGGCATCGTCACCTTCAAGAACGTCAAGGTGCCCGTCGAGAACCTCGTCGGCAAGCCGGGTGAGGGCCTCAAGATCGCGCTCGCGACACTGAATGTCGGTCGGCTCGGCATTCCGGCCGCCGCCGTCGGCGGCGGCATGGCGCTGGTCGAGGACGCGAAGTGGTGGACCTCCACGCGTCAGCAGTGGGGCCAGCCGGTTGGAAAGCACCAGGCCGTGGCGAAGATGACCGCGAGCTACATGGCGCAGCTCTTTGGCATGAAAGCGATGGTCTACATCGCCTGCGCTTTCGCGGACCGAAAGTCGGCCGACATCCGCCTGGAGGCGGCCGCCGCCAAGTACTGGTGCTCCGAGACCCTCTGGAAGATGTACGACGACTACCTGCAGGTGCGCGGCGGGCGAGGCTACGAGCGCGCCACGTCGCTCTACGCGCGTGGCGAGCGCCCGACCAACGTGGAGATGGGCATGCGCGACGCGCGTGTCAACCGCATCTTCGAGGGGTCGTCGCAGGTCATGCACCTGATCATCGCGCGCGAGGCGCTCGACACCCACTTCAAGCTCGTGATGCCCATCCTTCAGCCCAAGCCCGGCCAGAAGGTCGGCAAGGGCGAGGCGATGATGAAGGCGGCAGGCTTCTACGGAACCTGGCTGCCGAAGCTGTTCATCCCGGACACCGGCGGGCACCTCGATGCGAAGCACCTGAACGAGCGCAACCGCAAGCACCTCGCCTACTGCGCGAAGACCAGCAAGCTGCTGGCGCGGCGCCTGTTCACCACCATGGCGAAGTACGGCCCGAAGCTCGAGCGCGAACAGATCATCCTGGGCAACTTCGTCGACATCGGCGTGGACCTGTTCGTGATGGCCTCTGCGCTCTCCTATGCCGACCACCTGACCGCGGCCAATCCGGCGGACGCATCGCCGCAGGAACTCGCCGACCTGTTCTGCCGCGAGGCGAAGAGGCGCATCGACGGCAACTTCCGGGCGGTCAAGGGCAACTTCAACCGCTCCTACAATAGGGTCACGGGCCTGCTCATGGACGGCAAACTGGGCTGGCTGGCCGAAGGCGCGATGAACCCGATCCCGCCGCAGTACCGGGACTGGGAGAAGAACGACTACGAGCATCCGCGGGGCGCTGGGGCGGACAAGGAGCCTGCGCCACAGCGGCGGTCGGTTGCCTGAGGCGGCTGGCGGCCGGGTTCGCGAAACGGGATCCCCTGTTTCCGTCTCGGAAACGGGCGATTTCCCCCGTCGAGCGGACGTGAGGCGGCGCACGTTTGTTCGAGCTTCATAAAACCATCACGCGGCTGAAACCTCGCCGGAACATGCACTTGCGATAGTGCCGGCCACCCAAAAGGCCCACTTCGGGCCGGAGGTGGCCTGACATGGACGCAGCACGCGCCCGCCAGCGATTCGCGCGGTTCGACGCCGCCGAGTACCGACTGTGCCTGCGCTTGAACCGCGGCTGCGACTTCACGGCCATCCGCGGAGTCTTCGCGGTCGCAAGCCGCCTCGGCGACGGCGCGTTCTGGTACGTGCTCGTACTCATGCTGCCCCTGCTCTACGGCGAGGCGGGCCGCGGTCCCGCGCTGCAGCTCGCGCTGACGGCGCTCGTCGGCGTCGGCCTCTACAAGCTGCTCAAGCACCGGCTGGTGCGTGAGCGGCCGTTCATCTCCCACGCCGCGATCCGCGCCGCGGTGCCGCCGCTCGACCGCTACAGTTTCCCTTCAGGCCACACCCTGCACGCCGTGTGCCTGTCGATCATCGCGACGCACCACTTTCCCGAACTCGGCTGGATGCTGTGGCCCTTCGCCGCGCTGGTGGCGGCTTCGCGTCCGGTCCTCGGCCTGCACTACCCGACCGACGTCGCCGCCGGCGCCGCCATCGGCGCCCTGCTGGCCGGCGCATCGCTCACGCTCTACTGACGGTCATTGCAAGCGGGCCTCCGGTCGCGCCCATGGAAGGGCGCGCCCGGGGCAACCCGTGATGCCCGAAAGACTCCAGGGGACATCCACGCTCACTTTTCCAGTGCCGCGGGCCAACTGGCTTGATATCGTCGGAAAAGTGAAGGCAAAGATCCCCTCGAGTCTCGTATGGCCCGCACCCTGAAGAGCACCCCGCGCCGCGACGGCTTCCGCATGCCGGCGGAGTTCGAGCCCCATGCCGGCACCTGGATGATCTGGCCGGAACGGCCGGACAACTGGCGTCTCGGCGCGAAGCCTGCGCAGGAGGCGTTCACGGCCGTTGCGGCCGCGATCGCGGCGAGCGAGCCGGTGACCGTTGGCGCCTCCGCGGCGCAGTACGAGAACGCCCGTGCGCACCTGCCCGCCGCGGTTCGAGTGGCCGAACTCAGCAGCAACGACGCCTGGGTGCGCGACACCGGCCCGACCGGCGTGATCGATGCCCAGGGCCGCGTGCGCGGCGTGGACTGGATGTTCAATGCCTGGGGCGGGCTCGACGGCGGCCTCTACTTCCCGTGGGACCAGGACGACCTCGTCGCGCGCAAGGTGCTCGAGGTGGAGGGGCTGGATCGCTACCGCGCGCCGTTCGTGCTGGAGGGCGGCGCCATCCACGTGGACGGCGAGGGCACGCTGATCACGACCGAGGAATGCCTGCTCAACCCGAACCGCAACCCCGGCCTCGGGCGCGAGGACGTCGAGCGGAACCTGCGCGACTACCTCGGCATCGAGCGGGTCATCTGGCTCGGCCGCGGCGTGTTCAACGATGAAACCGACGGCCACGTGGACAATCTGTGTTGCTTCGTCCGCCCGGGCGAGGTTGCGCTCACCTGGTGCGACGACCCCGCCGACCCGCAGCACGAGATCAGCCGCGACGCGCTCGCCCGGCTGCGTGCCGCGCGAGACGCACGCGGACGGCGCCTGCTCGTGCACAGGATCCCGCAACCGGGGCCGCTCTTCATGACGGCGCAGGAAGCAGCCGGCGTGGATCGGCGCGAAGGCTCGCGCCCGCGCCAGGCGGGCGATCGCATGGCGGGCTCCTACGTGAATTTCTACATCGCCAACCGGCGCGTGGTGGTGCCGCTGCTCGATCCCGCGACCGACGCCCGGGCGCTGCGGATCCTGCGCCGGCTCTTCCCCGGCCGCGAGGTCGTGGGCGTACCGGCGCGCGAGATCCTGCTCGGCGGCGGCAATGTCCACTGCATCACGCAGCAGGTCCCGCGGGGCGCGCGTCTTCGGGTCGTGGCCCGTGCCGGCCGCCGCGCGGCCTGAGGGACTGCCCATAACGCTGCAAACCGCGCGCTTTTGAGCGCGCTGCGCTCAGCCGGATCGTCCGACCACGCAATAACCGGAAAAGAGAATGCCCAGCACTTCATTGCCTTTTGATCTCAGTGGCCGTGTTGCTGTCATTACCGGCGGCAACCGCGGCATCGGGCGCTCGATTGCGCTTGGCATGGCGCGCGCAGGCGCGGCGGTTGCAGTGCTTGCGCGAAATGAAGAAAGGAACGCTGAGGTGGTAGCGGAGGTGAGGGCGCTTGGCGTTCCCGCGCTGGCCGTGCGTCTCGACGTGACGGCGCGCGAAACTCTGTCCGGTGCCATCGACGCGGTCGAGTCGGCCCTGGGCGGCATCGATATTCTGGTCAACAATGCAGGTGTCGCAATCGTCACTGGCGGCATTCTCCACGAGTCACCCGAAGCCTGGGATACGACGATCGCCACCCATCTCGATGCGACGTTCCTGATGTCCAAGTACGCGGCGGCCTCCATGGCAAGACGCAAGCGGGGAAAGATCATCAATCTCGCCAGCATGTACTCCTACTTTGGCGCGGGACTGCTCCCGTCCTATGGCGCGGCCAAGGGGGGCATCGTGCAACTGACCAAGGCGATGGCCGTTGAACTGGCGCCTCACCAGATACAGGTCAATGCGATCGCCCCAGGCTGGATCGCCACCGAGATGACGGCGCTCGCGCGCGAGCACCCGGACTATGCCGAGTTCAACAGGATGATCCTCGCGCGCACACCTGCGGCCCGGTGGGGGGAGGCTGATGAAATCGCCGGGGCCGCCGTCTTCCTTGCATCGGCCTCTGCCGATTTCATCACCGGCGTCACCCTGCCGGTTGATGGTGGGTACTCGATTTGCTAGCCGTCGACGTGCCCGGCATGAGGTCCAGCCTCTGGTCACCTTCTGGGCGCGCGAGAGTGCCATGGGCAGCACGGCGGACGAGCGCCTGTCGAAGGCCGTGCGCGGCTGGGTCGAGGAAGCCTGGCCCTTCGAACGTCCGGCCTACCCGGGACGCGACATCCCCTGGGACGACTGCCAGAAGATTCCCAACGAGAAGCGCTGAGATCGGGCGCGACTCACTCCCGCGCGAGCAGCACCACGCCGGCGACCACGAGCGCCGCGCCGATCAGGCGCGCGGTCGTGAGTGGCCGCTCCGGGAAGCCGATCCAGCCGTAGTGGTCGAGCAGCAGCGAGCCCGCCATCTGTCCCGCGACCACGCAGGCCAGGAAGGCAGCGCCGCCGATCAGCGGCCCCAGCACCGCCGAGGATGCGACATAGGCCGCGCCGCCGAGGCCGGCGAGCCACGCCCACCAGGGTGCCCCCGCGAGCTGCGCGCCGGTGGGCAGCGGCATGCGCGTGGCGAACAGAACGGCGGCCAGCGCGACCGAGCCGATCACGAAGTTGACGAGCGCCGCGGAGAGCGCGGTGCCGGTGTGGCTGCGCATGACGGCATTCAGGCCGACTTGCAGTGCGAGCAGGCCGCCGATGGCCGCGGTGACGAGATAAGCGCCGGTTTGCATGGGGTGTTGTCCGTCCCGATGTTCAGTCGCGCCGCCACGAGACCTCGAGGAACGCGGCGCGGCCGCGGCCCGGGAAGTAGCGGAAGTTGCCGAAGGCGAAGTCCGCGCGGTCGGCGTAGGCGCGGTCGGCGAGGTTGGTGACGCGAAGCGTCAGGCCGAGCGTCTCGACCGGCGACCACGAAAGCCGCAGGTTCAGCAGGTCGTGGCCCGCGTAGCGCGCGGTATTCGCCGCGTTCGCCCAGTACTCGTCCACGTAGACCCACTCCAGCTCGCCGCGCCAGCGGGCGCCGCCGTAGCCGAGCCGGACGTTGTGGAGCTGGCGCGGCGCGGTGTCCACGTCGTCGCCGCTCGTCACCTGCTCGCCCTGCTCGATGGCGCCTGTGAAGCGATAGGTGTGGCGGGCGAAGGTGCCGGAGGCCGCGAGGCTCAGGCCGCCCCAGGGGCGCCAGTCGAAGCCGTACTCCACACCCTCGTGGCGCGTCCGGCCTCCGCTGACGTTGAAGCCCAAGGCGTCGCGCAGGATGACGTCGTCCTTCTCCATCCAGAAACCGGTGAGCTCCACGGAGAGCGTCTCGCCAAGGCGGCGATAGCCGAGTTCCGCTCCGTCGATCTGCTCGGAGTCGAGGTCGGCGACGTCCTGGCCGCGCTGCAGGCGGTAGAGCTCGGTCGCCTCCGGCGGGCGGAAGCCCCTCGAGAGGCCGAGCCACGCCGTGCTCGCCTCGTCGAGGCGCCAGGCGAGCGAGAGCCGGGGACCGACGTTCGTGAACTCGTCCTTGCGATCCGCGGGGCGGTTGTAGAGGCAGCCGCCGAAGCCGCAGGGTACGCCGTTCTCGTCGGTGTTGCCGTCCAGCATGCGGTTGTCGTAGTCGTACTGCAGCCACTCGAGCCTGAGCCCCGCAGTGAGCTCGAACCGCTCGCCTAGCGGCCGCACCCAGTGCAGGTAAGGCGCGGCGAGCAGCGACTTGACGTCGTAGTCGTACTGCTTGCCGGCGGGACGGATCGCGTTCGCGGCGGCAGAACCGCCGGTCGTTGGACCATCCTGCGTCTGGCGGAGGAATCCGGCGGCGTGCTCGAGGTCGAGTCCCGTGGTGATCCGGCCGCCGCCGGCCGCGAGGCTGCGGGACAGCAGCACCGTCACGCTGTCCTGGCCGTTCTCCTCGAGCGGCTTGCCGAGCAGGAAATGCTGCAGGAAGTCCATGCGCGAGCTTCGCACCACGAAGCGGGCGTCGTACTGCTCGTCCTCGCGGCGCGTGAAGCCGTAGTGGGTCGAAAACCGCAGGCTGTGGGCGTTGCGGTAGGCCTCGGGGTTCGGGTTGCTCTTCGCAATTGCTTCGTCGCGGTAACTGTCCTCGCCGACGATGAAACCGGCCGTGTCCTGCCGCAGGTTCGTCGCGTTGAGGCGCAACGTGAGCGTGCCTTCCGCGGCCGGCCGCACGAGGCTCGCGGCGAGCTTCTGCTCGTCGAAGCCGGCATCGTCGCGCCAGCCGCCGTCGTGAGTGGCGTGCAGCGCCACGCCGGCCTCGCCGGCGGCCGTGTCGCCCGAGGCCGCCAGCTTGAGCCGGCCATATTCGTCCGAGCCGCCCTCGAGCGCGAGGCCGAGCGACGGCAGCTGCGAGGGCAGTGGATTGATGACGTTGACGATGCCGTGCACGGCGTTCGAGCCGTAGAGCGCGCTGCCGGTGCCGCGGATGATCTCGACGGCGGCGGCCTGCTCGCCGTTGACCTCGAACAGCTCGTTCACGTTGCAGAAGCCGACGGGCCTGAGCGGGATGCCGTCCTCGAGGAAGAGGAAAGCGCCGCAGGAGCCGGCGCCGGTGAGCACCGGCGAGCGCAGCGCGGTGAGCGACTCCTGGCCGCTGCCGCGCTGGATCATGACGCCCGGGATGCGGTTCATGACCTCGGAGTGGTGCGTGGCGCCGAGCCCGGCGATTTCGGCCGCCTCGATGCGGCCGATGGCGCCGGCGTAGTCGAGCAGGCGCATCTCGCTGCGGGTGGCGGTGACGACGATTTCCTCGAGCGCGGGCCCGGCGGCAACGGCCGGTCCCGCGGCGAGGGCGAGGCCGTACAGGACAGCGAGGCGGACGCTACGATCTTTCATCGGCGCGCATGGTAGCACCGTGCGCAGCCAGCGCCGCGTCGAGGCCTGCACTCAGCGCCGCGCGCTTGCCTCGACCTTCTCGAATACGAGAGCGGGCTCATCGCCAACGCGGAAGAACGGGTAGCGGCGGCTCATCTCGGCGAGCGCGGCGTCGCGCTCGGCCTCGGTCGAGTACCAGTGCAGCTTGTGCCAGTCCTCGCCGACCAGCTTGGCGAACGGATCGCCCCGCCTGAGGCTCACGCGGACCCCGAAGGGACGCGTCGCCGGCGGCGGCTGGCGGAGGTTGTGCTCGTGGCAGATGGAGGGCGTCATGGCCACATTCTAGCGGATCGCATGCTGGCGGATCGCGCGCGGACGCCACCGTGAGCAGTGCCTGCGCCGCGACCGGGATCCGGCGGGGGGCACTCCTCGCCTCGCTGCGGCGCTCGCCGAGCCTCGCGCCGCTTTACGCTCGGCTGTGGGGCCCCCTCGCCACCTCGGTCGCGGCGCGAGCGGTCGGTGCTGTTTATCCGCGCAGGTTACGGTCACCCGCACCCTCGCGGTCGGACCATCCGAGCAGGCGGCGCGTCACGAAGGTGTAGAGCCGCTTGCCGGTCGCCCGCCACAGGCGCGTATGCGGCGCGGGCGTGGCGAGGATGCGCTTCTGCCGGGCGGTGAGCCGTTGCGGGCAATAGGTGCGCTTGTGCTTCAGCAGGTGGCGCAGGTCCTCGCGAGCGAGCGCGCGGAAGAGCCGTCCCCGGCGCCTCGACACCAGTGCGAGCTGGAAGTCCACCAGCGCCGGGCGTCCGTCCGTCGTCACCAGCCAGTTGGGCTCCTTCGCGAGGTCGTTGTGGGCGACGCCCGCCCGGTGCAGGCGGCGCAGCAGCGTCAAGGCTTCCCGGAAGTAGGACGGATCCACGGGTCGCGCGACCTGCATGGGCCGGCCTGGCACCCAGCTTCGGCGCAGCACACGGCCGTCGAAGGACAGCAGCCGCGGGGTGCCGGCCAGGCCGTCCAGGCTCGACAGCGCCCGTGCCTCGCGGCGGGCCAGCCGGCGGGCGAGCGGGAGGAGCCACCCGCGGGCGGACGTGGTGTCCCGCCGCACCGTGCGTTCGCCGTCCTCGAGCACGACCCGGCCGAAGAGGTCGGATTTCAGGATGCGGGACATGGCCCATTCTAGGCGAGGGTGCTTGCGCTGGCCGTGCAAAGGGATAACGTTGTCCCCTGGGTCAACACGGAGTGTTCCATGCGCGCAATCCTGCTCCTCCTGTCCCTCGGGATGCTGTCCGCGGCCGCGGCGGCGGACGAGCCGGTCTTCCGGATCGTGCCGCATGCCGGGGGGCGAGCCGGCGGCAGCTTCGAGGACGCCGACACGGGCGCGGACCGGGATCTCGAGGAATCCGCGAGTCTTGCGCTCGCGCTGGAGCTGCGCCACGGCCCCGGCACCTGGTGGCAGCTCTGGTATTCGCGCCAGGGCTCGGAGATCGTCGAGCCGGAGGGCCAGCTCGACGTGGACGTCGAGGTGCTTCACATCGGCGGAACGGCGCCGATCAGCGAGGGCGAACGGGTCAACAGCTTCGTGTCCGGCGGCATCGGCGCGACGCGCTTCTCTCCGGGCGCGTCGGGCTACGACGACGAAACGCGGTTCTCGTTCTCGCTGGGCGTGGGCCTCGAAATGCCGCTCGCCGAGCGCGTCGCGCTGCGCCTCGAGGCGCGCGGCTACATGACGCTGATGGACTCGGACAGCGCGGTCTTCTGCAGGACGGGCGGGGAGGAGAATTTCTGCCGGATCGTCGCGAGCGGCAGCTCGCTGCTGCAGTTCGAGCTGCTGGCCGGCCTCTCGTTCGCCTTCTAGGACGCGGGGCAGCCCGGCGCAAGCAAGGAGTGCCCCATGCCATACAGTCCCGTTCGCCGGCTGGAGGAAGTTCCGGTCGACGTGGTCGGCGACGTTCACGGCCAGCGCCAGGCGCTCGAGCGGCTGCTCGACGTGCTAGGTTACGACACGGATGGCCGCCACGCCGCGGGCCGGCGCCTGGTTTTCGTCGGCGATCTCGGCGACCGGGGCCCGGACAGCCCGGGCGTGTTCGAGATCGTCATGCGCGCCGTCGAGCGGGGTGGAGCGACCTGCCTGCTCGGCAATCACGAGCTGCCGCTCGTGGACCCCGACGAACGAGAGCAGCGCAAGGCCGGCAACGCGTGGTTCTTCGGCGGCGACGCGGACGCGTCGAGGGACGAGGCGGACTTCGGCCCGTTCCGCCGCGCCGATCCCGGGTCCCGGGAGCTCATACGCGCGTTCTGCGAGACGCTGCCGCTCGTCGCGGAGCATCCGCGCCTGCGCGTCGTGCACGCCTGCTGGGACGCCCGGAGCCTCGCGTTCATCGAGCGCCTCGGGGCCCGCTCCAACGGCGAGGTCATCGCCGCCGGCCGCGCCCGCGCTGCCGAGCACCTCGCGCGGGCGGGCCTGACCGAGCGTTACCCGGCGGCGCGAAAGGCGCTGGAGGAGCGCCGCCGCACGCAGGACTGGCAGGCCGACCACGGCGTGACGGTCGAGGAGCAGATGCTGATCGACGACCTCGTGCCGGGCGAGCACATCGAGCAGCGCGAGAACCCGGTCAAGCTCCTGACCTCCGGGCCCGAGCGCCCCGCGCCCGTCCCGCAGTGGCTGGGCAAGAAGTGGCGTTTCCTCGAGCGCGTACCCTGGTGGGAAGAATCGGTTCTCGACCGGCCGACGGTCTTCGGCCATTACTGGCGCCATCGCGTCCACAAGCCGCTCGAGCCCTTCGACGAGCACGCCGCGCTCTTCGGCGGTTCTTCCGCCGGCGACTGGATTGGCCCCGGCCGCCTCGCGATTTGCGTGGACTACCGATGGCCTGGCGAGTGGAGCCGTCCCGCGCTCGCTGCGGTGCGGCCCGACCTCGGCGAACTGGTGTTCTGGGACGGCGAGAGGCTGCCGAGCCGGCCCGCATGACCGAACCGGTCGGCACGACGCGCAACCTGCAGGTGGCCGAGCGCCTGCGCCAGTTCGCCGACCTGCTCGCCAGCCAGCGTGCGAATCCCTTCCGGGTGGGCGCCTACCGGCGCGCCGCGGACACGGTGGCGGGGCTCGGGCGCGACGTCGGGGACATCCACGCCGAGCAGGGCGTCGCAGGCCTCGAGGCGCTGCCGGGCATCGGCAGCTCGATTGCCGCGACCATCGCCGAGCTGGTGCGCACCGGCCGCTCCAGCCAGCTCGAGCGGCTGCGCGGCAGCCTGGACCCCGAGGCGCTGTTCCAGACGGTTCCGGGCATCGGCCCGGCGCTCGCGCGGCGCATCCACGATGGCCTGCACGTGGACACGCTTGAGGCGTTCGAGGCGACGGCGCACGACGGCTCGCTCGAGGCGCTCCCGGGCGTAGGCCCGCGGCGCGCGGCCATGGTGCGCGCCGCGCTCGCCGGGATGCTGGCGCGCACGCGGCCTCCGCGCTCCGCCAGTCCGGGGGGGCAGGAGCCTGGCGTGGCGCTGCTGCTGGACGTGGACCGGGAGTACCGCGAGGGCGCGGAGGCGGGCCGTCTGCCGACCATTGCGCCGCGGCGCTTCAATCCCACCGGCGAGGCCTGGCTGCCGGTGCTGCACACCGAGCGGGGCTCGTGGCACTTCAGCGCGCTGTTCTCCAACACCGCGCGCGCGCACGAGCTGGGCCACACGCGCGACTGGGTGGTGATCTACTTCACCACCGATGGCGCGCAGGAGGGCCAGCGCACGGTGGTCACGGAGACTGCCGGGGTGCTCGCGGGCCGGCGCGTCGTGCGGGGGCTCGAGGCCGCATGCAGGGAGTACTACCGGTCGAGGTAGCGCAGGTGGACGGGCGCGTAGCGCTCCCCGGACACGGCCTCGGGTGCGAACACACGGTCCAGCTCCGCCATGACGTCGCCGGGCAGCGAGAGCGCTGCGGCGGCGGCGTTCTCCTCCAGCCACCGGCGGCGCTTCGTGCCGGGGATCGGCACGATGTCCTCGCCCTGCCGCAGCAGCCACGCGAGCGCCACCTGCGCGGGCGTCGCGCCGACGTTCGCGGCAATCCCCTTGAGGGCCTCGACCAGGCGCAGGTTGCGGTCGTAGTTTTCGCCCTGGAAGCGCGGCATGCCGGCGCGGAAATCGCTGCGCGCGGAATACTCCTCGGCGCGCTGCGCCTGGCCCGTGAGGAAGGCGCGTCCCAGCGGCGAGTAGGGCACCAGGCCAATGCCGAGGCGGCGGCAGGCCGGCAGCACGGAGGCCTCGATGCCGCGTTCGAACAGCGAGTACTCGGACTGCAGCGCGCTGATCGGGTGCACCGCGTGCGCCCGTTCGAGCGTCGCCGCGCTGGCCTCGGACAGGCCCAGGAAGCGCACCTTGCCCTCGCGCACGAGCTCCGCCATCGCCCCAACCGTGTCCTCGATTGGCACGTCGGGGTCGACGCGATGCTGGTACAAGAGATCGATGCGGTCGGTCCCCAGCCGCTCGAGCGCCGCCTCGCAGACGCGGCGCACGTTGCCGGGGCTGCTGTCGAGCCCCTCGATGCGCCCGTCCACGATCCGGAACCCGAACTTCGTGGCGATCACCGCCCGGTCGCGGTCGGCGCCCAGCGCGCGGCCGAGGAGCCGCTCGTTTGCGTACGGCCCGTAGACCTCCGCGGTGTCGAAGAAGGTGATCCCCAGGTCCAGCGCGCGCCGGATCGTCTCGACGGACTCCCGCTCGTCGGGCTCGCCGTAGGCCCAGCTCATGCCCATGCAGCCGAGGCCGAGCGCAGAGGCCGAGAGGCCCTGCGTGCCGAGTGAACGTACCTGCATGGAATTCCGCCCGTGCCGCGGTGGGAGCCGCAGTCTAGCGCGCCGCGTGCTGCTACGGGGCGCCGCGGCGCGTACGGACCTGCAGCTCGCGCCGGCGGTAGTCGATGATCAGGGTGTCCAGCAGGCCGAGCACGTCCATGCCGATCATCAGAACCGGCTCGTCGACGTAGCCCCAGTGGCGGAAGATGTGCAGGTCCACGAACGTGATGTCGGCATTGTTGATCTGGATCTCGCCGAGGCCGATGGACGGCACGGGGGCATTCGGCCCGCTCTGCACGTCGCCGGTCATGCCGATCACGTCCTGCTCCCGACCCGGCGCGGTCCCTCGAAGGGCCAGCAGCCGGTCGCGGAGCGCGAGGTTGCCGATGGTCTGTTGCGCGCCGGTGTCGATGATCGCCTTCACGCCGAGCGGCCCTACGCGCGCGTCGCTGGTGATGACGCGCGCCTGCGCCAGCTGCACCGGGATGGTGGCGAAGCCGGCCGGCGCGGGCTGGCGGCGCGAGCGCGCGATCTCGATCCGGTCGCGCCGGAACTCGATGGTGATCCGCTTGTCCTTGAGGCCCTCGGTCGCGAGCACTCCCTCGGCTCCGCCGAACGCGTCCTCGACGATCAGCAGCTGCGGGCGCTCGACCAGCAGGTCGCCCACCTCGAGCCGGTCCGCGCGGATCGTGGCCGCCATGGCCGATCCGGTCACGCCGTGCATCGTGACGCGGCTGGACTCCTCGATCGGGATGCCGAGAGACTCCGCCACCTTCGTCGTGACGGCCGAGCGGCTCGCGCCGGTGTCGAGCACCAGCCGGAAGGGTCCCTGGCCGTTGATCAACACGGGAGCCCAGATCCGCCCGATGCGGTCTCGTAGCGTCGGCGCGACGTAGCGGGGTTCGGGGGCGGCGACCGTGACCTCGGGCAGCGGGATCGTCCGGCTCCCGGCCGGCGCGCGGTCCTCGTCCGCAGGCGCCACCGGGGGAGCGGCCCCCCAGGCAGTCAGGCTGAGCAGGCCGGTCGCGGCGAGGGTCAGCGCTCCACGCATTCGAAGAGCTCGCCGCTCGGGCCGCGCACCAGCATCACGCGGCAGGGAACGCCTGCGTCCACCGCCACGTGCTGGATGACGGACTCGACCTGGCCGCCCGCCCGGCCGAGCCGGGCGGCGAGCGCCTCGAGGTCGGGGCAGCGACAGGTCAGCAGCGCCAGGCCGTTCTGGCCTGGACGCATCGGATGGGCGAGGGGGCCGGTGGTGCGATCGTGGAAGTGCACCAGGACAACCTTGCCGGAGGCCTGGCGCCGCTCACGGTAGACGGCCATGTGCACGCGCGTGCCTTCCGGCACGCCATAGAGCCTGCAGGCGGCGTCGCGGTGCTCGCCCCGCAGTTCGACGTCCGTGGCCTCGTGCACCCAGCCGAGCGCCTCCTCGTAGAAGCGCCGGGAGGAATCGAGGTCGCGCGTCACGATCGAGACGGTGGCGACCTCGCTGAAGTGGCCTGCGGCCGGGGCGAGGCGGCGAATGCCGGCCACGTGCCCGTGGCCCACCATGACGAGCAGGGCCACGCCGTCGGGTCCGCTGACGATGACCTCCTCGGTGTCGTTGCTGCCGATGTGGAACCGCTCGGCGCGGCCGCGCGGGGCGCAGCCTGCGGCCGCGAGCGCCTCGAGCGCGGCTGCGATGGGTGCGCCGGTGTAGATGTCGAGGGCCTTCGGGCCCGCGTCGGTCGGCCGGTCCGGCGCGCCTGGGCCGAAGTCGTCTCGCGTGACGGATGCGGCCGCGTCCCGCCAGTGGGCGAGGCGCAGGCGTCCCCAGGGATGACCGTCGCAGGACAGTGTCACGAGGCGCACGTCCTCGTGCACCGGCAGCTTCCAGGCCGCCAGCAGGTTCACCGAGGCGCGTGCGTCGAGCTCCACCCGGTAGCCGAGGGTGTCGCGGAACAGGGTGAGGGCGCCGTCGAGGTCGCGGACGCCGACAGTCACCGATTCGATTGCGGTCATCATGGGCCGCGAAGGATACCCGGCCCCCGCCGCGTGCGGAATCGGGAACTGGCGCAGGTGCTAAACCGTGCCCGGGTTCGGGTACCCCCCGTGTGAGAGGTAACCCGTCATGCACTTGTTCGTTATGTCCGGTTGCGCTTGCGGCGCCTAGAGCGCCTTCCGTAGAGTCGCCGCGTGGGGAGAGGGCGGGATACGGGCTCGAGCCGATCGCGTGGTTGGTCGGGAGGGAATGCCGGCCCCGCAGTTAGTCACCACAAGAAGCAGCAACAAAGCTGACAAGGAGAGACTGCATGCGTTACGTGGTTCTTGGGCTCGCGGGGCTCGTCTCCGGCGCGGCCATGGCACAGGGCATCCCGGCGACGAACGAGCGCCTCGATGCGATCGGCACGAAGCTGGACCAGATCAGGGGCGTCACCGAGCAGATCCGGGACAACCCCAGGGCGCCGGTGGCCATCACTGACCGGCTGAACACGCTGATCACGACGACGGGAAGCATCGATGCAGGGGTCACCGGCGTCGGCGACCGGCTGGACCTGGTGCTGGATCGGCTGGAAGACATCTCGGAGTTGCTCGACACCGGATCCCAGCCAGGCTCGGGTGCCGTTCAGAGCTACCGGGTGACGTATTTCCCCGCCGAGGGACAAGGAACCGGGTCCGAGCGGGCCGAGATCCTGACCAATGCGAGCCGCGCTGCGCGGGGCATCCATGTCACGTTCAACGGACGCGAGAACACCACGTCGACCGATGCATTGGCCAGGGACTGGGAATGCCGCCTGGAGGTCTGCCTCGAGCAGTCGACGATGAATGACTGCGACGCCGGCGTACCAGGATTCACGGTCTTTGGGCGTAACCGGATCTTCGTGACCGGCAGCGTGGAGGATCGCAACGTGAAGATCGACTTCCCCGCTCCGATGACTGTGTATGCGCTTGGAATCTCCAGATTGAGCAATCCAGATTTCTGCCAGGCGGACGTCGCTGTGTTCTACGACTGATTCCTTTACGTCAAGCGGGCAGCGGTGGCTTCCGCTGCCCGCTCCGCCCTTCCCGGCACCGCATGCCAGCGTGGCTCGATTCGCCCGGGACTCGCTACGGACGTGCGCCGGTGGCGGTCCGGCTGCGATGGGCGGCCGTGCGATTGCGCTCGCGGTGACACTCCACGGAGCCATCCCACGATCGTGATCTAGCGCCGCAAGGCGACGAGGACCCTCGATCCTGCGAAGGAGCAGTACGGTGTCCTATGGGGTACGACTGCCGGCCCCCGACGCGCCGCGGAATCGGGAACTGGCGCAGCGCCGAAACGTCTCCTACGCTACGGCACCCGACAGGAGGAACCCCCATGGCACTCGCAGGCAGGAAGACGACGATGCCGGCTCCCGGTGAGGCCCTGCCCGGCCGGTCCACGCCGCTGCCGGTTCCGGACCGCCACTACGTCAACGGCCAGCCGCTGAAGCCGCCCTACCCGGCGGGCCTCGAGGAGGCCGTCTTCGGCCTGGGCTGCTTCTGGGGGGCGGAGCGCCGCCTCTGGCAGCAGCCGGGCGTCTTCGTCACCGCGGTCGGCTACGCGGCCGGCACGACGCCGAACCCGACTTACGAGGAGGTCTGCAGCGGGCTCACCGGTCACGTCGAGGTCGTGCGCGTGATCTTCGACCCCACTCGGACCAGCTACGGCCAGCTGCTCAAGGTGTTCTGGGAATCGCACGACCCGACGCAGGGCATGCGCCAGGGCGGTGACATCGGCACGCAATACCGATCGGGCATCTACACCACTTCGGCGGCGCAGCAGTCGGCGGCCGAGGCCTCGCGCGAGGCCTACCAGAAGGCGCTCGACGCCGCCGGCCACCGCGCGAAGATCACCACCGAGATCCAGCCGGCCGGCGAGTTCTACTACGCCGAGGATTACCACCAGCAGTACCTGGCGAAGAACCCGGGCGGCTACTGCGGGCTCGGCGGCACGGGCGTGAGCTGCCCGGTGGGCATCGCGGGGGCCGCGTAGGCCCCGGCCGCAGCGCCGCCTAGCGAATCAGCCTTTCCCGCCGCAGCTTCTTCGCGATCGGTGGCGTGACCTTGGCAAGCGCGTCCGCACGCGACTCCAGGTCCTTCGCCTTCGTCTTGACCTCGTGGACGAGCGTCGCGCCCTGCGTCTCGTACAGGCGGGAGACGAGTTCGACCTCGCCCTGCATCGTGAAGATGGACGGCGTCGTGACGAATTCGCCGTAGACGACAGGCACGCCGTAGACGCCGTAATAGCCGCCGTAGTAAGCCCAGCCGCTATCGATGGCCTTGTACTCGCCGCTGCCGCGGGTGTCGCGGCTGCCGCCTTCGCCAGCAGACAGCTGGCTGCCGACGAGGCTCGTGGCGAGCACGGCGTCGAGCTGGTACTCCGCGACGGCCTTGTCGATGACCTCGCGGGTGATCGGGGTCTTGTAGTCCATGACGTCGCAGCTCGCAATCGCCGTCGTGGCCTCGCTCTTCATGCTGCTCGCGAGGAAGCGCTCGAAGGGGCAACGCTGGTTGGGGTTCGGGCTGACGCCCAGCACGAGCACCCGTGCGAACGGCGGCTTTCCCGGCGCACCGGCCGTCTCGTCGACGGCGCCCGCCGGAGCGCAGACCATGGCGCCGATCGCGAGCAGCGCTCCTGCCAGCCCGGCGGCAAATCGCGGCAGGACCGGGTCGTTCTGGGGCATGGGAATGGACGTCCTTGGGGTGGAGGGCAGTGCGACCTGCCGGCCTCAGCGCTTGCTGACGTGGTCGATCATCGGCACCTCGACGCCGAGGCGCTTCGCCGCCTCCGCACACTGCTGGGCGCCCTTGAGGAAGGGGTTCGGCACGCGCACGCCGCGCTGGTTCTCGCGGTTGGCGAGCAGGCCACCGAGATACTGGTAGACCGGGGTGGGGAACAGCGCCTGGGTGATGATGCCCGTGAACTCGCGAGGGTCCACGCCGGCGGCGTGCACGAGCGCCGTGCTGTCCCGCAGGCTCTCGACCACCGAGGCCATGAGGAAGTTGCCTGCCGCCTTGACGACGTTGGCCGCCGGCGCGTCGTCGGAAAGCACGTCCACGCGGCCGAGCACGGCGAGAACCAGCCGCGCGCGCTCGACGGCGGCATGCGGCCCGGCGACAGGAATCACCAGCCGCCCGCTCTGGGCGGCCTCGGGCGGGCCGAACATCGGCGCCGAGACGTAGGACTGGCCCGCCTTGGCATGCGCCTCGGCGAGGCGCCGCGCGAGCCCTTCGCCGATGCTGCTCATGCAGACATGGATGAGCCCCGGAACGCCGGTGGAGACCAGCCGGCCCTGGGAGTCGAACATCACGGACTCGACCGCTGCGTCGTCGCTGACCGCGGTGATGACGAGTTCGGCCTGGCAGGCCTCGGTGGGATTTCCCACGAAGACCGTGCCCGCCGGGATCGCGTCGGGCCGCGGACGCGTGCGGTTCCACACGAGCAGCTCGTGGCCCGCGCTCGCGAGCCGCTGCGCCATGGGCCGGCCCATCGTGCCCAGTCCAATGAAACCGACTTTCATGGCGCCTCCCGCGCTCCGGGTTGTTCCTCGGACCTCAGCGCGGCTCCTCGCCGGGCTTGGGGTCCGCCATCGGGAAAGTCTGGGCGCTGCCCGTCGCCGGGGGCGCGGCCGACGGTGCGGCGGCGCCCGGCGCTGGAGCCGGTGCCGCTGCGGTCGGCGCCGCGGTGATGCGGGCCACCTCCGCGATCAGCGCCGGCGCGGGCGCGCGCGACAGTGGGGCCTCCGGCGCGAGGATCTCGGAGGGCAGGATGCCCTTGCGGCCGTAGAAACGGTCGTTCGCGCTGTTGCGAGGGAACAGGTAGGTGCCCTCGAGCGAGACCCCGGCGAACAGGCCCTGGCTGCGCGAGTACGAATACACCTCGGCGGCCAGCGTCAGGTCGGTCGCTGCGGTCGCCGATCGGCCCACCGGTCCGGCCACGGCGGCCGCGTCGCCGCCCAGCGTCAGCTTGCCGCCGGCGATGCCCTCGACGCTGCGGCGGGTCGTGAACACGAAGACCATGTCCGTCGCCTGCACGCCGAACTGCCAGCCGAAGCTGCCGGCGCCGATGCCGATGAACAGCGGGTTGCTCCAGCGCCCGTCGGGCTGGCGCACCAGCAGCACGCCGGTGCCGCCGCGGCCGCCGAAGACGACGCCGGCCTTCACGACCTGCGGCAGGATCGCGATGCCTTCGGCGCGCTGCAGGAGCCAGTCGGGGGCCTTGAGGTCGGGCATGCTCTGCAGCTCCGTGAGGACCTGCAGGGACTGGCTGATGTTTTTCTCCTCGCGCGATTCCGCGGCGGCTGGGCCGGCGGCGAGCATCGCGGCGAGCAGGACAGTGGCGGGGGCGAACATGCGCATCTCGGGTTCCTCGCGGGTATCCGGTCCCGTATCAGGAGGGGGACCGCGTCGCCTGCGGCAAGTTCCACCGGCGGCGCCCCGCGCAAGTGTAGCCGGTTGACGACGGCTCGGGCAGCCGCCGTGCGCCCACGCCGCTATCATGGGCCCATGAAAGCACTGCTGTCGGCGGCGCTCGCGGCCGCATCGCTGCTTGCAGCCGCGCCCGCCGCGGCGGAGTGGCGCGTACGCGAGGAAGCCATCATGGGTACGCGCGTGGCGGTCGAGGCCTGGCACGAGGACGCCGCGGTCGCGGATGCCGCGATGGCCGCGGTGTTCGCCGAGATGCACCGCGTGGACCGGCTGATGTCGCACTACAAGCCGGAGAGCGAGCTCTCCCAGGTGAATGCGCGCGCGGCCGCCGGGCCGGTGGCGGTCGCTCCCGAACTCGCCGCACTGATCGCTCGCGCCCTCGAGTTCTCGGTGCTCACCGACGGCGCCTTCGACATCACCTACGCGAGCGTCGGCTACCTCTACGACTACCGCGCCGGACAGCGCCCGGACGACGCCCAGATCGCCGCGCACCTGCCCGCGGTGAACTGGCGCCACGTGATCGTGGACCGCGCGGCCTCCACCGTGCGCTTCACGCAGGACGGCGTTCGCATCGACCTCGGCGGGATTGCGAAGGGCTACGCCGTGGACCGCGGCGTCGCGATCCTGGCGGAGAAGGGCATCCGGCACGGCACCGTCACCGCCGGCGGCGACACGCGCATCCTCGGCGACCGGCTCGGCCGGCCCTGGGTGATCGGCATCCGCCACCCGGACGACCGGCAGCGCGTCGTTTCCCGGATTCCGCTCGTGGACGCCGCGCTTTCGACCTCGGGCGACTACGAGCGCTACTTCGACGAGGACGGGCAGCGGTACCACCACATCATCAATCCGCGGACGGGCCGCAGCGCCGGGGAACTGCGCAGCGTGACCATCATCGGGCCGGACGCCACGACGACCGACGGCCTTTCCACCGGCGTTTTCGTGCTGGGAGCCGAGCGCGGCCTCGCGCTCATCGAGAGGCTCCGGGACGTGGACGCCGTGCTGGTGACCGCCGGCGGAAAGGTGCTGTACTCGTCGGGACTCGCGCCGCCCTGAGTCAGAACCAGCCCGAGAAGAACAGCTGCACGACGTTCGCGCTGAAGTCGTAGAACGGCTCGGTGCCGGGCGGGACGCCCGTGACGCGGAGGTCGCGGAAGTCGTCGTAGTCGAAGAGCATGTAGTCGTAGCGGAAGTTGACGGTCGTCTTCTCCAGGAAGTCCATGCCCGGCAGCCGCAGCTCGTAGCTCGCGCCGATGCCTATGGTCTGGCTCGTCATGGTCGCCAGTTCCTTGTCGCGCGCCAGGAAATTCTGGAAGTCCTCGCGCGGGAACAGGTCGGAGTAGAAGTCGGCGCCGTCCTGCGTGTACCAGCGGTAGCGGGCATCGAAGACCCACCGCGCGCCGTAAGGCTGGGTGTAGGACAGCTCGACGGTGTGGCCGAGGACGCCCCAGCTGTCCGAGTACCACCGGTATTCCGCCTGTGCGGCGGCCCTCCAGGGCAGGAAGTGCCGGCCGCGGACGGCGAGCGCGTTGCCGGTGCGGGTTCGCGGGTAGACCTCCGCCTGGTAGGAGTAGCCCGAGGCGGCCTCCGGGTCCAGGTAGCGGACGCTGCGGTAGGGGTTGTTGAGGAACCCTTCCTCGGTGACCGTTTCCCATGACAGGCCGAGGATGAGCGACTTCGTGGCCACCTGCGTGAGGTCCGCGCCGTACACGCGACGGTCCAGGCGGTCCTCGAAGGTATCGTCGCCCCGGCGGAACACCTGGTCCCAGCCGCGCGAGAACGACAGCTGCAGCGTCGTCAGGTCGCCGAACATGTCCTGCGAGATGGACACGCTCGCCGCGTTGGCCTCGTAGTCGTTCTCCTTGCTGTTCGTGAACCCGACCGTGTAGATCGACTTGCCGCGCAGGTACTCGCCACCGAGGCTGTATTCCTTGCGCTCCTCCTTGTACGGACTCGCGGTCGTCACCACGTCGATCGATGCGCTCGAGACCAGGTCCACGTAGTAGTTGGCGCTGACGGCGTACTTCTCGGCGAACTTCTTGCGCACCAGCATCGAGGGGCCGTCGATCTCGACGCCGCCGCCGTCGTAGAGGTGGTACATGACGTCGGCGCGGTCCTCCGCCAGCACGCCTGCCTGCGCAGGCGCCGAGAGGGCCGCGCAGCATGAGAGGGCGAGGAGGGCGTGCCGGCGCATGGTCAGTTGCAGCCGCAGCCGCCGCCGGCTCCGCCCATGGCGCCGCGGGAGCCTTCTCGGGACTCGTAGACGTGCTTCATGTAGGACGCGGAAACGGGGTCGCGGTCCCAGCTCATGATGGGATCCGCGAGGCGCTCGCGCTCGTAGGGCTTGACCCAGGGCTCGACCGGGCCGCAGCCGGCGGTGCCGAGCGCGATGGCGAGCCAGAGGGCCGGACGGAGGTTCTTCATGCTCACTCCCGCAGCAGCCGGCGGACCTGGCTGATGTATTCGTTCTCGTCGCCGGGCTTGTAGGCGCGATGCAGCCAGCGGACGTTGCCCTTGCGGTCCACGAGCAGCGTCGTCGGCATCGCCGAGACGCCGTACTGGCCGCTCACCGCGTTCTCCCGGTCGAAGGCGATGGGGAAGGACACGGGCATGGCCGAGAGGAACCGCTCCGCATCCTTGGTCTCGCTCTCGACGTTGACGCCGAGGAGCGTGAACCCCATGGGCTGGTACTTCCGGTACATCTCGTCGAGGATCGGGAACTCCTGGCGGCAGGGCGCGCACCAGCTGGCCCAGAAGTTGAGCATCACGACCTGGCCGCGAAGGTCCGCGAGCTTGACCGCGCCGCCGGAGCGCAGCGGCAGCTCGAAGTCAGGCGCGGGCGTGGCGCTGCCGGCGGCGCCGGCAGCGAATGCCGCGGGCGCGGCGCAGGCCGCGGCCGTCGCGAAGGCCGATCCGAGGAAGATGCGGCGAGTGGTCAGCATGGGCGGTTCGCCTCCTTGGTCAGTGCCGCGTTCAGAAGAACGCCGTCAGCGAGACCGTCGCCTCGAAGTTGTGGGTTTCCTTGTTCGTACCCACCACGTCGACCTCGAGGATGTGGTCCCGGATGTCGAGGTGCAGCCCCAGCCAGTCCGTCAGCAGCAGCCTCGCACCGGCACCGAGGGTGACCGTGAAACGATCATCGCCGGCGAAAGTGGTGCTGCCCGCGCCTGCGGTCAGGTAGACCGCGCTGTTGTAGGCGCGAGACCCGCCGAGAAACACCTCTCCTGGGAGCACATTCCATCCGAACCCGAGGCTCCAGTACTTGAACTCCCTCTCACTATCGGTCAGCAGTGGCGCGGAACCCGACAGCCGCTCGTAGCTCGAGATGCCGGCGTCCGACTGGCCGAAGATCGCCTCCGCGAAGAAGTCCTCGCTGATGTGGAAGGCGATGCGCCCGCCCAGGACCTTGTTGACCTCGAAGTCCTCGACGGACAGCGACCCGATGTAGGCGCCGGCCTCCCAGTTCTCGGTGTCGATCTTCGCCGGCTTGACCGGGCGCCGCTCGACCTGGGGCGAGATGACCTCGGGCACGGCCTCGGATTCCCCGGCGTCGGCCTCGGCCGTCTCCGGGACCTCGCCGCCGCGCACCCAGGCGCAGCCGGGCAGCGCCAGGACGGCGCTCAGAAGAAGAATGCGAAACCCAGCTTCCATTCGTCGGCTTCCTCGTTGTCGTCGCGGTCGGTGAACACGACGTACTTGTTGAACTCTGCGCGCAGGATGAAGCGCCGCGACAGGTAACCCTTGACGCCCAGTCCGGCGTAGGCGACCTGGTCGGTGCGCGCCTCCGTCTGGACCAGCGAGGCCTTCGGCTGGATGTCGATCACGCCAGTGCCGAGGCCGACGAAGGGCTGGACGCGCCAGTCGGGCCTGAATACGTGCGTGAGCCCGAGAGTGGCCATCTCCCCGTCCGAGAAACTGCCGAGGATCTGCGACAGGCGCAGCTCCGCGGACAGGTGCGGGTTGAAGGCCCAGGCGCCGTAGACGGTGATGACGTTGGCGCCTTCGAAGTCCCCGGCCAGCACGCCGAGCTCGCGGCGGTGTTCGCCGAAGTCCTCGCGGCCCGGATCATCGATCGGCAGGGGCTCGCCGGCCTCGGTCAGCGTCGCCAGCATGGCCGAGCGGTGCACCCAGCCGCTGCGGCCATCGGCATCCGCGACCTTGAACCAGTCGGTGCGGCGCTTCTCGATGGTCACGGCCTCGCCCCGCTTGACCACCTGAGTGACCGGGTAGCCCCGGCCCGGTCCGGTGCGAAGCTCGATAAAGGGCTCCGCGACGGTGACCTCCGGTCCGGCGGCGGTGGCTGGCAGCGCGAGCAGCAGGAGGACCGCCGCGACGAGGAGGAACCTCATGCGTGGACCCGGCGCGGCAGTCGGCCACGGTCCCCGGCGGGAAAGGCCACGGCGCGCCGCCCCGGGCGGGGATACTCACGGCCGCCTCCGGGTGCAGTCGTCACGTCAGTCCGCCGGCGCTGCAAAGGGATCGTTGTAATACTGTCCACCGATGTCGAGCCACTCGGCGATGAGTCGCAGTTCGGCCGGATCGAGGAAACCCGCATGCGACCCGCCCGCCTCGAACCGGCTGAAAAACCGGCCTGAGGCCCGCGCGCCGCCGCCGCTCATCGAGGGGGCGACCGGCACGGGCACCAGGGTCGGCTGGCCGGTGACCGGGTCCGGCGGTCCGGGCACCAGGATGTCCTGCAGTGCGCCCATGTTAACTTCCTGGGCGTTGTCAGTGAACATAAGCTCGCGGAAGGAGACCAGGTGGTCGGCCTGCTCGGGCGAGGGCTCGCCGGTCAGGTCGAGTTGCCCCTCCGGCACGCGCACGAGGCCGTCGGCGTCGCGCGGGCTGTGGCAGGAGAGGCAGCTGCGGTCCTCCAGGACCGTGACCCCGTCCACGTCGAGCACCTGCCGCAACCGGTCCCACAGCGGCTGCAGGTGGTCCGGGTAGTGGATGACGATCCGGCACAGCGACGACCACTCCTGCTGGCAGGCGAGGTTCGTCGGCGCCGGCGTGGCGAGGGCCGAGTAGCGGAACGCGAAGGGGGCGTCGGGCGCGCGCCCGGCCGCGGTCTCGTCGGTCCAGACGTCCTCGTAGACGACGTCGACCGAGGGCAGCAGCGCCGCGCAATCAGTCTGGCAGCTGATGCGGCTGCGCGTCTCCGCCATGGTCTCGCCCTGGTCCGCGAACAGCGCGGGAACCGTGTTGGGGAAGGGTGAGCCGGTCGTCGGCGCGCCGGGATTGACGCTCGCCGTGAGGCCGCTGCGGCCGTGCGATACGCGCGGCTGGCCGGCCGGCTGCTGGCCCGCTGGCACGTGGCAGCCGTTGCAGGTCACCACCTCGCCCGCCCGCAGCTGCAGCCAGTTGAGGTGGCGCGGCGAGATCCGCTTGCCGTCGCGGTCCAGCACGGTGATGCCGAAGGGCACGCCGGCCGGCACCTTCACCTTGACCGAGCCGTCCGGCTCGATCGGCGCGTAGCCGAGGATCTCGCGCATGCCCAGGCCGCCGGCGACGCCGAAGGCCGTGCCGCGGAAGTCGCGTACCTCGTCGTCCGGCAGTCCCACCGCCTTCTCGATGCGCAGGAAGCGCGCCGGGCGCTGGTCGGCCGTCGCCTGGGCCGGGTCGCGCAGGGCGGTGATGCCGCCGGGCGCGTTGTCCGTGCCATCCAGGTCGTAGACGCTCCTGATGTGCAGCAGCCCGACGTTCTCAGTGGCGAGATCCGAGTCGTAGTCCACGCCCGCGACCGCGTCCAGGATGACCGGCGGCAGGGTGCGCGGCTGCATCGCGACGACATCCGTGTACATGGTGCCCTCGAGCGGCTGCAGCACGGGTCGCTGCGTGCCGTCCCGCGGGTCCCACATGAACACGCTGTACAGCGGCGGCGCCACCACGGCCTGCGGGTTCGTCGCGTCCGACGAACTGCAGGGGAGCTGGCGTCCGTCGAGCAGGACGCGGCACAGGGTCCAGCTGACGAGCACGCGGTCGGTGCCGTCCCAGAGCGGGAACAGCGAGGCATAGCGGCCGCCGGGCGAGAGCCCGGGGACCGTGCGCACGTCGTTACCGGTGACCTTCACCTGCGCCGGGCCGGCAGCGCCGGCATTGGCGAGCACGGGCTGGGCGATCTCGACGTAGCCCGCGGTGTCGATCAGCACGCCGTCGCCGCCCTGCTCGGTGCCGTTGAAGGGACGGATCAGCGCCAGCACCCGCCCGTCGGGCCTCGGCCGCGGCTGCAGGAACTGTACGACCGAGCCGCCGCTGCCGGTGTCGTGGCTGTGAGGAGCTCGAGCCCCGCGCCGTCCGGCCGCACCGTATAGAGGTGGATCGAGCTGCCCGAGGCGTTCTCCCATCTCGAGAACACGATCCGCCCGTCGTTCATCACGGCCGGGTCGAGGTCGTGGCTCTGGTTGAAGGAGATCTGGCGGATGCCCGTGCCGTCCGAATTCATCACGTGCAGCACGAAGGCCCACTCCCGACGATCCTCGTCGAGCGCGGGGAACTGCGGCTTGCCCTCGTCGATGAGCGTGGCCTTCGACTGCCGCTGGCGCGTCGAGGAGAAGACGATGCGCCCGTCCGGGAGGTAGTGCGGCGCGACGTCGTGGCCTTCCTCCGCGACGAGATCGGAGGCGATCACGCGCCGGAGCGTGTCGGTCGTTCGGTCGTACTCCCAGACGTTCCAGGTCGGCTGCTCGCTCTCCTCGGCGCCATCGATGAGCGGCGGGCGCATGGAGAACAGCAGCCGGTTGCCATCGTAGGAGACGTCCACGTCGCGCAGGTCCCACTCGCCGCCGGTCACGCCGCCGGTGATGTTGCGCTCGGAGGCGGAGGGCGCCGCGCGGTCGCGCAGCCACAGGTCCGCGCCCGCCTGGAAGCTCCGCAGGCGCCGCACGTCCTCGGTGCCGGTGGGCAGCGCGCGCTTTACGTAGGCTACGGGGAAGTCGAGCACGACCGGGTCGGGCGACTGGCCGCCGCCGATGTCGAGGCTGCCGTCGGTGCTGCTCTCGCAGCCCGCAAGCGCGAGCGCCGCGACCGCCGCTACGGCATTTTTCCATTTCGTGACGCGCATCTCGATCGTCTCCTGGAGGTCCCGGCCGGTCTGCGTCGACCGCGCCCGGACTGCCAACGGGCTCACACTTTTCCGGGGCTTTCAGGCCTCGGGACACAGCGCACAGCACTTCCGCGCACTGCAGATCACGCTTCTACCCTAGCGTGAACGCGCCGATCGTGGAATGTCGCAGTTCAGAGACATTACGTCGCGCGAAACGCCTGCCTATAGTCGGCCCCGTCTGAAGGACGCCGTGAGTGAACGGAGCACACAAATGAAACGCGACCGAAGCATCTTCGACGGCCATGCGATCCGCATCGCAGCGTGCGGGCTCATAGCCGCGACGCTCGCGGCCGGCGCCGCCCAGGCCGGGCCGCGCGAGCAGGCCAAGCGCATGCACGACCGCATCGCAGGCGTGCCGGCGGCCGCCGCGACGCTCGACGCGATGGCCGCGGACATCTCGGCGGGACGGTCGCAGGACGCGGCCTTCCGTGCGATGGAGCACCCGGCGTTCTACTCGGTCACCCTCAAGAACCTCGCGATGCCGTGGACCAACCGCGACCGCACGGTGTTCGCACCTCTCAACGACTACGTCGCCACCTTCATCGGCATGGTGCGCGACGACGTGCCGATGAACGAGCTGCTCTCCGCCGACATACTGTACGTCGGCAACGGAGTGTCCGGGGTGCCCGCGCCGAGCGTCTCGAGCAACGCGCACTACGAGGCGCTCGAACGCCGGCACGCCGACCTCAAGAGCGTGCTTCAGCGGCGAACCCAGTCGGGGACCTACGGCTTCCCGGTCGAGGCCGCCGCCGGCGTCATGACCACCCGCGCGGCAGCCGAGTCTTTCTTCGTCGCCGGCACCAACCGCGCGATGTTCCGCTTCACGCTCCTCAACCACCTGTGCCACGACCTCGAGGAACTGCAGGACGGCTCGCGCCAGGCCGACCGCATCCGGCAGGACGTGAGCCGCAGCCCCGGCGGCGACAGCCGGCTGTTCCTGAACAATTGCGTCACCTGCCACGCCGGCATGGATCCGATGGCGCAGGCCTTCGCCTACCACGACTGGGACCAGGACCAGGGCCGCATGATCTACACGCCCGGGCAGGTGCGCCCGAAGTACTCGATCAACGCCGACACCTTCCGTCCGGGCTATATCACCCGCAACGACCGCTGGGACAACTACTGGCGCGCGGGCCAGAACGCGCTGCTCGGCTGGAGCCCGTCGCTGCCCGGGGGTGGCGCCGGCGCCGCCTCGCTGGGCGCGGAGCTTGGCAACAGCGAGGCATTCGCCAGCTGCCAGGTCGAGAAGGTTTTCCGCACGGTGTGCCTGCGCACGCCGACAGACGCCGCCGACCGCGCGCAGGTCGCCTCGATGGTGTCCTCGTTCCGCTCTGGCGGGTACCGGCTGAGGCAGGTGTTCGCCGAGTCCGCCGCTTTCTGCATGGGCGAGTGAGGAGAAAGGGCATGAACACCAAGGATTCCTTCTCGCTCCGCGGCCTGCGCGCCGCACTGACAGTCGCAGCGATCGGCTGGCTCGCGGCCGCCTGCGGCGGCGGGGCCCCCGTCCAGGAGAACCCGGTCACCAGCGCGCCGCCGCCGGCCGGCTACAGCGGGCCGCCGCCCGCGAGCCAGGACGTGCAGTCGTTCAAGCTGAACGTCTGGGACAACCTGCAGGCCAACAACCGCTGCGGTTCCTGCCACGGCCAGGGCGGGCAGTCGCCGCAGTTCGCGCGCCGGGACGACATCAATCTCGCCTACGAGGCCGCCAACGGCGTCGTCAACCTCAACGACCCGCGCGGCTCGCGGATGGTCTCCAAGGTGGGCGGCGGCCACAACTGCTGGCTCGGGGCCGACTCCGCGTGCGCCGACCAGCTGACGGTGTGGATCCGCAACTGGGCCGGCGCGACCGTCGGCGGCACGCGCGAGATCGCGCTGCAGCCGCCGCCGCTGCGCGACGTCGGCGCCAGCAAGTCCTTCCCGGCCAGCCCGGGCAGCTTCGCCACCACGGTGTATCCGCTGCTCGAGCAGAACTGCTCGCGCTGCCACGTCTCCGGCGGCCAGCCGGCGCAGTCGCCGTTCTTCGCTGAGCGCGACGTGGACATCGCCTACTCGGCGGCCCGGCCTCGAATCAACCTCGACGCGCCCGAGCTGTCGCGCTTCGTGGTCCGCCTGCGCGAGGAGTTCCACAACTGCTGGGGCGACTGCCAGCAGAACGCGAACGCCATGGAAGCGGCGATCCGCCAGTTCGCTAACAGCGTCCCGCTGACCCAGGTCGACCCGACGCTCCTCGTGTCCAAGGCGCTGTCGCTCTACGAAGGCACGGTCGCGAGCGGCGGCAACCGCTTCGACAGCAGCGTCATCGCGCTGTTCGAGTTCAAGACCGGCACCGGTACGGTCGCTTACGACACCAGCGGCGTCGAGCCGGCGGCCAACCTCAACATGTCCGGTGACGTGGAGTGGGTCGGAGGCTGGGGCGTCAACGTGAGGAGCGGCAAGCTGCAGTCCTCGACGACCGGCAGCCGCAAGCTGCACGACCTGATCAAGGCGACCGGGGAGTACTCCGTCGAGGCCTGGGTCGCGCCGGCCAACGTCGTGCAGGAGGACGCGTACATCGTCAGCTACTCCGGCGGCACGACCGCCCGGAACTTCACGCTCGGCCAGACGATGTACGACTACGACTTCATGAACCGCAGCAGCACGACCGGCGCCAACGGCGCGCCGCAGCTGTCCACGCCCTCGGCGCGGCAGGTCCTGCAGGCGACGCTGCAGCACGTGGTGGCGACCTACGACCCCGTCGAGGGCCGCCGCATCTACGTGAACGGCGAGCTGGTGACCGGCAGCGATCCGCAGGGCGGCGGCTCACTCGCCGACTGGAACGACACCTTCGCGCTGGTCCTGGGCAACGAGGTCTCCGGCGACCGCCAGTGGCAGGGCGTCATCCGGCTGGTCGCGGTCCACAACCGCGCGCTCACGCAGCCGCAGATCCTGCAGAACTTCGAGGCAGGCGTCGGCGAGCGCTTCTACATGCTGTTCAGCGTTGCGCACCTCACCGACATCCCGGACAGCTACGTGCTGCTCGAGGCGAGCCAGTTCGACAGCTACGGCTACCTGTTCGAGAAGCCGTCGGTCGTCAGGCTCACGCCAGGGGCCGCGCCGGCGACGCTCGACGGGCTGCGGCTGAAGGGCGTGCGTCTCGGCATCAACGGCGCCGAGGCCAAGGTCGGCCAGGCCTTCGTCTCGGTGGACGCGACGGTGAATGCCGCCGGCTACGAGTCGCCGACGGGCTTCCCGCTCGCCCAGATCGGCACGGTCATCGGCCTCGACAAGGGCCCGGCGCTCGACCAGTTCTTCCTGAGCTTCGAGCAAATCGGCAATCGTTCGCACACCCACACCGAGGCGCCGCCGATCGCGCCGCCGCCGCCGGCGGACGGCCAGCCGCAGCCGCGCGTGGGCATGAGGACCTTCGAGCGCATCGCCGCCTCGATGTCCGAGATGACCGGCGTGCCGCGCACCGACCCGGCCGTGGACGAGACCTACGAGCGGATCAAGCAGCAGCTGCCCACCGCCGACGGCATCGAGGGCTTCCTGTCCTCGCACCAGATCGGCGTTGCGCAGATGGCCATCGAGGTCTGCAACTCGCTGGTGGACGACCCGGGCAGGCGCGACACGTTCTTCCCCGGCTTCAACTTCGCGGCGCCCGCGGGTCAGGCCTTCGACACGCCCGGGGAGCGCGAGCTGGTGATCGGGCCGCTGGTGAGCAGGGCGGTGGGCAGCGGCATCGCTACCCAGCCGTCGGCCGACGAGATCCGCACGGAGCTCGAGTCGTTGATGGGCCGGCTGACCGCCTGCGGCGGCAGCTGCCCGGCAGGTCGGACCGCGACGGTGGTCAAGGCCAGCTGCGCCGCGGTGCTGGGCAGCGCTGCCACGCTGCTGCATTGACCCGGATCGACTTGGAAACTGAAAAGAGGCACAGGGACATGTTCAGGAAACGCAGGCGCGGACCCCTCCACCCGGACGAGCCGATCCGCCAGCCCGACCATCCGCGGCCCGTGACGCGCCGCCAGTTCATCGCGCAGGGGCTCATGGCCGGCAGCGCCACGGTGGTCGCACCGACCGTGTTCGGCCTGTTCGCCAACCCGCGTGCGGCCGAGGCGGCCCTCTCGCCCGACCTGGAGCTGCTCAAGCAGCGCTGCGGCATCGCGGTTCAGGGAGCGGGCCGCATCCCGTTCATCTGCATCGACCTTGCCGGTGGCGCCAACATGGTTGGCTCGAACGTGCTCGCCGGCGGCCGCGGCGGCCAGCTCGACCTGCTCTCCGTCGCCGGCTACGGCCGGCAGGGCCTGCCCGGCGACATGGTCCCGGGCGCGCCGAACCCGACCAGCCCGACCAACACCTGGATCAACGACCAGCTGGGCCTGCGCTTCCACTCGGACAGCGCCTTCCTGCGGGGCATTCTCGACCGGGTCTCGCCGATGGCCATCGCCGGCACGAACGGCGCCGTCATCCCGGCGCGCTCGGAGAACGACACCGGCAACAACCCGCACAACCCGATGTACGGCATCTACAAGGCCGGCGCGGACGGCGAGCTGCTGACCCTGATCGGCTCGCGCGCCTCGGAGTCGGGCGGCAACTCCATGGCGCCGGCCGGGATGATCGACCCCTCCGTCACCCCGACGAAGGTGGACCGCACCAGCGACGTCACCGGCCTGGTGGATACCGGCAAGCTGGTCGGCCTGCTGGACCAGGACGACGCGGTGGCGGTGATGGAGTCCATCCAGCGACTGTCGGACCGCAAGCTCGGCCGGGTCAACACCGGGATCACCCGCGACGAAGTGATCAAGGAAATGGTCCGCTGCAATTACGTCAAGTCGGCGGACCTCGCCGACCGGTACGGCGACCCCTCGGCGCTGAATCCCGAACTGGACCCGGACATCGTCGGCGCAGGCGGCATCTTCAGCCGCGCCGAGTTCGACGCCGATGCCGAGTTCCGCAAGACCGCGGCGGTGATGAAGCTGGTGGTCAACGGTTACGCCGGCGCCGGGACCATCACCATGGGTGGGTACGACTACCACGGCCAGGGCCGCGCCACGGGCGAGATCCGCGACTACCGCGCGGGTCGCTGCATGGGCGCCTGCCTCGAATACGCCGCCCGCCGCGGCGTGCCGCTGATGCTCTATGTCTTCAGCGACGGCTCGTTGTCGGCCAGCGGCCAGGTGGACAACACCGCGGACGGCCGCGGCAAGTTCATGTGGACCAGCGACAACCAGCAGACGGCGGCGTCGTTCTTCCTGGTTTACAGCCCGAACGGCCGGCCGCAGCTCTACACCGGCGACGGCCGGCCTGCGGAACAGCACCAGCAGATCGGCTGGTTCAGGCCCGATGGCTCGGTGGAGACCTCCTCCACGCCGGCGGCGAACAACGTGAACCTGCTGGTCGAGACGGTCGTGCTGAACTACCTGGCCCTGCACGGCGAGCAGGGGAGCTTCTCCACGCTCTTCCGGACCAACGGACTCGGCTCGGCCTCCCTCCAGGACAGCCTCATTGCCTTCAATCCCATCGTGAATGGCCGGATTACCTGACCGGCGCGTCGCCGAACTGCGACGCGGGTCAAGGCCTTCGAGGTGGCGGCCGTGGCAGCGTTATGTCACGTTGCTGCGGTAAGCTCGGGCAGTCGTATGGCGACAGTCAGGGCACGGGCGAGGCAAGGGAGCGCAGGGTGGCGTCGCGGTCGCATGGTGGAGCCAGTGCAGGCAGGCGGTGGGCAGCGTTGCTGGCCGCCGCGGTGCTGCTCGTGGCCGGCGGGCCATCGGTTCCCGCCCTGGCCGCGGAGCCGGGCCCTGCGCCCGACTTTGCGCTGAAGGCGCTCGACGGTCGCAACCACCGCCTGTCGGAGCACCGTGGCGAGGTGGTCGCCCTGCTGTTCTGGGGCAGCTGGTGCGGCGCCTGTCGCAACGAGATCGAGCGGCTGGAGCGCCTGAGGTCGACCTATGCCGCGGCCGGGCTCGCGGCCTACGGCATCGTGCTCGACGAGGATCCCGCCGAGGCGCGCTCCATCACGGACGCGCTGGGCGCGGGCTACCCCCAGCTGCACGACAGGGGCAGGGCCGTGGCCAAGGTCTACCGGCCGCGCGCGCTGCCGATGCTGCTGCTCGTGGACCGGGGCGGCGTGGTGCGCTTCGCCTATGGAGAACTCGATGCGCGCGGGGAGCGGGCGATGCTCGCCGACCTGCGCAGCCTGCTGGACGAGTGAGGAAAACAGGACATGCCGATCGACAGCCCGGGAATCGCAAGCGCCTACCTGGCCGGCCCTGAGCGGCGGCTCCGCGCGACCTACCGCCGCCGGCGCTCCGGCGCCTGGATCGCCGCGATCGCCGCGGCCGTGCTCGCGCTCGGCGCGCTGGTGGCGCTCGCCGACGATGCGCCTGCCGACATCCGCTCGCTCGACGGGGAGGTGGGGGCGCTGAAGCAGCAGGTCGTGGATCTCAACCGCGACCTGTTCCTGCTCGAGGAAGAACTGCTGTTCCCCGCGAATACCCAGTTGGCCGTGTTCGTCTCCATGGATGTCGGCACCTTCTTCGGCCTCGACTCCGTTCAGATCGTCCTGAACGGCAAGGAAGTGACGAACTACCTCTACACCGGGCGCGAGGTGGATGCGCTCGCGCGCGGCGGCGTGCACCGCGTATGGCTCGGCAACCTGAAGGCGGGCAAGCACGAGCTCTCCGCGTTCTTCACGGGCGTCGGCCCGCATGGACGCGACTACCGGCGCGGAGCGACGCTCGAGATCGACAAGGGAGTCGGCGCCAAGTACGTCGAGCTCAGGATCAGCGACCGCGTACAGAAGCTGCAGCCGGAGTTCGTGGTCCGGGAGTGGGATTGACCGTGAGCGCCGGCCGGCTCGGGGTGTGGCTCGCCGCCGCGGCGCTCGGCTTCGCCGCGCCGGCTGCGCGGGCGCAGGAGGCTGCCGATCCCGGCGGCCTGCCGCCCGTCGCGCTGGGCGACCTTCACTACGGGGACGTCCTGTTCCACTTCTACCAGGGCGAGTACTTCGACGCGATCGTGCGCGCCGAGTCCTATGCCGCCCAGGGGCACATGGCGCCTCACGCCGACGACGCCGAGCTGTTGCTCGGTGGCATGTACCTGTCCTTCGGGCAGCACGCCCGCGCGGCCGAGGTCTTCGAGCGGCTGCTTGCGCGGGAGACGACGCCGCCGGCCGTGCGCGACCGCGCGTGGTTCCACCTCGGCCGGGTGCTCTACGCCCGCAGCTACTTCGACGAGGCGGATCGCGCCCTGCGCCGCGCGGGGGCTTCGCTGCCGGCCGAGCTCGACGCCGAGCGCCGGCTGCTGCTGGCGCAGGGCCTGATGTACCGGGGCCGCTACGACGAGGCGGTGGCCGAGCTGTCCGGCTGGAGTGGTCCGGAGGCGTGGACCGCGTACGGCCGTTTCAACCTCGGCGTGGCGCTGGTTCGCGCCGGGCGCGTGGACCAGGGCCTCGCGCTGCTGCAGTCCGTGGGCCAGATGGCCGCGAGCAGCGAGGAGTTGAAGTCGCTGCGGGACAAGGCCAACGTTGCGGCCGCCTACGCGATGCTGCAGGCGGACCGTCCGCTCGAGGCTCGAGCCGTCCTCGAGCGGGTGCGACTGGCCGGCCCGCAGTCGAGCAAGGCGCTGCTCGGCGCCGGATGGGCCGACGCGGCGCTCGAGCGCTACTCGGAGGCGCTCGCTCCCTGGCTCGAGCTGCAGGGCCGCGGGCTGCTGGATGCCGCCGTGCAGGAGTCCTATCTCGCCGTCCCCTACGCTTATGCGAGGCTCGATGCCCAGGGGCAGGCCGCGGAGCTGTACGAGCGGGCGATCCGGGCCTACGACGAGGAGCGCGCCCGCCTGGACGAGTCCATCGCCGCCATACGCGCGGGGCGCATGCTTGAGGCGGTGCTCACCGCGGACAAGGAGGAGGGGCAGGGCTGGTTCTGGCAGCTCGCGACGCTGCCGGATGCGCCCGAGTCGCGCTACCTCTACCACCTGCTGGCTGGACACGAGTTCCAGGAGGCGCTCAAGAACTACCGCTCGCTCGATTTCCTGGGGCGCAACCTCGCCGGCTGGCGCGACAGCCTCGACGTGTTCGCGCACATGGTGGATGCACGCCGCCGCGCCTTCGACGCCAAGGTCCCTGCGGCCGGGGAGGTCCTGGGCGGCGTGGACGTCGAGGCGCTCGACGCCCGGCGGGATGCGCTCAAGTCGCGGCTGGACGCGGCGCTGCGCGATCGTGACCCCGCGGCGCTGGCGGACGCCGACGAGCAGCGCCTGCTCTCGATGCTCGCCGGCGTCGAGGGCGAGCTCGCGGCACGCGGCGACGATCCTGCCCTCGCCGAGGCGCGCGAGAAGGCGCGCCTCGCCCGCGGCGTGCTGCAGTGGGATCTCGAGCGCGACTTCGGCCTGCGCGCCTGGCACGCGCGCCGTTCGCTGCGCGAGCTCGACGCCCGGCTGTTCGACGCGCGAACGCGGACGCGGGCCGTCACGCAGGCGCTCGAGGGCATGCCCGAGCGCAACGACGCCTTCGAGGCGCGGATTGCCGCGCTGGCTCCGCGCGTGGCCGGGCTCGAGCAGCGCGTCGCGGCGCTGCGCGGGCGGCAGGCCGAATACCTCGCATCCCTCGCGGTGAACGAGCTCGAGAGCCAGAAGGCGCGGCTGGCGGAGTACTCGCTGCAGGCGCGCTACGCACTCGCCACGCTGTACGACCGCGCCAGCGCCAGCGCCGGCGGGGCCGGGGGTGCGCCGTGAGGCGCGGGGCCGTCGCACTCTCGCTGCTCCTCGGCGCGGCCGTGGCCGTGGCGCAGGCCCCCGAGCGCACGCTGAAGGACCTGCCGAAGGCCGCGCCGCCGCTCCGCAAGGGCGAAACGGTCGCGCCCGACCCGGCCCGGGCACGGGAGCTGTACCGCGGCTTCCTTGACCTTCCGGGCGGTGACCCGGCGCTTCGCACCGAGGCGCTGCGCCGGCTTGCCGACCTCGAGCTCGAAACCGGCGACGCCGAGCGCGCCGAGGCGCCGGTCCCCGGTGCAGGCGCGCCCGAGACGCGCAGCGCCATCGAACTGTACACGCGCCTGCTCGCCGAGCAGCCGGACTATGCGCGCGCCGACGCCGTGCTCTACCAGCTCTCGCGCGCCTACGAGGCGGAGGGCGACCTCGATCGCGCGCTGGCGCGGCTCGACGAGCTCGTGGCACGCCACCCGTCGAGCCGCTTCGTGCCCGAGGCGCAGTTCCGCCGCGGCGAGATCCTCTTCAGCGCGCAGCGCTGGCCGGAGGCGGAACAGGCCTATGCGGCGGTCATCGGGGCCGGCGAGCGCTCCGAGTTCCTGGAGCAGGCGCTCTACAAGCACGGCTGGACGCTGTTCCGGCAGTCGGATGCCGAGCGCAGCGCGGCTTCCTTCCTCACGCTGCTCGATCGCAAGCTCGCCGACCCGACGGCCGCCGACGGCGCACGCCTGCCCGAGACGCTGCCGCGCGCGGACCGGGAGCTGGTGGAGGACAGCTTCCGCGCCCTGTCCATCCAGTTCACCGACATCGAGTCGGGCGAGGCGCTCGCGCAGGCGCTCGCCCGCCACGGCGGCGCGCCATACGGCTGGATGCTGTATGCCTCGTTGGGCGACCTGCTGGTGCAGAAGGAGCGCTACACGGACGCGGCCGACACCTACCGGCGCTTCGCGCGCGAGGAGCCGCGCCACCGTCGCGCGCCGACGCTGCAGGCGCGTGCGATCGATGCCTACCTGGCCGGCGGCTTTGCTGACCTGGCACTCGAGGGCAAGCGTGAGTTCGTGCAGGCCTACCGCGTCGCCGGCCCGTTCTGGGAAGGACGCGACCAGGCCGATGCGCCGGAGGTGGTCGCGCAGCTCAAGTCGCACCTCACCGACCTCGCGCGCTACCACCATGCGCGCGCCCAGGCAGACAGGCAGCCGGCCGAGTTCGCCGAGGCTGCGCGCTGGTATCGCGAGTATCTGGAATCCTTCCCGGACGACCCGTCGGCAGCCGAGACGCGCTACCTGCTGGCGGACGCGCTGTTCGAGGGGGGCGACTTCCGCGAGGCGGCGCTCGAGTACGAGCGCACCGCCTACGGCTACCCGGCCGGTCCGCGCTCCGCCGCGGCCGGCTATGCGGCACTCGTCTCCTACGACCGCCACGAGCAGACCCTGCCGCAGGAAGGTCGCGCCGAGTGGCGCCGCGCCGGCATCGACAGCCAGCTGCGCTTTGCGGCCACCTTCGACGATCACCCCGAGGCGCCGGCGGTCGAGCTGCGCGCGGCGCAGCAGCTGTTCAACCTCCGCGAGCACGCACTGGCGGCCGAGGCCGCCGCCCGCTCGCTCGTTCACGTCACGCCGCTCGTGCCCGAATCCGAGCGCACGGCGTGGAACGTGATCGGCGACGCCCGGTTCGAGCTGGGCGAGTTCGCCGCGGCGGAGGCTGCCTACGTCCAGGTGCTCGGCCGCCTGCCCGCCGCGGATCCGGCCCGTGCCCCGATCGAGGAGCGGCTCGCGGCGTCCATTTACCGGCAGGCCGAGGCACAGCAGCAGGCCGGCGATGCCGAGGGCGCCGTGGCCGGCTTCCTCCGCGTGGCCTCCGCCGCGCCGAACTCGAGCATCCGCGTGAACGCCACCTACGACGCGGCCGCGCTGCTGCTGGCGGGCGAGCAGTGGGAACGGGCGATCCCCGTGCTGGAGGGGTTCCGGCGCGAGTTCCCGGACCATCCGCTCGCGGCCAGCGTGCCGCGCAGCCTCGCCACCGCCTACCTCGGGGCGGGCCGCGGGCGTGAGGCGGCCGATGAGCTCACGCGCGTCGCCGACGATCCGCGCGAGGACGCGGCGGTGCGCCGGGCCGCGTTGATCGAGTCGGCCGATCTCTACGAGCAGGCCGGCGACCTCGCGGCCGCGGCGGCGGCCTGGGAGCGGTTCATCGAGCGTCATCCGGAGCCTTTCGAGGATGCCTACGCCGCGCGGCAGAAGCTCGACGGGCTCTATGTGCAGGCGGGCGACCTTGCGGCGGCCAGCCGGGTCTGGGAACGCTTCGTTCAGGGCCATCCCGCCCGCTTCGAGGAATCGATGGCGGCGCTGCAGCGCCTCGCCGACCTCGCGCGCGAGACGGGCGACAGCCGGGGCCGCGTGCGCTGGCTCGAGGCGCTGGTCGCGGCCGACGCGGCTGGCGGCGCGGCGCGCAGTGACGCCAGCCGCACGCTCGCCGCGAAAGCCACGCTCGAGCTGGCCGAGCCCCGGCGCGTGGCTTTCGAGTCGATCGCACTCAAGGCGCCGCTGCCGGCGTCGCTCAAGGCCAAGCGCGACGCGCTCGACCAGGCGCTGACCGCCTACCAGGCGGCGAACGCCTACGGCGTGGCCGAGGTCAGCACGGCGGCGACCTTCGCGACCGCCGAGCTCTACCGTCGTCTCGCCACCGACCTGATGGCCTCCGAGCGTCCCCGGGGCCTCGACGAGGAGGCGCTCGAGCAGTACGACCTGCTGCTCGAGGAGCAGGCCTACCCCTTCGAGGAAAGGGCGATCGAGCTGCACGAGGCGAACGCCGCGCGCGCCGCCCAGGGGCTCTTCGATGCCTCCGTGCAGGCGAGCTACGCTGCGCTCGCCGCCCTCAAGCCCGCCCGCTACGGCAAGGCCGAGATCGAGCCGGCCGACGATCCGTCGCTGGCGCCGGCGGTTGCGCCGACCCTTGCCGGCATCGCGCATCGGCGCGCCGGACGCTTCGCCGAGGCACGCGAGGCCTATGGCGCGGCGCTGGCCCTCGACCCGCTTTACGCGCCGGCCCACCTCAACCTTGCGGTGCTGCTCGACCTCTATCTCGGCGAGGCGCCGGAGGCGATGGCTCACTACAGGCAGTACCTCGCACTCGCCGCCGAGCCCGACCCGCGCGCCGCGCTGTGGGCGCGGGAGGCCTCGAACCGCACCGGCATCGCGCTCGAGACCCCCGAGGAGGCGCCGCAGGCAGCGGCGGAAGCGAGTCCGCCCGGGAATGCCGAGGACAGTCCGGAGGAAATGCCATGAGGTTGGCTCTCGTCTTGCTAGGCTTGTGCGTCGCAGTCCCGGCGGTCGCGGCCGAGCCGCCCGATGCACCGAAGCCGCCGGCGTCGGCGCCTGCCGACAGGCCACCGGCGACCGCGGCGGGCGAGCGAGGCACCATGGACCGGCTGGAGCTGGATACGACCGCCATCACGGGCAACCGCGAGCTGCCCAAGGTGATGTACGTGGTCCCGTGGAAGCGGGCGGATCTCGGCGACCTCTCGGGCAAGCCGGCGAACAGCCTGCTCGAGGAGGCCCTCGCGCCGGTGGACCGGGCCGTGTTCCGTCGCGAGATCAGGTATTTCGGCGCCGTCGAGGCGGCGGCGTCCGCTCAGGCCGAGACGCCGGTCACGGCGCCCGACGGGCAACCATAGCAACGTTATGTAGGCAGGTAGACACCCTCCGGGGAGCACGCATGGACACGATCATCAAGTTTTTCCAGGAAGGCGGGGCCTTCATGTATCCGATCGCGCTGGTCGCCGCGCTCGGCTTCGCCGTCGCGCTCGAGCGCTGGCTATACCTCACCCGCACGGCGGCCGGCAACCGGCGCCTGTGGGGTGAGATCGCCCCGTTCCTTCAGCAGGGCGATTACCGCAAGGCGCTCGCCGCGACCGCCGACTCCGGGTCGGCGATAGGCCAGATCCTCAACTACGGGCTCGCCCGTATCTCCACGGCCCGTCGCCGCGACGACATCGAGAAAGCGATGGAGGAGAGCCTGATGGAGGTGATGCCGCGCCTCGAGAAGCGCACGCACTACCTCGCCAGCTTCGCCAACATCGCGACGCTGCTCGGCCTGCTGGGCACGATCATCGGCCTGATCCAGGCCTTCCAGGCGGTGGCCAACGCGAACCCTGCCGAGAAGGCGGACCTGCTGTCGGCGTCGATCTCGGTGGCCATGAACACCACCGCCTTCGGCCTGATCGTGGCGATCCCGCTGCTCCTGATGCACTCGGTGCTGCAGTCGAAGACCACCGAGATCACCGACAGCCTCGAGATGGCGTCGGTGAAGTTCCTCAACACCATCGTCGAGAAGCGTGCGGAGCCAGCGTGAGCCTCGCCAGCCGAATCGGCCGCCGCCACCGCCGGCACGAGGAGGCGGAACTCAACATCACGGCCTTCATGAACCTGATGGTCGTGCTGGTGCCGTTCCTGCTGATCACGGCGGTGTTCTCGCGGCTCACCATCCTCGAGCTCAACCTGCCCAGCTCGACGGAGGCGACGCCCGAGACGGCGCAGGTGCTGAATCTGGAGATCGTGGTGCGCGAGGGCGCGCTCGACGTCGCGGACCGCGGCACCGGCAGGCTGCGGCTGATCCCGAACACGCCCGAGGGACCGGACCTCGCGGCCCTTGCGCGCTTCCTCGCCGAGGAGGTCAAGCCCCGCTTCCCCGACGCAACCAGCGCCACGCTGCTGCTCGAGCCTGACGTGGCCTACGACACCCTCGTGCAGGTGATGGACGCCGTGCGCGTCACCACCACCGTCGCCGACGGGCGGCAGGTGCAGGCCGAACTGTTCCCGGACATCTCCATCGGCGACGCGCCGGTGGTCGCGGAGGCCCGCAGGTGAGCGCTTCCGCCCGCGCCAAGCGCATGAAGCGCCACCACGCGCGCAATCGCACGGCGACCCTGTCGCTCGTGTCGCTCATGGATATCTTCACCATCCTGGTCTTCTTCCTCCTCGTGAACTCCGCCGAGGTGCAGACGCTCGAGCCGCCGAAGGCGGTCACGCTCCCCGAGTCGCTGGCGGTCGAGAAGCCGCGCGAGACGGTCGTGGTGATGGTCACGCCCGAGCAGGTGCTGGTTCAGGGAGCGCCCGTCGTGAGCGTCGCGGATGTCGACGCCGCGGAGGGCAACGTGATCGAGCCGCTGGCCGTCGCGCTCAAGGCGCAGACCGACCGCGCGATGATTCGTGCGGCCGCGACCGACCTGTCTGCCCGCGAAATCACCATCCTCGGCGACCGGGACGTGCCCTACCGGGTGCTGAAGAAGGTGATGGCGACCTGCACCGAGGCCGACTACGGCAAGCTCTCGCTCGCGGTCGTGCAGAAGGAAGAGGCGATGACCGCGGTCGGGGCCGGGACGTGAGGGACTTCGAGTGAGCGCCACGCTGGCCGCCAACTACCGCAGCTTCGAGCTGCCCTGGTCCGCCCAGCCGGAGGAACAGCGGCGCTTCCGCCGCCTGTGGACGACCTGCGTCGTGTTGACGCTCATCGTCGGGCTGATCGTGCCGTGGCTGCCGGTGCCCGAGCGCGCCCTCGACGTGCCGCCGGCCGTGCCGCCGCGCCTCGCCAAGCTCGTGCTCGAGCGCGCGATCCCGCCGCCGCCCCCGCCGCCGCCCGTCGTGGAGCCGCTGCGCGAAGAAGCGCCGCCGGTGCCGCGCGAGCGTCCGGAGCAGCGCGAGGTGCCGACCCCGGCGCCGGACATCGACCGCACGCAGCAGGCCCGCAAGAAGGCGGCGCAGGCGGGGTTGCTGCCCTTCGTGGACCAGCTCGCCGACCTGCGCGACAAGTTCGAGGTGACGCCCGACCAGCTCAAGCCCACGGCAACGCAGAGCGCCACGACCACCGGCGCGCCGCGCGCCGAGCGATCGCTCGTGACATCTAAGGCCGGAACGACCTCGGGTGGCATCAATACCGCGGCCGTGAGCGCGGGCTTCGGCTACGGCGAGGGCAGCCTCGAGGGGCACGGCACGACGCAGGTGCAGGTGCCTTTCGGCGGATCGGGCGGCGGTTCCGCGGTGAAGAGCGACGGGGTCGCCGATGGCGTCTCGCGTTCCGGCGCGGGCAAGCGGCCCTCGCGCACGCAGGAGGAGATCGAGCTCGTCTTCGACCGCAACAAGGCGGCCATCTACGCGCTCTACAACCGGGCGTTGCGCGACAACCCGGCGCTGAAGGGCAAGGTCGTGATGCAGCTGACCATCGCCCCGACGGGCGAGGTCACCGATTGCCGCATCGTGTCGAGCGAGCTCGGCGACGCCGAACTCGAGCGCAAGCTCGTGGCGCGCGTGAAGATGTTCCGCTTCGAGGACAAGGACGTCGAGGCGATCACCACCACCAAGCCGATCGAGTTCTTCCCCGCCTGACGCTCACGGCGCCGGCCGGGGACCGACTCCGACCAAGCGCAACGCCTCCCCGAGCGGCGCGATGCGCGCGCCCTGGCCGTTCGCCGCGACGAGCGCGAGCAGTCCTCCGGCGGCTGCGAGACGCCCGGCCGGCACGTCGAGTTCCACGCGCCCCAGCAGCCGCCCGTCGGGCGCGAGCGCCGCCAGCGAGCCGTCGCTCGTGGTGGCGAGCAGGTGCGTCGTCCCGCCGTCGCGATGCGCCTCGATCCCTCGAAGGGCCATCCCGGCGTCGGCCCACACCCGCTGCGCCATGGCGGGCGCCTGCCAGTCGGCGGCGATGCGGTAGGCCACGCCTTCCCCGTCGAGGAGGTACACATCCCCGTTCGCAGGGTCCACCGCGCAGTCGACGGCTGCGAACCCCAGCGGGCTCACGCGCAGCGGCGTCGCGACGATTTCGTTGGCCTTGCCGGGGATCTTGCCGGCGACGGCCGAGACCTCCCACTCCTCGAGCTTCGGCGCCGGCGTCGTGAACACGAGGCGGTGGCGGCCCTCGGCGTCGCGCCAGGCGCACAGGCTGGTCACCGGCCCGGCCGGCCCGCCGCTGCTGCGGGCGATCCTTCGCAGCGCACCCGACTGCGCGTGAATCTCGAAACCACGGAGCCGGCCGGCCTCGGGATCCACGGCCACGATGAAGTCCGCTGCGACCCCGTCCACGACGAGGCCGTTCACGACGACGAGCCGCGACAACGGGGTCGAGCCGAGCCGCTGCAGGTGGCTGCCGTCGGCGCGCTGAACGTCGAGCCCGCTCGGCCCACCCGATACGTAGAGCGCGGCAGGCCCGGCTGCGGCGCCGCCCCACCCGGCGACGTCCACGGCTGTCGAAGCCGGCCCCGCAGGGTTCGGCTGGACGGCCTGCGTGGCAAGCGTAACGCTGCCTTGGCCCTGGCTGCCGCAGGCGCTCAGCAGGCTCAAGGTGGCGGTCAGCGCAGCAAGGGCGGTCGCGGGGTTGTTCATCGCCAAGTCCGTCGGGCTGGGGCAAGGGGCCGCGGTTTGGCACAGCCCGGCGCAGACGTCAAGCAGCGCGTCCGGCTCGAATGCGCGTAACAAATCTGTCATCAGCCTGACGCAAGGCTGCAACCGGCCGGGCCTACCTTGCACCCCACGTAACGAGCCGGGCCTTGCGGGGACCCGGCCATGGGGACGCGCACCGCCTGGTTCAGGTGCCGTCGGTGCAATGGAATTCCGGCCTGGAGAGCGAACTATGAAGAGCTATCAGTGGCTGGTCGCCGGCGTGGCGGCCCTCGGCCTTTCTGCCTGCGACAGCGGCGGCATCAATCTCGACGTCTCGACCTCGGTTGGCGACACGATCAACAACAACACCGGCGGCAGCACGGACAACAACCCCTGCGCCCGGTACACCGAGTCCGACGGCACGGTCCGGCGCGGCAGCTTCGACGGCCGCAACTGCGTCTACGGCCCGGACTTCGCGAGCGGTACGAAGCCCATCCTGGTCGACCTGCGCATCCCGTTCATCGCGGGCGTGCACATCTTCCAGGACAAGCTGTTCATCGGCAACAGCATCGACAACCGCACTGCGGGCGTGACGGTGCCGCAAGACGGCGCTGGCCCGACGCTCACCATCGAGGCGGGCAATACCCTCGTGTGGTCGGACGCCTCCGACTACCTCCTCATCAACCGTGGCTCGCGGATCGACGCCCAGGGCTCGCCGACGGCGCCGATCACGCTGACCGGCTTCACCGACGCGGTGTCGAACGCCGAGGGTCCCGAAGACGTGCAGCTGTGGGGCGGCCTGGTCATCAACGGCAACGGCATCACCAACAATTGCACCGACGACCAGCGCGCGCAGGGCACCTGTGCGGTGGTTTCCGAAGGGCAGCCGACGTTCTACGGCGGCAACAACAACGCCGAGAGCTCGGGCTCGCTGCGCTACGTCGTGATCAAGCACGCTGGCTTCGAGGTGGCGACCGACGACGAACTTAACGGCCTCACGCTGAATGCCGTCGGTTCCGGGACGGTGATCGAGTTCGTGCAGGTCTATTCCGCCTACGATGACGGCATCGAGTGGTTCGGTGGCGCCGTCGACGTGTCGAACGCCATCCTGACCTACGTCAAGGACGACTCACTCGACTTCTCGGATGGCTACCGGGGCACCGTGGACACTGCGCTTGCGATCCACAGCGCGCAGGACAGCAACTGGTGCATCGAGCTCGACAACATCGGCGCGGCCCGCAGCGACGCCGGCCAGGCGTTGGACCTCGCGCCGATCACCCAGCCGACCGTCCGCAAGCTGAGCTGCATCCTGTCGAACAACAAGGCGGGCACGCATGGCGACTCCTCTGGAATGCGAATCCGGCAGGGTGGCCGCATCAATCTCGAGAACAGCATCGTCTACGGCGGCTACGGCACCAACGTCCTCGGCGAGGTTGGCACCGCCAACAACCGCTGCTGGCGGCCGGAGAGCACCACGACGCTGCGCGACATGCAGGACAGCACGGATGCCAACCAGCTGGTGTCGGTCAAGAACTCCTACTTCGGCTGCGAGGTGGTGACCTCGGGCAGCCTGCCGAACGGCACGACCAACGCCGACTGGCTCCTTGGCGCGGGTGCCTATGCGTTCAATGTCGGCAACACGCTGGTGACCAATGTGGCCGATCCGGCGAACAACCCCTTCCAGCCCGGGACGTTCTACACGCGCGCCGGCCTCAACGCGGGTGCGGTGACGAGCGGGGACGACTGGACCCGTCCGTGGTCGTATGGCCTGCGCACGGGCAACCAGGGCCAGCCGCTGTGGTTCGTTCAGTAAGCGACCGTCGGGCCGCCTGACGGTTTGAACAGCCGGTCGCCGTCGCGTTCTGCGCGGCGGCGACCGGAATCGCTTGGCAGGGGAGAGGAAGCTTTCATGAACATCCGGGTTCGCAACGCGGTACACGCAACGCTGGCCGGCTCCGCGCTGGCGGCCGTGACCGGATTGGTGCCGCACGCCTGGGCGCAGGAGGGGCCTGACGCCGGTGCAGTGGAGACTGTGCTGGAAGAAATCGTCGTCACCGCGCGTCAGCGGTCAGCCGCGACGGACGTGCTGGTTGAGCGCATCGAGCAGCCGGTCGTCATGGACCTGGTCAGCGCCGAGCAGATCTCCCGTGTCGGCGACAGCACCGTCGCTCTGGCATTGCGCCGCCTCCCTGGCGTGACGCTCGTCGGTGATTTCATCTACATCCGCGGCCTCGGAGAGCGCTACTCCAGCACGACGCTGAATGGCGCCTACGTTCCCTCGCCGGATCTCACGCGGAACGTGATACCGCTGGACATCTTCCCGGCGGAAGTGATCGACTCGATATCGATCCAGAAGGGCTACACGGTGGATCGGCCGGCCGCCTTCGGCGGTGGCAATGTCGACATTCGCACCACCAAGATCCCGGACAGCTTCAAAGCGCAGGTCCAGATCGGTTCGGGCTGGAACTCGGACCTGTCCGGAGACGTGCTGTCCTACAAGGGCGGCAGTGACGACGAGTGGGGCACCGACGACGGCACGCGCGCCCTGCCAGGCGCGATCGAGCAGGCCATTCCTATCTATCGAGGTTCTTTCAGCATCATTCCGATGCTGCAGGTCATCCGACGTGAAAATCCGCAGGCGACGACGGCGGATGCGGAGCTCGCCAACCGCCAGCTGGCCACGAGCCTGAACCGCAACGTCGATCTGACGAGCGAATCGCCGGATCCGGACATCAGCGTCGAAGCGAGCATCGGCAATACCTGGACGCTCGACGAGGCCGCGCTGTGGAAGTTCGGCTTCGTGGCGGTGGGCGACTACAAGAGTCAGTGGCGCAACCGCGACCGAATCAACCGGTCATCGACCACGCCGGACGTGGACAACGGCCAGACGCAGCGCTCGATCAACCAGGTGGCGCTGACCGGGTCGCTGAGCGCCGGCGTCAGTTTCGCAGAGGATCACACGGTCGGCCTGACAGCCCTGTTCCTGCGAAACACTGACGACGAGTCGGCGCTGACGCAGCGCAACAACTTCAACTTCCGGCGTGAAGACGGCACCCAGTTGCGCGACTACCGGACCCGCTACGAGGAGCGCGAGCTGGAGCTGCTGCAGTTCAACGGCCGCCACGTGCTTGGGCAGGACACGATCGACGCCCTTGGATGGGACGGCTTCGATCCAGGGCCTCTCCTGACCGGCCTCGGGTTGTCCTGGTACTACTCGAATGCGAAGGCTACGACGGACGTCCCGAACGAGACCACGATCTCAGCGGTTGATCGCGTCGACCCGGCGACCGGCGCGGTGCTCTCGACTTCCTTGCGTCCCTCGGGCAGCACGGCCGATTTCCGTTTCACTGAGCTCGAGGATGAGGTCAACAGCTACGGCTGGAAGCTCGACCGCCCATTCGAGTTCAGCAGCGGTGCCTGGAAGGGCTCCGTCTTCGGCGGCTGGGACTACTACGAGAAGGGCCGAGGCTATATCCAGACCGAGCTTGGTCTCGGCACGACCAGCGCACCCGCCAGCTCCCTGATAGGCACACCGTCGCAGGTGTTGACGGATGAGAAAATTCTCAACCCGGTAAACGGCTGGCTGCTGTCGCTCGGCGGCATCGGCACGGAGAGCTATCTCGCCGGCGAGACGATCGAAGCGGGCTACGGCGGTATCGACGTCACCTGGAACGACACATGGCGGCTGTCCGCCGGCGTGCGCAACGAGATCTGGCAGCAGTTGTCCATCCCCGTGGACCAGCTCGAGTTTGGCGGCAGCAAGGTGCCGCTGACGCCCGACGAGATCGCGGCGGCCGCCAAGCAGGATGATGATTGGTATCCGAGCGCTGCCATCACCTACATGCGGCCGGATTTCTGGGCGGAGAGCTTCCAGTTGCGCTTCGGCTTCAGCCAGACGACCGCGCGTCCGGACCTGCGCGAAGTTACTCAGTCGAGCTACATCGATCCGTTGACCGACGCGCGGGTAATCGGAAACCCAAACCTGATCCCCTCGGATATCACCAATATCGACCTGCGGGCGGAGTGGTTCTTCGACAGTCGCGACAACCTGACGATCAGTCCCTTCTACAAGAAGATCGATAACCCGATCGAAACGGTCGAAGGGGCGGGTACCGACAACAACCTGTCCTTCACGTTCATCAATGCCGACACGGCCGACCTGTACGGCGTCGAGTTCGAGTGGTTCAAGAACCTCGCCTTTACCGAGAAGTGGCTCGGCGGGTGGGCCGCGGGCCTGTTCACGGCTGGCAACGTCACCTGGAGCGACTCGGAACTGACCGTCGGCAGCACTTCATTCGCGCTGACCAACGACGTCCGGCCGCTGAGCCAGCAGTCCGAGTGGATCACCAACCTGCAGTTCGGCTACGACTCGCCGGGTGGCGCGCACAGCGCGACCCTGGCGTGGAACTACTACGGCGAGCGCCTGTTCTTCGCGGGCCGAAACGGCGCGGCCGATGCCTATGAGCAGCCATTCGGTTCTGTGGACCTGGTGTACTCCTGGTATCCAGACGACCGCTGGAGCGTGAAGCTCCGGCTGCAGAACATACTGGACGACAACCTGGAGATCGAGCAGAACGGTGTCGTGGTGCTCGAGCAGGACATCGGCGTCACTTACAAGCTCGATTTCACGCTGCAGTTCTGATCGGGCCCCTCGCGTCGATCGGCGGCGAGCGGGTAGTCCCTCTCCGCCGGCGACATGGGTCGGTCCGGTAGCTGCGGCGTGAACGAGCAGCGCGATCGCGGCGCAGGCTGGCGCCAGGATGGAGGCGCAGGCGAAGGCAGGCCTGCGTCCATGCTGTCAACAGCAGTTCTCTGGTGAAAAGCGTCTCGCGGCAGGCGCGACGTAGCCGCAGCGACGCTGGCCGCGCAAGTGTCACGTTTGGTTCACGCAGTCGACACCAAACGGTCACGCCTTCGCTTGATTCTTCCCGCAAGTGACCCTGGGGAGAATCGTCGTGACAAATTCCGCCACCGCGCGGCTTGCAGCTGCCATCGCCCTCGTCCTGTGCACGCCGGCCATGGCCGGCGACATCGTCGGCTGCGTCGTCGATACGGAGGGCCGCCCGGTGCCGCGCGCGTCGATCGCGCTCGCTGATGGCTCGCGCACGACGACCGCGGACCGTAGCGGGGCGTTCCGCATTCCGGAGGTTCCGGAGGGCGCGCGGGAGATTACGGTCACGGCCGTCGGCTATGCCGAGACAGGCATCAGGGTGACCGTGCCGGCCACCGGAGCGGTGGAGGCCACCGTCGCGCTCGAGAATGTCGCCGTGCTGGCCGACGTCGTGGTGACGGGCTTCCGTGTGTCCCAGATGAAGTCGCTGCAGGACAAGAAGGCGTCCCTGAACATCAAGGACTCCGTGACCGCCGACGACGCCGGCAAGCTGCCGGACCAGAACGCGGCCGAGGCGCTGCAGCGCGTGCCGGGCGTCTCGATCGCGATCGACCAGGGCGAGGGTCGCTACGTCTCGATCCGCGGCATCGACCCGGCGCTCAACAACGTGACGATCGACGGGCAGACCATCGGCGCTCCCGAGTCCGACCGCCGGATCGCACTGGACACCATCCCGACGGAACTGCTCGCCAAGCTCGAGGTGATCAAGTCGGTGACGCCCGACATGGATGCCAACGCGATTGGCGGAGCCGTGAACCTGATCACGCCCACCGCCTTCGATGTCGCCGAGGAACGGCTGGTCACGGTATCGGCGGATGTCGGCTACTACGACCTGAACGGAGAGTCGCCCTACGGCGCTGCGATCGCCTACAGCCAGCGGCTCGGCGCCGAGCAGCAGTTCGGCGTCCTGCTCTCGGCGAGCTACTCGACTCGGACCTATCGCTCCGAGAATTTCCAGGGCGGCGCCGAATGGACCGACGAGGGCGACTTTCTGGTTCCGGACGAGTACGTGCTGCGCGACTATGAACTGGAGCGCAATCGCACGGGCATCATCGCAAACCTCGACTGGCGGCCGTCCGAGGGCAGGCGCTTCTACTGGAACACCCTGTGGAACGAGTTCCAGGACACCGAGGAGCGACAGGCCGCGGAGATCGACTACCGCAACGGCGACCTGCTCGACCAGACGCCGACCTCCGGCACCTTCACGGAGGCGGAAGGCGTGCGCTTCGTGAAGTACCGGCGCGAGAAGCAATCCATCCTCAACACGACGCTCGGCACCGAGCTCGGCTTCGGCGCGTACACGGTAACCGCGAGCGCCGGCTACGGCGAGGCCGAGCAGGACACGCCCTTCGACAACGAATGGGAGTTCGAGAGCGACGACGAATTTCCGGCGACCTACGATACCTCGAAGTTCTTCTGGAGCGTGGACGGCGGCGCGCCATTCGCCGATGCGGCTGGCTACGAGTTCAACGAGGTGTTCCGCGGCCGCCAGATCGTCGAGGAGGAGCTGACCGTGCTCAGGGCGGATCTGCGCCGCGAACTCTCCTTTGGCGACGCGCCGGGCTACTTCAAGGTCGGGGCCAAGCTGACCAGCCGCGACAAGACCAGCGACGCCGAGGCCGACGTGTTCGACGGCTACGCGGGCGACTTGACGCTTGACCAGGTGGATCGCCCGGGACCGGGCGGCTTCTTCGCCGAGTCGGGACGCTATCCCTACGGCCCGCGCGTCGACTATCGCGCGGTAGAGGGTGTCTTCGGCGCCGACGGGGCGCTTTTCGAGCGCTCGGAGGGGGACAGCCTGGAGGAGTCACTGGCGGCAGACTTCGAGGTCACCGAGGATGTGACGGCGTTCTACCTGATGGCGGGTGCCACCTTCGGGCGCCTCGACCTGGTCGGCGGCATCCGTTACGAGGACACTAGCGCCGATTACGGCGCGTACTCGCTGGTGTTCGAGGACGGCGACCTCGATCCGGACGCGCCGTTCCTGCGCGGCGGCAAGGATTACGACCACACCCTGCCCAGCCTGCAGGCGCGTTATGCACTCCGCGACGACCTGCTGCTGCGTGCCGCATGGACCAACACCATCGGCCGCCCGGCCTACGAGAGCCTCGTGCCCTTCCGGGTCTTCGAGATCGACCCGGATGGCGACGTCTTCGAGGGGACGCTGGCGCAGGGCAATCCGGACCTGGAGGCACTGGAGTCCATGAACCTCGACGTGAGCCTCGAGTGGTACCTGCAGCCGGCAGGCCTCGTCTCCGTCGGGGTGTTCAGCAAGGACATCGACAACCCCATCTACACGCAGGTGGGCACGCTCGAAGACGTGGTGTTCGAGGGGCGGACTTTCAGCGAACTCGAGATCTCGCAGCCCCGGAACGCGCCCAGCGGCGAGCTGCTGGGAGTCGAATTCAACTACCAACAGCAGTTCGCGGCGCTGCCCCCGCCCTTCGACGGCCTGGGCGTCGCACTCAACTACACCTACACGGACGGCGAGGCGACACTCTTCGACCGCGACGACAAGGTGCCGTTCTTCCTGCAGCCGGAGCACACGGGCAACCTGGCGCTCTTCTTCGAGAAGAGCGGCTTCGAGGCCCGCGTTGCGTGGACCTACCGCTCGGAGTACCTCGACGAAGTGTCGGCGGACGGTCCGGAGCAGGACGTCTACGTGGACGAGCGTTCGCAGCTCGATGTCAAGCTGAGCTATGCCTTCAACCCGAAGTGGCGGGTGTACGCCGAGTTCCTGAACCTCACGGACGAGCCGCTGCGCTACCTGAACGGCAACAAGCGCCTCGCCGAGAACGAGCTCTATTCCTGGAACGCGGTGGCGGGCTTCGAAGGCCGGTTCTGACGACTCAGCCGGGGCGTCCATCCACGCGCGCGACAACCAGCATGGGCGCATGGCGCGCCACCCAAGGCAGCCAGCCGACCAGCCAGGCCGTTACGGAGGCGAGCAGCAACACGGTGAAGAGTCCCGGGTTCGAGGCAAGCGCCAGCTCGCTGCCCACCCTGGCGAGCACGGCGAGCTGCAGCGCGAGGAACAGACCGACGGTCAGCCGGTCCATTGCGAGCGGTCGGCCGGAGTGGCCGAGCGTCACGCGCGTCACCATGGCGAGCACCAGGCTGCCGAGGAACCCCATGCCCAGCGCATGCAGTGGGGCGCGGCCGACCAGCCAGTCGCCGGACAGTGCGAAGCTGGCGCTCGCGACGGCCTGCAGGGCAAGACCCAGGGGCAGCCACAGGAAGGCCGCATGCAGCGTCCACAGCAGCGGGATGCCGCGGCTGGCGAGCGGCCGCCAGCGCAGCCACATGAAGCCGGTGAGCAGCGCCAGCGCCGCGTCGGGCAGCCACAGCCACTCGAAGCGGCCGGCGATGGCGAGCGCCTGGTGGCCGATGAACAGGGCCGTGCCGGCTACGAGCCACCACAGCGGCCGGTACGGCTCGTAGCCGGGCACCGCGGAGGCCGTAAAGAACGGCAGCATGCGGTGGCTCACCGCGAAGGCGACCGGCAGCAGGCAGCACCACAACACCAGCCGTGGCGCCGTGTGCAGCAGGGCCGGGTCGGGCGTGAGCAGGGCGAAGGCGTACAGGAACTGCGAGATCGTCCCCAGGCCGAGCGCGACGGCGCTCACCACGGCATGCGCCACGACCTGCTGGCTGTCGAGCAGGACCCTCAGCAGCGCAATCCAGGCCACGAGCCAGGCGAGGCAGCCGGCCAGCACACCGAGCGTGAAGACGGTGGTCCCGGTCCAGATCCCGGCGAACGCCAGGGCCAGCGAGACCAGAAACAGCGCGAAGGTCGACACATAGGCCCTGCGCGGCACCAGCGGACCGTTCATCCAGCGCGGGTAGGTCGTGAAGAGGAAGCCGAAAATGAAGGGCCCGAACAGCGCGTAGAGCATGAGCCAGGCGTGCGCCCAGATGGGCGCGACCTTCGGCACGGGCAGCGGCAGCGGCCAGCTGCGCCCGAGGAGCTCCACCGCCCACCACGCACCGGAGACCGCCGCGGCGGCCATGCCGGCCGTGAACAGCATCCGGTGCGGGGCGGCGGTGAAGGCGCTCATGGTCGCGTCAGCCGCCCGTCAGGCGCGGCGCGCGGGACATGGCTGGCGCGCCGCCCGAGCGAGGGCGGACGAACAGTCGCAGTTGCCGTATGGATAGCATGATCGGTTCTCTGGCGAATCATCGCAGGCATGCGCCCGGAATGGGAGCAGTGTCCCCGCGGGTTCCCGGCCGCTCATTGACCCAGGTCAAGGTGACGATGGGGATCTTCCGGGAGGCTGTGCCTGCGCTTCCCGGCGCCGGTTGCTTGTCCTGACGCCGAGGTGTGCCTATCCTTCCCGCATGCTGATGCAGGCCACCACCCGCGAATCGCTGCGGGCCCACCCCTTGTTCGTGGCCTTCGACGACGACACCTTCGATCGCCTGGCCGCGGGCGCCACGCTGGTGGTGCTCGACGCCGGCCAGATCCTGTTCCAGCGCGGCGACCCGGCGCGGGCCTTCTTCATCGTGCTGGGCGGGCAGGTCAAGCTGTTCATGCAGTCGCGCGCCGGTGACGAGAAGATCCTGGCGCTGGAACAGCCGGGCCAGAGCTTCGGCGAGGCCGTGATGTTCATGCAGGGCCCGATGTACCCGGTCAGCGCCGCGGCCACCGAGCCGACCTCGCTCGTCTCCATGCCGACGCGCGACTACATGCAGGCGCTCAGGGACGACGTGAACACCTGCCTGAGGCTCCTCGGCGTGCTCAGCCAGCGCCTGCACACCCACGTGCAGGAGATCGAGGAGCTGACGCTCGAGAGCGCAGGCAACCGGCTGGTTCGCCACCTGCTGCGCCGCGCGGCGCCGGATTCCGAGGGGCACCAGCGGGTGCACTTCGACGAGACCCGGCAGATGCTGGCTTCCCAGCTCGCGATCAAGCCGGAGACGCTGTCGCGGCTGACCCGGACGCTCGCCGACGCCGGCCTGATCGAGCTCGACGGCCGTGACATCCTGATCCCGGACCCCAGGCGTCTCGAGGCCTGGGGAGACCGCTGAAGCGGCGCCAGGATCCACCTTGATTCAGGTCAATGAGGACCTGAGCTGCGCCGGATAACGTCCTCCACAGACGGGGCCCTCGGCCCCGATGCACAGGTGGAGGACATCATGACCATGACGAAACGCACGCTCGCCAGCGGGGCCGCGACGGTTCTGCTCGCTGCAGCGGCGGGCATGGCCGTCGCGGCGTCGCCCGCGGCGGATCCGCTCGCGGTCCACAAGGCCGAGGCCGCGGCCGGCCTGGCGGTGTCGCCCGACCAGGTGAAGGCAGGCGAGAAGGTCTACCAGGCCGCCTGCATGGCCTGCCACCAGGCCGACGGCAAGGGCCTGCCGAACGCGTTCCCGCCGCTCGCCGGCTCGGACTATCTCAAGGCCGACACTGCGCGGGCGATCCGCGTCGTGCTGCACGGCCTTCAGGGCGAGGTCGTCGTCAACGGCGTGACCTTCAACTCCGTGATGCCGCCCATGGTGCAGCTGTCGGACACCGAGGTCGCCGACGCCCTGACCTACGTCATGAACAACTGGGGCAATCGCTTCGGCAGCGTCGCGCCCGCGCAGGTCGCTGCGATCCGCGCCGAGGCCGGGCCGGCCACCACGGCCGGGTCACCGACCGAGCACCCCTCCACCACCGTGGCGGAGATGAAGTACTCGGGCGCGCCGTCCGGCATGGCGGGGACCGCGGTCAAGATGGTGATCTCCCCGGGCGCTCCGGACATGACCGAGGGCGAGTTCACGCGCGCGGGGCAGATCTACTTCGAGCGCTGCGCCGGTTGCCACGGCGTGCTGAGGAAAGGCGCGACGGGCAAGCCGCTGACGCCGGACGTCACCCAGGCGCGGGGCACCGAGTACCTGAAGGTCTTCATCAACTACGGCTCGCCGGCCGGCATGCCGAACTGGGGCACCTCGGGCGACTTGACGCCGGAGGAGGTGGACATCATGGCGCGCTTCGTCCAGCACGAGCCGCCGACGCCGCCCGAGTTCGGCATGAAGGAGATGAAGGAGACCTGGACGGTGCGCGTGGCGCCCGCCGACCGGCCGACGCGCAAGATGAACTCCTACAACCTGGACAACATCTTCGCGGTCACGCTGCGCGACTCGGGTGAGGTGGCGCTGATAGACGGCGACACCAAGAAGATCGTCAACATCGTCAAGACCGGATATGCGGTCCACATTTCGCGCTCGTCGCACTCTTCCCGATACGTGTTCACCATCGGCCGTGACGGCAAGATCGACCTGATCGACCTCTGGATGGAGAAGCCGGACGTCGTCGCCGAGATCAAGATCGGCCTCGAGGCGCGGTCCGTGGAGACGTCCAAGTACAAGGGCTACGAGGACCGCTATGCCATCGCCGGCGCCTACTGGCCGCCGCAGTACGTGATCATGGACGGCGAGACCCTGGAGCCGAAGAGGGTCATGTCCACGCGCGGCATGACGGTTGACACGCAGGAGTACCACCCCGAGCCGCGCGTCGCGGCGATCGTCGCCTCCCACGAGCATCCGGAGTGGATCGTCAACGTGAAGGAGACTGGGCAGATCCTGCTGGTGAACTACGAGGACCTCGAGAACATCAAGGTCACCCAGATCGGCGCCGCGCGCTTCCTGCACGACGGCGGCTGGGACTCGACCAAGCGCTACTTCCTCACCGCCGCCAACCAGTCCGACAAGATCGCGGTCGTCGACTCGCGCGACCAGAAGCTCGCGGCGCTGGTGGACGTGGACAAGATCCCGCACCCGGGCCGTGGCGCGAACCTGCTTGACCCCGAGTTCGGGCCGGTGTGGGTGACGAGCGCGCTCGGCAACGACAAGGTGACGTTCATCGGCACCGATCCGGCGGGTCATCCCGAGCACGCCTGGAAGGCGGTGCGGGTGCTCAAGGGTCAGGGCGGCGGGTCGCTTTTCGTCAAGACCCATCCCACTTCGAAAAACCTCTACGTGGATACCCCACTCAACCCGGACGAAAAGATCAGCCAGAGTGTCGCTGTCTTCGATGTCCGTCGCCCGGGCGAAGCCTACAGGGTGCTGCCCATCGCGGAGTGGGCGGACCTCGGGGAGGGCCCGAAGCGCGTCGTCCAGCCGGAGTTCAACAAGGCCGGCGACGAGGTGTGGTTCTCGGTGTGGAACGGCAAGGAGCAGCGCTCCGCCATCGTCGTCGTCGACGACCGGACGCTCAGGCTCAAGGCCGTCATCAAGGATCCGCGCCTGGTGACGCCGACGGGCAAGTTCAACGTGTACAACACGGTGCACGACGTCTACTGACGGCACCGTGACCGACCCCCTCGGGGCGGCCTTGCATCATGCGGGCCGCCCTTTTTTTCTCCGTTTCCCGGTACCATACGGCTTTCGACGCAGCCGGGGACTATTCATGAAGATCGCCGAAGACAAGGTCGTGTCCATCCACTACACGCTGAAGGACAGCGCGGGCACGGTCCTGGACGCTTCCGCCGGCAGCGAGCCGCTCGCCTATCTGCACGGCGCGGGCAACATCATCCCCGGACTCGAGAACGCGCTCGAGGGCAAGAAAAGCGGCGACAAGCTGTCCGTGACGGTCGAGCCCTCGCAGGGCTACGGCGAGCGCGACGAGCGCCTCGTGCAGGCCGTGCCGCGCAGCGCCTTCAAGGGCATCGACCAGCTCGCGCCGGGCATGCAGTTCCAGGCCCAGGGTCCGCAGGGCACGCGCCTGGTCGTGGTCACGCACGTGGCTACGGATGTCGTGACCGTGGACGCCAACCACCCGCTGGCGGGCCAGACGCTGCACTTCGAGGTCGAGATCGCCGAGGTGCGCGACGCGACCAGCGAGGAGCTCGAGCACGGCCACGTGCACGGGCCGGGCGGACACCATCACCACTGAGTGCTGAGCCGGCCGGGCCTGATCCTGGCCGCGGTGACCGTCGCGCTGACGGCGGCTAGAACGCCACCGTGATGCTGACCGAGCCGTGCCGGCCCGGGCGGCGGTACTGCTCGAGCAGCGGGTCCTCCGCCGCGCGGCCGCGCAGGTCGGACCATTCGAAATAGCTGCGGTCCGCCAGGTTCATGATCCCCGCGCGCAGCGTGACCTGCGGGCTTGCCTGCCAGTAGCCGGTGAGGTCGAGCACTGCGAAGCCGCCGGGCCGCGCGAGCGGCACGGGGCCGTCGGCCACGCGGTCCTGGCCGGCGGCGGCGGTGAGCGCGAGGTCGGCGCCGGCGCGGCCGCCCGGTGCGTCGTAGCGGAGCGCGACCACGCCGCGCAGCGGCTCGATCGAGTTGAGCGGCTGCCTGCGCTCGAGGTCGTCGCCGTGGGCGTAGGCCGCCGCGATTCGCGCCGACCAGCCGGGCGGCAGCCCGGGCGCCCGTGACAGGTCCGCCTCGAGCGCGGCTTCCGCCCCCCACACCTCCGCGCGCGCCACGTTTCGCGACTGGAACAGGATCGTCCCGGTGTCGGGGTCGGTGCCGATGCGCACGCGCGACTCGATGAAGTCCCCGTAGCGGCTGTAGAACACGCTGGCGCTGCCGGAGAAGGTGGGTCCGGCGAGGCGCAGGCCGAGCTCGAGGCTGTCGCTTTCCTCGGGCCGGAGGTCCGGGTTCGGCAGCGCGCGGATGTTGAACTGCGGGATGTCGAGTCCGATGTTCACGTCCTCGAAAGGCGGCGCGCGGAAACCGTGGGCGTACTGCAGCCAGGCCGCGAGTCCCTCGCGCAGCTGCCAGGACAAGCCGAGCTTGGGCGACACCGAGACCTGCTCGACGGACACCGGCGCTTCGGCGGGGTTGTCCTCGGCGTACATGGGGTCGTCGAGCGGCCGCAGCCGGTAGGCGTCCGCCCGCAGCGCGGGGATGATGCTGAAGGCGCCATCGTCCGGCCGGAACTCGTCCTGCAGGTAGAGGCCCAGCTTCGCGACCTCGCTTCGCGGAAAGTCGCGCACAGGCATGCTTTCGCCGAGCAGGACGCTGCTGGTGGCGCCGGTCACGAGGTTCGTCTGCAGCCCGTCGCGGCGCTCGGCGATGCGCGAGAGATTGAGCTCGACGCCGCCGACGAGCCGATGGCTGCCGGAGGCCGCGACGAGCGTATGCGCGAGCGTGAGCTCGCCGCCGGTCATTTCCTCCGTGTACTCGAAGGCGCGCGCGACCGAAAGCGGCGGCGTGCGCGGCGGCGCGGCGCGCCGCTCCTCGAGCGTGCGCTGGCGCACCGACATGTCCTGCCACCACACTCTCCACTCCACGTGCTCGACGCCGCCCCAGGCGGCGGCGGGCTGGTCGAGGATGACCCGGCGGGTCTCGTAGCGATCGTCGGCGTCCATGTCCAAGGTGTTCGCGAACGCGCCGGGCGACAGCAGCAGCGAGTCCACGTCGGTCTCGACGCGCCCGCGGTCCCAGGAGAGCGTGAGGCGCAGCGGCCGCTCGAGGCCGTCGTGCACTGCCCTGAGGAAGGCGAAGTCGCCGCTGGCCTCGCGCGGATTGGGCTCGGCGGCGGAGGAGGCGATGTCCACGGCCCCGGCTTCGCGCCGGCCGAGCGCCAGCATCGCGGCGACATCGCGCTGCCGGGCGGCCAGTGTGAGCGCCGCATGGCGGCCTTCGTCCACGCCCGAGTACCCCGCGCGCACGCGCGCCGAGAATGCGTCTGTCCCGCCGAGCAGCGAGCGCGGGTCTCGGGTGGTCGTGGCGATGACGCCGGCGAGTGCGTCACTGCCATAGAGCGAGGAGGCCGCGCCGTGCAGGATCTCGATGCGCTCGATGAGGTCGGCCTCGGCGAAGCGCCGGCCGGTGTTCGAGACGTTGCCCACGGCGTAGAAAGAGGGCGAGGGTACGCCGTCGGTTTCGAGCAGCACGCGGTTGCCGCCGAGGCCCCTCAAGTTCGGGCCCGCGTTACCGAAGCGGTGCGGGTCGGCGCCGATCGTGATGGCCGGCTCGTAGCGCAGCAGGCCGCGCAGGTCGCCGGCGAGCGTCGCCTCGAGGGCCTCGCGGTCGAGCACGGTAACCGTGGCCGCCGCCTTCGCGAGTGGCTCGGCCCGCTTGCCGAGGACCGTGATTTCCTCGAGCAAGGGCGGCCCGGCCGGCTCATCGGCCAGTGCAGCGGCTGCGGCGGCGACGCCGAGCAGTGCGGTGATGCAGCGGGCAAGCCTCAATTCGGCGGATCCTCGATGGAGCCTCTAGGGTTCCATCGTCACTCCGCGCGTCGGGATGCGCCTTGACCCGGGTCAAGGGGTCCAGTCGGGCCGTCCGCAGCCCTAACTCCGCCGCAGGGACGTGATCAGCGCCTCGTTGTCCTGGCCCGCCTCGGGCAGGCCGAAGCGAGGCTGGGCGGGCTCGCAGGCGAACCGGATCGGCACGCCGACGTGCTCGATGCCGGCTTCGTCCACGAGCAGCATGCCCCGCTCGCGCACCTGGGCCTCGTCGAAGGCCTCCCGCAGGTTGCGCACCGGTGCGAAGCCGATGTCGCGGCCCGCGAACCAGGCTTCCCACTCGGCCTGCGTGCGGGTCTCGAACTGGCCCTGCAGGAACTCCATCAGCGGCTGCTGGTGCGGCCCGGGACCGCGCTCGGCGAGTTCCACGAGGTCGGGCCGGCCCCACTCGCCGAGCAGGTTCTTCACGAACTTGATCTCCTGCGCGCCGAGGACGACGTGCCGGCCGTCCCTTGTGCGGTACGGCCGGTAGAAGGCCGATCCGCCCCAGCTGCGCTCGTGCTTCGGCACCGGCGCGCGCTTCTCGACGAACACCGGCCCGAGCACGTTCGGCAGGCAGGCGAGCAGCGAGTCGAGCATGGCGACGTCGAGATAGTCGCCACGGCCGGTCTTCTCGCGGCGGTACAGCGCCATGGTGATGCCGCCGAGGGCCATCAGCGAGGCGGCGATATCGGCGGCGGGGATGAAGGGCATGACGGGCTCGCCGTCGTTGCCGAGGTTGACGCTCACAGTGCCGGCGTACGCCTCGACCGCGAGATCGTGCGCGGGCAGGTCGCGCCGCGGGCCGGTCTGGCCGAAGGCGCAGATGGAGGCGTAGACGATGCGCGGATTGCGCGCCGCGACGGCGTCGTAGTCCACCCCGAGGCGCTTGACCACGCCGGGCCGGAACGCCTCGACGAACACGTCGGCAGCCTCGGCAAGCGTGAGCAGCGCCTCGCGGTCGGCCGGGTCCTTCAGGTTCAGGACCACGCTCTTCTTGCCGCGGTTCATGTTGCGGAAGAAGGTCGTGTGGCCGCCCTGGCCCAGGCCGATGTGCCGGCCGGGATCGCCCTCGCCGGGCGCCTCGACCTTGATCACCTCGGCGCCGTGGTCCGCCATGATCATGGTCATGAGCGGCCCGGGCAGGAACTGCGACAGGTCGAGGACCCTGACGCCCTCGAGCTTCACAGCGCGCCCGCCGCGCGCAGCCGCGCGATATCCGCTGCGTCGTAGCCGAGTCCTGCGAGCACCTCCTCGGTGTTGGCGCCGAGCGCCGGGGCGGTGGCGAGCGGCAGCCGCGCGCCGTCGAGCTTGATCGGGTTCGCGAGGGCCCGGAAGCCCGGCATGCGCGGGTGGGGCAGGGGCCGGACCATGCCGATGGCATGCGCGTAGGGGTTGTCGAGCGCCTGCGGCAGGTCGTTGACGGGCGCCGCCGGCAGCTGGTGGCGCAGGCGCGCGAGCCAGCGCCCGGTCGTGTCCTCGCGGAAGACCGCGTCGAGGACCTCGGTCAGTTCGGGACGATGCTGGCGCCGCGCCTCGACGGTTGCGAATCGCGGATCCGCGCCGAGTTCCGGCCGGCCGAGTTCGGCGATGAGGGCGCGCCAGAATTTCTCCGTCATGCACATGATGAAGATCCAGCCGTCTTTCGTCGGAAACAGCTGCACGGGCGTGGCCGAAGGGTGCGAGCTGCGCGCCAGGCGCTCCGTCTTCTGGCCGGCGTTCAGGTACCAGGCGCCGGGATAGGTGAGCTGGTGGAGCGCCACGTCGAACAGGCTCACGTCCACGTCGCGGCCGCGGCCGTCGCGCGCCACGCCGAGCAGCGCCGCGAGGATGGCGAGCGCAGTCGTGATGCCGGTCATGTAGTCGACGATCGAGAGCCCCATGCGCGCCGGCGCCGAGCCCGGCTCGCCGGTCACGTGCAGGTAGCCGGCCTCGGCCTGCATGAGGTAGTCGTAGCCCGGCCAGGCCTTGCGCTCGTTGTCGCGGCCATAGGCCGACAGGTGGGCGCAAACGAGCCGCGGGTTCACGTCCGAGAGCGCGGCGTAGGTCAGGCCGAGCTTCTCCGGCTGGTCGCCGCGCAGGTTGTTCATCACCACGTGCGCGCTCGCCGCGAGGCGGCGGAACGCCTGCCGCCCGGCCTCCGTCTTGAGGTTCAGGCAGACGCTCTTCTTGTTGTAGTTGAAGGCCTGGAAGAAGTGGCTGTCGTGCTCGCCCAGGAAGGGGCCCATGCCGCGCGTGGCGTCGCCGCCCTGCTCGCGGTTCTCGACCTTGATCACCTCGGCGCCGAGGTCGGCGAGGTACAGCGAGCCGAAGGGCCCCGCGCCGAAGTTCTCGAAGGTCAGGACCCGGTAACCGGCGAGGGGCAGGCTCATGCGCGGTTCCTCTCGACGAGCTGGCGGGCAATGATGATGCGCTGCATCTCGTTGGTGCCCTCGCCGATGCACATCAGCGGCGCGTCGCGGAAGAACCGCTCGATCTCGTAGTCCACCGAGTAGCTGTAGCCGCCGAAGATGCGCATGGCCTCGAGGCTGTTCTCGACGGCGGCCTCGGAGGCGAAGAGCTTGGCCATGCCGGCCTCGAGGTCGCAGCGCACGCCCGTGTCGTACTTGCGGGCCGCCTGCTCGACCAGCAGGCGCGCCGCTTCGACGCGCGTCGCCATGTCGGCGAGCTTCAGCTGGATGGCCTGGTGCTGGCAGATGGGCCTGCCGAAGGTCGTCCGCTGCTGCGAGTAGGCGAGGGCATGGTTGAGCGCGCCGGTTGCGAGGCCGACGCCGCGCGCGGCGACATTGATGCGACCGAGCTCGAGGCCGCCGACCGCGTGGTGGAAGCCGCGGCCTTCCTCGCCGCCGATGAGGTTCGCGGCCGGGACGCGGAAGCCGTCGAAGACGAGTTCGGCGCTGTCGATGGACCGGTAGCCGAGCTTCCTGATCTTGCGGCCGACCGTGAATCCCGCTCCCTTCTCGCACAGGAGCAGGCTCATGCCCTTGTGGCGCGGCTGCGCCTCGGGGTCGGTCTTGACCAGCACGGCGAAGCAGCTGCCGTAGACGCCGTTGGTGATCCAGGTCTTGGTGCCGTTGACGACATAGTGGTCGCCGTCGCGGGTAGCCGTCGTGCGGATGCCCTGCAGGTCGGTGCCGGCATCCGGCTCCGTGAGGCCAATGCCGCCGCGCAGCTCGCCGGTGGCGAAGCGCGGCAGGAAGGCGTGCTTCTGCTCGGCCGTGCCGTTGCGCTCGACTGCCTGCGCCATGATCAGGTGCGAATTGAAGATGCCGGTCGGGGCCATCCAGACGGCGGAGATTCGGGCCACGAGGTTCGCGTAGCAGGAGGCCGAGAGGCCGAGGCCGCCGTACTCCTGCGAGATGGTCGCGCCGAAGAGCCCCAGCTCCTTCATCTGCTCGACGAGGTCGACGGGGTACTGGTCCTCGAGGTCGAACTTCTTCGCGATCGGCCGGACGTCCCTCTCGACCCAGCGGTCTATGGCGTCGAGGACCTGGGCCTCCTCGTCGGGCGAGGCGCCGATGCGGGCCGTGGCGGTGCTGTTCATGGCGAATCCTCAGTAGCCGATCTTGTCCTCGACCGAATGGCCGCGCTTCGCGACCAGGATCGTGCGCTCGAAGGTGCAGACCACATCGCCCTTCTGGTTCCTGCCGATCGTGCTCACCGTCACGATCCCCGCGCCCGGGCGCTTCTGCGACTCGCGCTTCTCGAGCACCTTCGACTCCGCGTAGAGGGTGTCGCCTGCGAAGACGGGGTGGGTCAGCTTGATGTCGCGCCACCCCAGGTTGGCGATGGCCTTCTGGCTGACGTCCGTGACGCTCATGCCCACGAGCAGGGCGAGCGTGAACGGGCTGCAGACGATGGTGCGGCCGAACTCGCTCGCCTTCGCGTACTCCTCGTCGAAGTGCATGGGGTGCGTGTTCATCGTGAGCAGCGTGAACCAGGTGTTGTCGGTCTCGGTGATCGTCCGGCCCGGACGGTGCTCGTAGACGTCGCCGACCTGGAAGTCCTCGTAGTAGCGGCCGAAGCGCTCGCGGTAGCGCTGCGGGCCGACCTCGATGTGGGAATGGCTCATGGTCTGCTGCTCCGGGCCCGGGGTCAGGCTGCGCCGGGTTGGCGCTTCGGGCCTAGTTGTCCGGACAAATGCTAGGGGCCGTGGGGCGGGGGTGTCAACCGCGGGCACTGGCGGGCCTGCGTGGGTGTGCTGAGATACTGAGATGGTAGGCTCGACCCCATGCAGAACACTGGAGGCACGCCTGGCATGACTTCCCTGGACGCCACCGTGCTGGTGTTGCGCATCGTGTTCTTGGGCATGTGGGGACTCTTCGTCGCAGCCCTCTACCGGCCATTCAGGCAGGCGCTGCGGAGTCCGTCGTGGCCGACGACCGTGGCCGTGATACGGTCCAGCGGTGTTGAGGCGGTTGGGCGGGTGGAGGGCGTGAAGGTCGTCTACGCATACTCATTCAACGGCATCGATTACGAAGGCGACAAACTGGCCTCGCTGGGCGTTGCAAGATTCACGCTGCTTGGCGCGATGGCGGTTGCGAAGCGCTATCCGGTTGGAGGCACGGTGAGGGTCCACTTGGATCCTCGCGATCCCCGCAACTCGGTGATCATTCCCGGTGTCGGCTGGCGCGGATACGTGCTTGTCGTCGTCGTAACGGCATTCTGCTGGACGGGCGCATTCATGTTGGAGCTGCTCCTTCTCCTCGTTTAGGAACGCAAGAGCGATTCTTCACCCGGGCCTGCCGGCATCCATCCTTGCCGACCAATCGGACATTGAGGCCTGCGGCCTGCGCGTAGAGGGTCGTCATTCGCGCAGGACTGCTTCAAGGGCGAAAAGCCTTGGCGGCGCGAATGCCGCGGTCCACTGGACGCGTCCCGGCGCTACAAGAAGTCCTCTTCGCGCTGATGTCGCACGGCGAGGATCGTCACGGTACGCGCGTCATCGATCTCGAAGAGCGCCACGTAGCCGGCTTGGCCGAAAGGGATGATGAGCTCCCGGAGCAGCGGGCGATCTCCGGGCCAAGCTTTGCGGCAGGAGAAGGGCGAGTAAGCGAGCAGTCCAAAGGCAGCATCGACGGCATCGAGGGCACGTTCCACGGCGCAGGGGTCGCGATCGAGGAGCCAGGCCTGCAAGCGTTCGAGATCGGCTTGGGCCTCCGGCGTGAGGCGAACCCGATGGCGCTTCACTCGTCGCGCGCTGACTTTGCCCGAGCCAGCTGGCGCTTGAGCGCCCTCAGCGAGCCTTGGCTCGACACATAGCGACCCGAGCGACGCGCTTTCTCGCCGCTCGCCAGGCCTCGCGCAAGGAATTCCTGTTGCGCCTTGCGGAAACCAATGCTGCGCGCGACCGCGTCGTGGACGAAGGACGAGAGGCTTTCGCCTGGTGCGAGCACCGCCTCCGCGTCCGCCCGCAGTTCGGGTGCCACGCGCAGGGCGGGCAACGTGCTGGTTTTCATGGAAGCCACCCGCGTACGTGATGCATTTGCAATGCAGGATAGGGTGGGTGCGCAGGCAACGCAAGAGTGACGTTCGGGCAGCGAAGAAGGCAGGTTGCCAGGCACATCTGCGGATCGCTGCAGCGCCTTCGCCGTTCTCCTAGAATGGCGCAGTTCCAGCCGCCTTGCGAAAGTCGACCATGCGCGCACGCCAGGGAGGAGGCGTCGGCCACCTCCTGCTGATCCTGCTGTTGATCCTGGTGGTCCTCGTGCTGGTAGGCAGCGGGTTGCTCGCCTGGATCGAGATCACGCGCTCGCCGCTGCAGGCGCACTATTTCTCGGGCCTTGCGCGGGAGATGACCTTCCAGGTCGAGCCCGGCCCGAGCGACGCCATCCATTTCCCGGGCGAGGGTCCATTCGACCGGCGGCTCGGCTACACCGGGCTGCCGGCGCTGGCCGAGCGGCTGTCGCAGCGCGGCTACGAGATTTCGGCGCAGGCGCGGATCTCGCCACGCATGATGGAAGCCGCGGGGCACGGCCTCTTCCTGCCGTACCCCGAGAAGACGCAGGCGGGACTCACGATCCTCGACTGCGCGGGTCGGTCGCTGTTCGAGGTGCGCTACCCGCAGCGCGCCTACGCAGACTTCGACGCCGTGCCGCGCGTCGTGGTGGACAGCCTGCTGTTCATCGAGAACCGCGAGCTGCTGTCGAACCCGCACCCCACGCGCAACCCCGCGATCGAGTGGGGCCGGCTCGCACGCGCCATCGCGGACCAGCTGCTCGCGCGCGTGGATCCCGACCGGCCGACACCCGGTGCGAGCACGCTCGCCACCCAGATCGAGAAATACCGCCACTCGCCGGGCGGCGTCACCGACTCACCCGAGGAGAAGCTCCGCCAGATGGTCTCGGCGACGCTGCGCGCCTACCTCGGCGGCGAGGACACCACGGCCGTGCGCCGCCAGCTGGTGGTGGACTACCTCAACACGGTGCCGCTCGCTGCGCGCGGCGGCTACGGTGAAGTGATCGGCATCGGCGACGGGCTGTGGGTCTGGTACGGCAGCGACTTCGACGAGGTCAACCGCCTGCTGCGCGACGGGTCCGCGCCGCTGCCCGAGCGCGCGCTGGCCTACCGGAAGGTGCTGTCGCTCATGATCTCGCAGCGGCGGCCCTCGGGCTTCCTGGTTCGCGACCTGGAGGCGCTGGAGCGGTTGACGGATTCGCACCTGCGGCTCCTGGCCCAGGCGGGCGTCATCACGCCGGCGCTTCGCGACGCGGCACTGGCGCTCGTCATAGAGCCCCGTCGGGGGCCGATGGAGACGGCGCGCGCGTCGTTCGTGGACCGCAAGGCTGCGACCGCGATGCGCAACCACCTGTCGGGCCTCCTCGGCGTGCGCAGACTCTACGAGCTCGACCGGCTCGACTTCCTCGCCAGCAGCACCATCGACCTCGCGCTGCAGGAGCGGACCGCGGCGAAGCTGCGTGAGATCACCTCCCCGGAAGGCGCCGCGGCGGCCGGCCTGATGGAGGCGCGCATCCTGCTCGGCAGCGACCCCGCCGGCGTGACCTACAGCTTCACGCTCTATGAGCGGACGCCCGAGGGCAATCTCGTCCGCGTCCAGACGGACAACCTCGACCAGCCCTTCGACATCAACGAGGGCGCGCGTCTCGATCTCGGCTCGACCGCCAAGCTCAGGATGCTCGTGACCTATCTCGAGATCGTGGCGGGGCTGCACGGGCGGCTGGCCGGCCTCGATGCCGCTGCGCTGCGAGCGACACCCATCGCGAGCCGGGACCGCCTCGGCCAGTGGGCCGTGGAGTACCTGCTGGAGGCCCAGTGCGAGGCGCGCGGGCTCGCGGCGATGCTCGAGGCCGCGCTCGACCGCCGCTACTCTGCCAGCCCGGCGGAGTCCTTCTTCACGGGCGGCGGCGTGCTGCGCTTCCAGAACTTCGACCCCGAGGACGATCGCCGCGTGGTTACGGTGCGCGAGGCGATGCAGCGCTCCATCAACCTGCCCTTCGTCCGCCTGACGCGCGACATCGTGTCGCACACCATGTTCAACCTGCCGAGCTCCAGCGCGACCCTGCTCGACGACGACGCCGACCCGCGGCGCCAGGCCTACCTGCAACGCTTCGCCGAACAGGAGGGCCGGGAGTACCTGCGCCGGTTCTACCGTAAGTACCAGGGCCAGCCGCCGGAACAGGCTGACGCGTTGCTGCTGCGCTCCGTGCGCGCCACGCCGCGCCGGCTCGCGGCGATCTTCCGCTACCTGGAGCCGGAGGCCGGCCTCGCATCCTTCGCGGACAAACTGCGCGCGAACCTGCCCACCGCTCGGGTGGACGATGCCTCGATCGCGCGCCTGTACCGCGACCACGCGCCGGAGCGCTACGATCTGGCGGACCGTGGCTACATAGCCGGCGTGCACCCGCTGGAGCTGTGGCTCGTGGGCTACCTGCGGACCCGCCCGGAGGCGAGCCTCTCCCAGGTTTTCGCCGACAGCGCGGATGAGCGGCAGGACGCGTACGCCTGGCTGTTCAAGACCCGCCGCAAGGGTGCCCAGGACCGGCGCATCCGGATGCTCGTCGAGAAGGAGGCCTTCGAGGAGATCCACCGCTCGTGGCAGCGGCTCGGCTACCCGTTCGAGTCCTTCGCGCCGTCCTACGCCACGGCGCTCGGGAGCTCCGCCGACCGGCCGGCCGCGCTGGCCGAGCTGGTCGGCATCCTGCTCAACGACGGCGTGCGGCTGCCGGTGCTGCGTTCGGGCGATCTGCGCGCCGCCGAGGGCACGCCCTACGAGACGCATTTCGCGGCCCGGCCGCCGACGGGTGAGCGCGTGATACCGCCGGAGGTGGCGGCCGCTGGGCTGCGCGCGCTGGGGCTGGTGGTGCAGGGCGGCACGGCGCGGCGCCTCGACCGCGTGTTCACGGCTTCAGACGGGACTCCGCTGCCGGTCGGCGGGAAGACGGGCACGGGCGACCACCGTTTCGAGACCTACGGCCGGGGCGGCGTGCTGCTCTCCTCGCGGGTAGTCAGCCGTTCCGGGACTTTCGTGTTCTACCTGGGGGATCGCCACTTCGGCACGATGACGGCCTACGTCAAGGGACCGACGGCCGCGAGCTATCGCTTCACCAGCGCGTTGCCGACGCAGGTGCTGAAGAGCCTCGCGCCCATCCTGCAGGAAGAGCTGAACCGGGCGCCGCGCATCGGCACCAGCTGTGCGGTCGATGCGCCGCTGCGGGCGGTACCGGGCGTGGCGCTGCCCGTGCCGCTGTCGGACGGCGAGCTGCTGCCGCCAGGCGAGGCGCTCGACACGGCGCCCGCGCTGCCCGAAGCGCAGCCCGACGCGGTGGATCCGGACCTGCCGTGAGCGCGCTCGTGCTGGCTGTTTGCACGCCGGCCTGAAGAACTGCGTTAGCATACGGCCGGAAGGCTGTTTGTCCGGACAAGCGAGCGGCATCGCGACGCTGCGCTGTCGCGGGCCGACTGCGTCAGGAGCACGCGTGAGACAAGCCAAGAAGGCAACGGCGCCGCGCAAGCGCTACCAGGAGGTCGCCGAGGCCCTGCTCGGGGAGATTCGCAGCGGCAGGCTCGCGGTCGGGAGCACGCTCCCGGGTGAACTCGAGCTCGTCGAGCACTTTGGCGTCAGCCGCCATACGGTGCGCGAAGCCCTGCGGCGCCTGGAGCAGCTAGGCCTCATCGGTCGGCGGCAGGGGCGCGGCACGGTCGTGCAGGCCCAGCAGAGCGAGCCGAGCTACGTGCAGTCGGTGCGCACTCCAGCCGAGCTGCTGCAGTATCCCGAGGACGCGCGGCTGTCGCTCGTGGCGAGCGCCGCGGTGCGCGCGGGCCGGCGGCTCGCGAAGCTGCTCGGTTGCCCGGTCGGGACGGAGTGGCTCAGGCTGTCCTGCCTGCGCCGCTTCCGCGAGTCGAAACTCGAGATGTGCTGGGTGGATGTCTACGTCCTGCCGGAGTTCGCCGAGCTCGCCGAGATGATCGGAAAGCGCGGCCAGCCGGTGTACGAGCTGATCGAGGAGCGGTTCGGGGAGCGCATCGAGAACGTGGACGTGGACATCATGGCCCGCCTGATCCCGGAGACGATCGCGGCGCCGCTCGGCGTCGCGCCGGGCACGCCGAGCCTGACCGTCGTGCGCCGCTACTATGGTGCCGGACGCCGGCTGCTCGAGGCCTCGGTGGCGGAGCATCCGGGCGAGCGCTACACGTATTCCCTGCAATTGCGCCGCGGCTGGCAGTCCGGCGGCGGCTGGAGCACCTGATGGCAGACGATCGACCGATGCAATCACGCCGCGCGGGCGCACTTCGAAGCCTGCTGTTCGCGCCCGGCAACCACGCCCGCCGCCGTGAGAAGGCCTTCGAGTGCGGCGCGGACGCCGTGATCCTCGACCTCGAGGACGCCGTGCCGCCGGCCGAGAAGGCCGAAGCCCGAATCGCGGTGGCCGCGGCGCTCGCCGCGCCCCGGGCCTGCCAGGCCTGGGTGCGCGTGAACGGCGTGGACACGCCGTGGTGCTGGGGCGACCTCGACACACTCGTTCGCGCCGGCCTCGACGGCCTCGTGCTGCCCAAGGTGGAGGATCCGGTCGCCCTGCGGACTCTCGACTGGGTGATCACCCAGCTCGAGCGCGAGCGGGGGCTGGCGCCGGGCGGCATCGAGATCGTGGCGCTGGTCGAGTCGGCGCGAGGCCTGGCGGCGGCGCCGGCCATCGCGGCCGCGACGCCGCGGCTTGCGCGCCTCTCCTACGGGATCGCGGACTATTCCCTCGACGTGGGGCTCATGCCGGACGACGACGAGGGGGAGCTCGCCTGGGTGCGCGCGGCGCTGGTGCAGGCCTCGCGCGTGGCGGGCCTCGAGCCGCCCGTGGACTCGGTGGTGGTCCAGGTGCGCGACGGCGAGCGGTTCGCGGCCTCGGCCCGCCGCGCGCGCCGCGCAGGCCTGCGCGGCAAGCTGTGCCTGCACCCCGACCAGGTGCCGCTCGCCAATGCGATCTTCTCGCCGGACCCGGCCGAGGTCGAGCGGGCGCGCTCGATCGTGGCGGCCTTCGAGGCAGCGGAGGCGGCGGGCAGTGCCGCAATCAGCGTCGGCGGGGAATTCGTGGACTACCCCGTGGTGGCGCGCGCCCGCGGCGTGCTCGAGCTGGCCGAGCGGATCGCGCGAACCGGGACCGCATGAGCACGCTGACGCACCTGCAGCGGCTGGAGGCGGAGAGCATCCACATCATGCGCGAGGTCATCGCCGACGCCGAGCGGCCGGTGATGCTTTACTCGATCGGCAAAGACAGCTCCGTGATGCTGCACCTGGCCATGAAGGCCTTCCACCCGTCGAAGCCGCCGTTCCCGCTGCTGCACATCGCGAGCGGCTGGGATTTCCGCGACATGCTGGAGTTCAGGGACCGGCGCGTGGCCGAACTGGGGCTGCAGCTGTTCGTGCACACCAACGAGGAGGGTGCACGCGCCGGCGTCAGGCCGTGGACGCACGGCGCCGCCTATGCCGACATCATGCTGACCGAAGCGCTGCGCCAGGCGCTCGACCGGTACGGGTTCGACTGCGCTTTCGGCGGCGGCCGCCGGGACGAGGAGAAGTCGCGCGCCAAGGAGCGGATCTTCTCGTTGCGCTCGCCGCAGCACCGCTGGGATCCCAGGCGCCAGCGGCCCGAGCTCTGGCGGACCTACAACACCCGCAAGCGCAAGGGCGAGAGCCTTCGCGTCTTCCCGTTGTCCAACTGGACGGAGCTCGACGTCTGGCAGTACATCCACGTCGAGCGCATACCGATCGTGCCGCTTTACTACTCCGCGCCGCGTCCCGTGATCGAGCGGGACGGCCGGCTGCTGGTGGTTGACGACGACCGCATGCCGCTCAAACCCTCCGAGGTGCCGATCACGCGGGTGGTCCGGTTCCGCACGCTGGGCTGCTGGCCGCTCACGGGCGCGGCCGAGTCCACGGCGTCGACCCTGCCGGAGATCATCCAGGAGATGCTCCTCGCGACCACTTCCGAGCGCCAGGGCCGCGCCGTCGATCAGGATGGCTCGGCGGCAATGGAGCGCAAGAAGCAGGAGGGGTACTTCTGATGGCCCACCCGTCAGATCTCATCGCCTCGGACATCGCCCGTTACCTCGAGGAGCAGCAGCGAAAGACCCTGCTGCGGTTCATCACCTGCGGCAGTGTCGACGATGGCAAGAGCACGCTCATCGGCCGGCTGCTGTACGAGTCGAAACTCATATTCGAGGACCAGCTTGCCGCCCTGGAGGCGGACTCAAAGAAGGTCGGCACGCAGGGCGGGGATCTCGACCTGGCGCTGCTCGTGGACGGTCTTGCCGCCGAACGGGAGCAGGGGATCACGATCGATGTCGCCTACCGCTTCTTTTCGACCGAGAGGCGCAAGTTCATCGTCGCCGACACGCCCGGACACGAGCAGTACACGCGCAACATGGCGACCGGCGCCTCCACCGCGGACCTGGCGGTGATTCTGGTGGATGCGCGCAAGGGCGTGCTCCCGCAGACGCGGCGCCACAGCTATATCGTGTCGCTGCTCGGGGTGCGGCACGTGGTGCTGGCGGTCAACAAGATGGATGCGATCGGATACGGGCGCGAAACCTTCGAGGCCATCGTCGCTGAATACCGGAGCTTCGCCCGCAAGCTGGGGTTTGAGGACCTGCTCGCCATACCGCTCTCGGCGCTGAAGGGCGACAACGTGACCTCGGTGTCGGCGAAGATGCCGTGGTACAACGGGCCGTCTCTGATGGATCACCTCGAGACGGTCGAGGTCGAGGGTGATCTCCTCGCCAGGCCCTTCCGGATGCCGGTCCAGTGGGTCAACCGGCCTCACCAGGATTTTCGCGGATTCTCGGGTCTCGTTGCATCTGGCCGGGTCCGGCCGGGTGATGCGCTTCGGGTGGCGCCTTCGGGTCGCGCAAGCCGCGTGGCGCGTGTGGTCACCGCCGACGGTGACCTGGACGAAGCCATCGCAGGCCAGTCCGTCACCCTGGTGCTTGCGGATGAGGTGGACGTGAGCCGCGGCGACGTGCTCGCGTCGGCGGACTCGCCGCCGGCGGCGGCCGACCAGTTCCAGGCGACACTCGTGTGGATGCACGAAGAGCCCATGCTGCCCGGCCGCCCGTACCTGCTGAAGATCGGCACGCGCACGGTGACCGCGAGCGTCACCGACCTGCGCCACAAGGTGAACGTGAACACGCTCGAGCAGGTCGCGGCGCGGCAGCTCGAGCTCAATGAGATCGGCGTGTGCAACCTGAGCACCGACGCGCCCGTCGCCTTCGACCCGTATGCCGAGAACCGCGACACGGGTGGATTCGTCCTCATCGACCGCCTGTCCAATGACACGGTCGGGGCCGGAGTGCTGCACTTCGCGCTGCGCCGGGCGGAGAACGTCCACTGGCAGGCGCTCGACGTGACGCGCCAGTCGCGCGCGGTGCTCAAGGGCCAGCAGCCCTGCGTGCTGTGGTTCACGGGCCTGTCCGGCGCCGGCAAATCCACCATCGCCAACCTGGTCGAGAAGCAGCTGTTCGCGCGCGGCCGGCACACCTACCTGCTCGACGGCGACAACGTCCGCCACGGCCTCAACCGAGACCTCGGCTTCACCGAGGCCGATCGCGTCGAGAACATCCGTCGCGTGGCGGAGGTGGCGCGCCTCATGGCGGACGCCGGCCTGATCGTGCTGGTGTCGTTCATCTCGCCCTTCCGGGCCGAGCGGCGCCTGGCGCGGGAGCGCATGGGCGAGGGCGAGTTCATCGAGGTGTTCGTGGACACGCCTCTCGAAGAGGCGGAGAAGCGCGACCCGAAGGGCCTCTACCGCAAGGCCCGCCAGGGCCTGATCCGCAACTTCACGGGCATCGACTCGCCCTACGAGCCGCCGGAGCACGCCGAACTCGTGCTCGACACGACGCGTCTGGACTCCGAGGCGGCGGCGGCCATGGTCATCGCGGAGCTCGAGCGTCGCGGAAAGCTGGCCGGCTGAGCCGGCGGTTCACTCGATCCGGCAGGCATCCTCGAACGGCAGGCGCGGGCTGCGCGGGTGCAGCCGGGCGCGCTCGCCGTGCCCGAGCGAACAGATGAAGTTCGACTTGATCGTGGTGCCCTCGAAGAAAGCTGCGTCCACCCTGGCGGGGTCGAACCCCGACATGGGGCCGCAGTCGAGGCCAAGGGCACGCGCGGCGAGGATGAGGTAGGCGCCCTGCAGACTCGAATTGCGAAATGCCGTGGCGTGCGCCACGGCGGGTTCCAGGAACCAGTTCCGCGCGTCCGGGTTGTGTGGAAAGAGGTCCGGGAGCCGATCGTAGAACTTCTCGTCCATGCCGACGATCACGGTTACTGGCGCGGCCAGAACCTTGGCGCGGTTGCCATCCGAGACACAGGCCGCAAGTCTCTCGCGGGCGGCCCGGCTCGCGGCGAAGACGAAGCGGGCCGGGCAGCAGTTGGCCGAGGTCGGCCCCATGCGCAAGAGGTCGTACAGGCGACGCAGCGTCGCCTCGGGCACCGGGTCGCTCGCCCAGTGGCTGTGGGTGCGTGCCTCGAGGAACAGCTGGTCGAGGGAGCGGCGGTCGAGCGGCGCGGTCATCGGCACATCCGGGGTTGGGGACCGGCGGCGGCCGGCTGGGCCAGTATACTGGGGCCTTCACTGCGGGAGACGTCATGACAACGGCAGGCCGTTTCGATCCGAGGGCGGGCATCGAGGGTCGCGTCGCGCTGGTCACGGGCGCGTCGCGGGGGCTCGGCGCGCACTTCGCGCGCGTGCTGGCGGCGCACGGCGCCCGGGTGGCGGTTTCCGCGCGCGAACTCGGCGGCGTGGAGCCGCTGGTGCGGGAGATCGCCGCGGCGGGCGGCGAGGCGTTTCCGGTCGCGCTCGACGTTCGGCTGCTGGCCTCCGTGCAGCAGGCCGTGGACGCCGTCGAATGCGAGTTCGGGCCCATCCAGATCCTGGTGAACAACGCGGGCTCGACGCTGACCAAGCCCGCGCTCGAGGTGTCCGAGTCCGAGTGGGACAGCGTCGTGGATACGAACCTCAAGGGGCCGTTCCTCATGGCGGGCGAGGTCGCACGCCGCATGCGCGTGCGCAAGCAGGGCGGCGTGATCGTGAACGTGGCCTCGATCCTGGGGCTTCGGCAGGCGGGGACGGTGCTGCCCTATGCGGCCTCGAAGGCGGGCCTGGTGCAGCTGACGCAGGCGCTGGCGCTCGAGCTTGCGCGCGACGGCATTCGCGTCAACGCGCTCGCGCCGGGCTACTTCGAGACGGAGCTCAACCGCGAGTTCCTCGCCACGCCGACGGGCCAGGCGCTGGTGAAGCGCATCCCGCAGCGCCGGGTCGGGGACCTCGAGGACCTCGACGGCCCGCTGCTGCTGCTCGCGGGCAATGGCTCGGCGTTCATGACCGGCAGCGTGTTGACTGTCGACGGCGGGCACATGGTGAGCTCGCTCTGACGCGGGGACTGTCCCCGCGGGGCACTGTGCCCCGAGTGCCTGCGCTGTGATCGGGATCCGGCACGCGCCTCGCGCGGGGGCGGGATCCGCGCGTTGTGACTGCGTCGCGACCGGGATCCGGCACGTGCCTCGCGCGCGGGCGGGATCCGGCCGGGCCCCCGCGTCGCTCGCGCGGACAAACGCGCTCGCTCTGGGGGGCCTCCGGCCATCTCGCCCGCGCGCGTGTGATGTAACGCCTGATTCGGCACTGCCCAATTCGGGCTCAGCGCTTCGCGCCGCGACCGAGGTGGCGAGGGGGCCCCACAGCCGAGCGTCAAGCGGCGCGAGGCTCGGCGAGCGCCGCAGCGAGGCGAGGAGT
>JALORP010000087.1 GCA_025458865.1 Steroidobacteraceae bacterium | reverse complement strand
TCGCGGTCCTCCTGCAGCATCTCGCGCGAGACGTTGAGCGGCAGGTCGGCGCAGTCCACCACGCCCTTCACGAAGCGCAGGTACAGCGGCAGGAACTGCTCGGCGTCGTCGAGGATGAAGACGCGCCTGACGTACAGCTTCAGGCCGCGCGGCGCCTCGCGGTTGTAGAGGTCGAAGGGCGCGCGCGACGGCACGTAGAGCAGGGCCGTGTACTCCCGGCGGCCCTCGACACGGTGGTGGCTCCAGGCGAGCGGGTCGCCCGGGTCGTGCGAGACGTGCCGGTAGAACTCCCGGTAATCGGAGTCCTTCAGGTCCTGCTTCGGCCGGGTCCACAGCGCCTGGGCCTGGTTGACCCGGTCGTACTCGCCCTTGCCGCCGTCGGGGCGCAGCAGGACGGGAAAGGCGATGTGGTCGGAGTAGCGGCGCACGAGCTGCCGCAGGCGGAACGCGTCGGCGAACTCGACTGCGTCCTCGCGCAGGTGCAGCACGACGCGCGTGCCGCGCTGCGGCTCTTCCACGGTCTCGACGGTGAACTCGCCGGTGCCCTCGGAGGTCCAGCGCACCGCCTCGCCGGGCGCGACCCCCGCCCGCCGCGAGGTGACCTCGACGCGGCTCGCCACGATGAAGGCGGAGTAGAAGCCCACGCCGAACTGGCCGATCAGCTGGCTGTCGCGGCGCTCGTCGCCCGTGAGCCTCGAGAAGAACTCGGCCGTGCCCGAACGGGCGATCGTGCCGAGGTGCGAGACGGCGTCCTCGCGGCTCATGCCGATGCCGGTGTCGCTCACGGTCAGCGTCCGGGCCGCGGAGTCGAAGTCGATGCGGATCGCGAGCTCGTCGCCTTCGCCCATGAGCGACGGGTCGGCCAGGGCCGCGAAGCGCAGCCGGTCGCAGGCGTCGGAAGCATTGGAGATGAGCTCGCGGAGGAAGATCTCGCGGTGGCTGTAGAGCGAGTGGATCATCAGCCTCAGAAGCTGGTTGACCTCGGCCTGGAAGCCGCGGGTCTCGGGAGAAGCGGTGGTCATGTGGATCCTCGTTGCCGGCCGGGCGGCCCCACGGCCGCCGCGCAGGGCGTGGCGATGAGGGTGGTCCCGGCCGTTTTCAAGGCCGGCCGCGCCGCGCGGCTTGCGACCGGGCCGACGCGCAGCGTAGGCTCCCGCGGTGGATCAGCCCATCCCGACCACCTTGCGCCGGGTCGTGTTCCTGAACCCCAAGGGCGGTTCCGGCAAGAGCACCCTCGCGACGAACCTGGCCGCCTTCTACGCGGCGAGCGGGATGCAGACCGTCCTGATGGACTTCGATCCCCAGGCCTCCAGCTGGCGCTGGCTCAAGGCCCGTCCCAGCACGCTGGCACACATCCATGGCATCGCCGCGTACGAGCGTCCCGCGGGGGTCACCCGGTCCTTCCATTTGCGCCTGCCGCCGGGCACGTCCCGCGTGGTGGTGGACACGCCGGCGGCGCTGGAGCCCGGGGAAATCGCCGAGTTCACGCGCGATGCCGACGCGATCCTCGTGCCGGTGCTGCCCTCACCCATCGACATCCGGGCCTGCGCGCGCTGCATCGAGCACCTGCTGACGACCGCCAAGGTGAAGCGGCGCGAGAGCCGGCTCGCCGTGGTGGCGAACCGCGTGCGGCCGAACACGCTGGTGTTCCACTCGCTGATCCGCTTCCTCGGGACGCTCGACATCCCGCTGGTGGCGACGCTGCGCGAGTCGCAGAACTACATCCGGGCGGCGGACACGGGCATCGGCCTGCACGAGATGCAGCCGGAGCGTTCGCATCCTGACATGGCGCAGTGGGTGCCCCTGGTGACCTGGGTGGAATCCCGCGGGATGCCGGCCTCGAAGGGCGTGGAAGCCTCAGCCTAGGGAGGTACGGCGGGCGCCGGGCCACCACCCGAGCCGCTGGCGCGCCGCGGCGAGCAGGTCGTCCAGGTCGTCGAGCAGTTGCAGCACGCGTTCCATGGCGCTCGCGGGCGGCCGGATCAGTCGTCGGCCGCGTCGCTTCCCGCGGTCTCCTCGACCCAGGAAGCGCGCATCTTGTCGGCCCAGACCTTGTAGGTGGAGTACGTGTAGAGGCGCCGCGAAATGGCGCCGTGGCGGCTCTGTGGCTCGCCGGCCGCTGGCCAGGCCGCGGGCGGCTCGGCGCCGGCCGGGCCCGTCCTGGCAGGCACCACAGGGATCTTCTGGTCGCCCATTCCGCCCGGATTCCACTCTTGCTGTTGCCGGGCACGTTACGCCGGCTGCTGAGGGCGAAACAGGAACTGGTTCACGCAACACGGCGGCCCGGCCGGCAGCCGCCCGCCCCGATCGGTTCAGGCGATGATGCGGTAGCAGGGCCGGTATTCGCCGACGAGCTTCATTCGCCGCTGCGCCACGAAGCCGCGCAGCAGCTCGTCGAGCGGCCGGCCGATGTCGGCGTCGCCGTGGATCTCGAAGGGCCCGCGGGCCTCGATCTGGCGGATGCCCTGCTCCTTGACGTTCCCGGCGACGATGCCGGAGAAGGCGCGCCGGAGGTTCGCGGCGAGCTCGTGCACCGGCAGGTCGCGGGACAGCACGAGCGAGGACATGGACTCGTGCGTGACCTCGAACGGCTGCTGGAAGGCCGGCGGAACCTTGAGCAGCCAGTTGAAGTTGTAGGCGTCGCCGGTGCGCCGGCGCCGGCGGCGCACCTGGTCGAGGCCGCGGCGCATCTCCCGCGCGACCTCGGCCGGGTCGCCCACGATGATGCGGTAGCGCTGCCGGGCCTCGGGGCCGAGGATCCTGCCTATGAAGCGGTCGAGCTGCTCGAAGTAGCCGGCGCTCTGCTCCGGTCCCGTGAAGATGAGCGGCAGAGGCTGGCCGGCGTTGGCCGGGTCGAGCAGCAGGCCGAGCAGGTAGAGGATCTCCTCCGCCGTGCCCGCGCCGCCCGGGAAAACGATGATGCCGTGGCCGAGGCGGACGAAGGCCTCGAGCCGCTTCTCGATGTCCGGCAGGATCACCAGCTGGTTGACGATCGGGTTCGGCGGCTCCGCGGCGATGATGCCGGGCTCCGTCAGGCCGATGTAGCGCCCGTCCTTGATGCGCTGCTTGGAGTGCCCGATGGTGGCGCCCTTCATCGGGCCCTTCATCGCGCCCGGGCCGCAGCCCGTGCAGATGTCGAGGCCGCGCAGGCCGAGCTCGTAGCCGACCTTCTTCGTGTAGTCGTACTCGTGCCGGGGGATCGAGTGCCCGCCCCAGCAGACTACGAGGTCCGGCCCGCCCTTGTGATCCAGCGCTCGGGCGTTGCGCAGGATGCAGAAGATGGCGTTGGTGATGCCCTGCGGGTCGGCGAGGTCGAACCGCCCGACCAGCTCGTTGTGGGTGTAGACGATGTCGCGCAGCACCGCGAAGAGGTGCTCCTTCACGCCGCGGATCATCTGCCCGTCCACGAAGGCGCTGCCCGGGGCGTGGTTCATCTCGAGCTTGATGCCCCAGGGCTGGCGGACGATGCGCAGGTCGAAGTCGCGGAAGGCCTCGAAGATCGTCCGCGCATCGTCGAGCTGGGTGCCGCAGTTGAGGACGGCGAGCGCGCACTGGCGGAACAGCGGATAGAGGCCGCCCTGGCCCCGGTCGAGCAGCTTGTCCACCTCCTGCTGCGACAGGTTCTCGAGCAGTCCCTTGGGCGAGACCTTCGCGTGGACGATGGCGGCAAGCGCCTGTGCAGCCGGCGGGACCTCCTCGCCGGCTTCAGGGATGGCGTGATCGTTCACGGGAGGATCTCGATCGGGGTGTTGGGCTCGGTGAGCAGCCAGATCTCCAGCATGTCCTCGTTGGACACGGCGATGCAGCCGTCGGTCCAGTCCGTGGACAGGTAGCGCTCGCGCGGGTGCCGCGGCACGTTGGGAAGGCCGTGGATCATGATTGCGCCGCCCGGCCGCCAGCCGTTTCGCCGGGCGTTCGCCTCGTCCTCGGCGTTCGGGTAGGACACCTTGATGGACAGGAAGTACTCGCTCTGCGGGTTGCGCCAGGTCAGCATGTAGCGGCCTTCCGGCGTCCGGAAGTCGCCCTCCCGCTCCTTGTGGCCCTCGGGACTCAGGCCGAGCGAGACGCGGTAGGTCTTCAGCGGCCGGCCGCCGCGGTACAGCGCAAGCGAACGCTCGGACTTCCGAAGCACGAGCCGGTCGGCCGGCTCGAGGGCGCCGCGCGAGGGGATGAACATGTCGTCCGCGGACGCCGGCATGGCCAGCGCCAGGAAGAGAAGGATCGCTGCAGGGGAAATGCGGCTCATCGGGTGCGATTATAGGGCGCGTCGCGGCAACCGCTACCGAGACGCAGCGCACGCCCTCATCGCCGGCGCAGCTCGACCCGCTCGCAGCCAACCGCCGTGGCCTCGGCTTCCAGCCGGTAATCGGCCCCCGCGTCCACCTCCGCCTCGATCGTGAAGCGCGTGGTGGAGCCTGTCTCCGCGAGGCGACAGTCCACGATGAACGCATGCCGCCCCGGCGGCAGCTCGACCGCGCTGCGGCTGACCGGCACTTCGCGATCATCCACCTTGCGCAGGACCACCTGCACCGGCAGGCCCGCGCTGAAGGCGGGATCGGCCTGCACGCGGGCCAGCTCCGCGCGCGGCAGCGCCGGGCCCTCGTAGGCGCGGTAGCTGCCGCAGCCGGCCAGGGCAGCGAAGGCCAGCGCGGCCATCGGGAGGCGGGTGCGGGTGTAGCTCATGGCCGGGAAGTGTAGCGCGTCGCTGCGACGCGAAAAAAAGGCGGCCCGAAGGCCGCCTGGGAGTCGCACGCGCATCCCTGGCTGTCACAGGGTGCCAGGCGGGGACCCGGCGTCGCGCGTGGGAAAACCGTTCAGCCGCACTTCGAGTCGCCGCAGGACAGGCAGGTCATGCAGCCGTCCATCATCACCACGGCGGCGGTGCTGCACTTGGCGCACAGCTGCGCGCCTTCCGGATAGCTGGAGTCGGCGAAGGCATCCTTCTGCTTGTCGCGGGCCTCCCACTCGGCGCGCTTGGCCTCGATCAGGGCGCGTCGCGACTCATCCATCTCCGGCGCCGGCATCAGGCCGATGGTCTGGAGGTGGCGCTCCACGACGAAACCGAGCTCGGCGACGATCGAGGGCATGAACTTGCCGCCCGGCTGCCAGTAGCCGCCGCGCGGGTCGAACACGGCCTTCAGCTCCTCGGTGAGGAAGGCAACGTCTCCGCCCTTGCGGAACACCGCCGAGATGATCCGGGTGAGCGCGACGATCCACTGGAAGTGGTCGAGGTTCTTCGAGTTGATGAAGACCTCGAACGGCCGGCGGTGCTCGTGCTCGGTGCCCTCGTTGAGGATGATGTCGTTGATGGTCACGTACATCGCGTGGTCGGAGACCGGTGTCTTGATCTTGTAGGTCGAGCCGATGAGGACCTCCGGACGCTCGAGCTTCTCGTGCATCCACACGACCTTGCCTGCGCCGTCCTTGCGGCCGCGGGCTTCCTTCAGCGCGACCTCCTTCTCGGCGGCGGCCTTTTCCACGTCCGGCTTCTGGACGCGGTACTTGACGATCTTGCGATCAATGGAGAGCTTGCTCATCGGGATTCCTTGCCTGTGCCTTGCGCCGCGCGTCAGAACTTGCCGTAGTACCCTTCCTTGAGGGCGTCGAAGAGGTTGGCCGCGGTGTGCAGCTCGCCGTCGTACTCGATCTCCTGGTCGCCCTTGACCTCGACCTCGGTGCCATCCTCGAGCGTGAACACGTAGGTCGTGTTCTTGAGGTCCTCCTCCTTGACCAGCACGCCCTGGAAGGCCTCGGGGTTGAAGCGGAAGGTGGTGCAGCCCTTCAGTCCCTGCTCGTGGGCGTAGAGGTAGATGTCCTTGAACTTCTCGTAGGGGAAGTCCGTCGGGACGTTCGCGGTCTTGGAGATCGACGAGTCCACCCACTTCTGCGCCGCGGCCTGGATGTCCACGTGCTCGGTCGGGCCGATGTCGTCGGCGGTGATGAAGTACTCGGGCAGCTTCTCCGCTGCGTTCGTCGAGCCCGGCATCGCGCGCGGGTTGACGAGCTCGCGGTAGGCCAGCAGCTCGAAGGAGTAGACGTCGATGCGCTCCTTGGTCTTGCGGCCCTCGCGGATCACGTTGCGGAAGTAGTGGTGCGCGAAGGACGGCTCGATGCCGTTCGACGCGTTGTTGGCGAGCGAGAGCGAGATCGTGCCGGTCGGCGCGATGGAGCTGTGATGCGTGAAGCGCGCACCGACCAGGGCGAGTTCCTCGACCAGTTCCGGTGCGACGTCGGCAACGCGCTGCATATAGCGGCTGTACTTGGCGTGCAGCAGTTTGCCCTGCACGCGGTCGCCGGGCTTCCAGCCATCTTTCGCCATCTCCGGACGCAGCCTCAGCATCTCCTCAGTCACAGTGAATTCCTCGTCCATGATCGGTGCCGGGCCTTTCTCCTTGGCCAGATCCAGCGCGCTGCGCCAGCCTTCCACGGCCATTTCACGCGACACGCGCTCGGTGAATTCCAGCGAGTCCGGTTCACCGTATTTCATGCGCAGCATAGTCAGCGTCGAGCCGAGACCGAGGAAGCCCATACCGTGACGGCGCTTGCGCACGATCT
>JALORP010000051.1 GCA_025458865.1 Steroidobacteraceae bacterium | reverse complement strand
CTCGTAGCCGTCCCGGCCCATCTGGTTCGGCGCCGTCCACTCGCTCATGTTGCCGAGGCCGTTGAGGTGCGTGTCCACGCCCGAGAGGAGCATCGACCGCGTCGGCGAGCAGCTGGCGTGCGTGTAGAAACTGGTGAACCGCACGCCCTCCTTCGCCAGCGAATCGAGGTTCGGCGTGCGGATCTCGCTGCCGAACGAGCCCATGTCGGAGAAACCCATGTCGTCACCGAGAATGATGACGATGTTCGGCTTGCGGGCCGCATCCGCGGCCAGGGCGCTGGTGGACAGGGCCATGGCCGCGACCACGCCTGCGATGCACAGGCTGTTACGCCACCGCCCCGGGGTGCCCGTCTTTCCGACGACGACACCGATCGATCGACATAGCTCAGTCTTCATTGATGCCTTCCTGACCATCCGGCCCCGGGAAATGTACTTCCTAACTTGCACAAGCACGTTTCGGAATTCGAACGTGGGCCGGACCGACCCGCCCGTCTATCGGAACTCCGCAGCCTGCGGAAATGGCCACGGCGGCCCCTCCGGCTAGCGGGTCGCTTCGGCGACCCGCTGCCGGGCCTCGCGCTCTGCCACGGCAGCCTTCGCAGCCGGGGCGCGGACCTCGACCGTCAGCTTCGGGATCCGGCCGTTGAATCGCGACGCGGCCTCGGCGCCGATCGCCTCCACCACCGGCGTGCCGAGATCGATGCCGACGTCGGCCGTCTCGTCCGCGGAGAAGAGCCCGCCCTGGGTGTTCGCGATCCGGCCCTCGGCGACCTTCTCGCCGTTGACGTACAGCGTGCCCATGCCACCCTTGCCCGGCCCACCGCCGTCATAGGCGAAGTCGAACCTGATGGTCGCCTTGCCGGGCGCCAGCGGCTTGCTCGCCGCGATGCTGGTCTGCTTGAGGCCCAGGAAGTTGTAGTCGTAGGCCGGCACGCCGTCCTTGACGTACAGCGACCAGCCGCCGAATCGGCCGCCCTGCGCCAGGATGGTGCCCTTGGCCCCGCCCTGCGGGACCTCGATCTCGGCCGTAATGGTCTTGGAGCGGTTCTTCACGTTGATGAACACGCTTTCCATCATGCCGGTCATGCCCTCGGCCAGGGTCATGGACGTGCGGCCGCCCATCAGGTCGGGACGGCCCACCGAGGCTGCGTCCAGGCGCTCGAAGACACGGTCGTCGATCGGCAGCACGTGGTACCTGGAGGCTTCCGCCAGGAAGATCGCCTTGAGTTCGTCCAGCTTCTGCGGGTTTTTCGCCGCGAGGTCGTTCGCGAGGCTGAAGTCCTTGCGCACGTCGTACAGCTGCCAGGCGGAATCGTCCTGCAGGGTCCGGCGCGCCTTGGCCTCCCACGGCGCCTTGTGGATCGTGCGGGCGAACCAGCCATCGTGATAGATGGCGCGGTTGCCGGCGATCTCGAAGTACTGCGTGGTGTGCCGCTCCTTCGCGTTGGCATTCTCGAAGGAGTACACGAGGCTCGTGCCTTCCATCGGGATCTGCGCGGTGCCGTTGACTACCTTGGGCTCCGGCAGGCCGATCGCCTCGAGAATGGTGGGTGCGACGTCGATCACGTGGCTGAACTGGGTGCGGATCCCGTTCTTCGCCTTGATGCCCTTCGGCCAGTGCATGACCATGCCGTTGCGCGTGCCGCCGAAGTCCGAGGGCACCTGCTTCATCCAGCCAAACGGCGCGTCCAGCGCCACGGCCCACCCGGCCGCCATGTGCGGGTAGGTCTCGGGCCCGCCCCACTGGTCGATCTTCTGGAGCATGCCCTCGACGGTCTCCGGCACGCCGTTGAAGTAGGTGTATTCGTTGAACAAGCCGTTCTGGCCGCCCTCGCCGCTGGTGCCGTTGTCGCCGGCGATGTAGACGACGAGCGTGTTGTCGCCCTGGCCGATGTCGTCGAAGGCCTCGAGCATGCGGCCGATCTCGTGATCGGTGTATTCCGCGAAGGCCGCGAAGACCTCCGCCTGGCGCGTGAACAGGCGCTTCTCATCGGCGGACAGGGAGTTCCAGTCCTTGATCGCCGGCGGCTTCGGCGCGAGCTTGGTGCCCGGCGGCACGACGCCCAGCTCAATCTGCCGGGCCAGCGTTTCCTCGCGCAGCTTGTCCCAGCCCTGGTCGAACTTGCCCTTCCAGCGTGCGATCCACTCCTTCGGGACGTGGTGCGGGGCGTGCGTGGCGCCCGGCGCGAAATAGATGAAAGCAGGCTTCTGCGGCGTGAGCGCCTTCTGGTACTTGATCCACGCCACGGCCTTGTCCGTCATGTCGGCCATGAAGTGGTAATTGGGATCGTGGGGAAGTTCCACCGGCGCGATCCCGTCGTACAGGAACGGCGCCCACTGGTTCGTCTCGCCGCCGATGAATCCGTAGAACTTGTCGAAGCCCTGGCGGGTGGGCCAGCGGTCGAAGGGACCGGCGACGCTGGCCTCCCAGGCCGCGGTCTCGTGCCACTTGCCGAAGGCCGCGGTGCTGTAGCCATTGAGCCGCAGCATCTCGGCGAGAGGCGCGGTGGCGTTGGGAATTTGCCCTGTCGAGCCCGGCATGCCGGTGGCCATCTCGGTGATGAAGCCCATGTTCGCCGTGTGGTGGTTGCGCCCGGACTTCAGCGCCACGCGGGTCGGCGAGCACAGCGCCGTGGTGTGGAAGTTGTTGTAGCGCAGTCCACCCTGGGCCAGGCTGTCGAGCGTCGGCATCGACACCGGTCCGCCGAAAGCCGTCGGCACGCCGAAGCCCAGGTCGTCGATCAGGACGATGACCACGTTGGGGGCACCCTCGGGCGCCTTGACCTCGAAGCGCGGCGGCATGGCTACCTTGCGCGCGTCGATTTCCGTATAGGTCTGCCGCTGCGGCTCCGGGATCGGCAGGACCGTCCGGTCGAGGGGCCCGGCCGCGAGCGCCGGCGAGGCGAGCAGCCCCAGCGCACAGCCATGGACCGCCATCCCAAGAATTGATCGGGTCATCTGTGCTCTTCCTTTCGCTTCAACGCTTCCGCTGCTGCTCAACGCACGCCGACCCGGTTCACGGGCCCGCCAACGTTGCCCGGCGTGTTGACGCCCGGCGCGCCCACTCCGACGCCCGGGGTCACACCGACGCCCGGGGCACCGACGCCGACGCCCGGCGTCACGCCAACGCCCGGCGCTCCGGCTCCGACGGTCGAGCGACGGGCCACGCCCGCGTAGCTGACCGGCGTCGCCGGCGCGCCGACGACCGCTTCCGCGGTGGCCACCACGCTGACGCCAGCCGGCGAGAGCTGGACGTTCAAAATGGACGCAGCGGCGGCAATGCCGACGAGGAACGCAATCTTGCGGGTGGAGAGGCTCATGGATTTCCTCCGGCCGGCGGAGGAGCTTCCGGCGGTAGTTCGTCGAGAAGAATGAGGTTGTTGGGGTCGAGCTCACCTGCGCCCGCGGGCGGGGTGAAGGTGAAGGCGTCCGCCGCCGGCTTCACGCCGTTCTTCCAGGACTTGACCCGGAACGTGTACTGCGGGGCGCCGGCGATGGTCTTGCTGGTGATCACGATCTTGCGAGGGACGGGATTCGCGCCCACCTCGATCCACACCTGCCAGTCGGTCTCGATGTTGCGGAACGCGAGGTGCTCGCACTCCACGCCGTCGATGACGCCGCGGCCCATGTGCTTGGCCTCGATGACGTCGGCGACCAGCACGTCGTAGGAGTTCGTCAGGAGAAAGTCCGCACCCGGCAGGGCGACGCCGTGGCCCGCCCGCAGCCGGTGGAACAGCTCGTCCAGGTTGCCCGGCGCCTCGAACTGCGCGTAGGCGTTGATGTTCTTGCCGTAGACCGTCGCGGTCTTGCCGTCGAAGTACAGCGCCACGTCGGCATAGCCGCCGACCCGGTGCGCGGCAAGCTTGTCCGGGCGGCTCAGCAGGAGCTCGCCGGAATTGGTGAACTGGATCTTCTCCAGCTGCGGCGTGATGATCTCGATGTCGCTGTCGAACGTGAGCTGGATCGTCTGCTGTGCGCCCACGTGGTCCGACATCGCCTTGAGGATCGCCTTGGCGTCATCTGCCGCTGCATGGGCCGTCGGCACGGCCACGATGAGCGCGGCGACGGCCAGCAGGCGACCCGCGAGCCCGGTGGCGCCGCGATGACTGAAACAGGTTCTGATCTGCAGGTTCATACGGCTTCTCCGCGCCTAGGGCTGCGCCGTGACGTAGACCAGGTTGGTGCCCTGATACGCGGTCCGGTAATAGTCGGGACCGCACTTGTAGTATTCGACGCCGCTCATCGTCAGCTGCGAGCACCCGCCAGGCAGCGCGGGCACCACCGTGCCGATGGGCAGTGCCCCGGACGTCGCGGGTGCGGGCGCGGACTGCACGACCACCGTGTCCGGAGTCGCCGCGCTGGTGGCGACCACCGCCCGGCGCGTCGTGCGACGCGCCACGCCCGCGGCGCTGACCGGCGTGAGCGGCGCCCCGACGACCGCCTGCGCCTCGGGCAGCATGCCGAGCCCGAGCGGGGCCTCGGGCGCAACGGCGGCGCCGAACAGCACGACGAGAGCCGTGCCGGATGCAACGATCTTCCATGCGGACATCATGGCTGCTCTCCTGCCTGGCCGAACGGAAGGAACTCGATCGCCCTGGCGCCCGGCGGCGGCTTGAAATCGAAGAACCCGGCCGGGATCCGGGGCTTGAGCGACCAGTTGCTCATCACGACCTCGAACTGCGGCGCCCGCTCCACGTCCAGCGACGTGATGACGAACTTCCGGGGCAACGGCCGCTCGCCATCCTCGATCCAGATCTGCCAGTCGATGTCACCGCTGCGGAAGGCGAGGTGGTCGCAGCGCACGCCGCCGATCGCCGACTTGCCGACGACGAAACCCTCGGTCACGCCGTCCATGAGCCGCTCGTAAGCATCCAGCGTGAGCAGGTCACCGGCCGGGGCGACGACGTCGAGCTTCTCCCGGGCAAAGTCCAGCATCGCGTCGATCGTGGCCGGCGCCGGCACCGTCGCGTAGTAGCCGTCCTGCGGGTTGTAGATCGTGACCGTGCGGCCGTCGTAGTAGAACAGCTGGCTCAGGACATCGCCGACCCGCTCCGACCTGAGCTTGTCCGGCCGCTGCAGCGTGGCGCGGGTTGTGCTGTTGAACTGCAGCTTCTGCCCCGTGATCAGTACCGCTTCCACCGTCGCGGCCGTATCCACGCTGAAGCGCGGGAGCTGGCCGACGTAGTCCGTCATGCGCTTGAGGAGCTGGGTGGCTTGCGGGTCCGCGCCGACTGCCTGCGCGTGAGCCGCCGCCGGCAGCATGAGTCCGAAAGCCGTCGCCGCGAGCGCCGCGGAGGCGACGAGCCATGACCCGATACGTCGGGATGAGTTACTTGTCATTGCCTGATCCTTGATGCTTCCTGCGCGTGGACGCGAGAGGTTCGCCGGGTGCTGGCGCTCCCGCACCCACGCCGTATGCGTAACGGGAAACTGCCAACCGCCGTTCAGGGGTCACGACTTGCGGGCCGTTGCCGTTGGCCCGACCCAAAGATCCCCGTGTACCATCTTGATGGCTGGGTCAACGACCCGCCACGCGGATACTACCTAGTAGCGGCACACGCAAGGACCAGGGATCAGAACCACCCCTGTCCGCAGACCGCCTGTGCAATCCCGCTGAGCGCAGTGTCCTACGCTGGAGGAAGGCTGCCTATCGGAAATCCGCAGAGAGCGGGCTCACCGGGCGCCGGCGCCCTCGGATAGTGCCTGGAGGCGGACGGACATGGACAGGAACGTCCCGGTCGGGAAGTGGCGCGCGGTCAGGGCACGCGCCGCAGGGTCTCCGACGGCAGTTCGCCGAAGCAGGCCTTGTAGGCGCGCGAGAATTCGCCGAGATGCCAGAAACCCCACTTGAGCGCCTCGGTCGATACGGCGGCCGATCCTGGCGCAGCCGCCAGGAGCGCCTCTCGTACGCGATGCAGCCGCAGCCGCGCCAGGTAGGTGACCGGGGCCAGCCCCATGATCTCCTTGAATGCGTACTCGAGCGTGCGCTCGCTGACCGCGGCGACCTTGCACAGGTCGGTCACGTACAGGCGGTCGCCGGTCTGCGCGAGCGCATAGTCCTCGGCTCGTTTCACGATTGCGCTCTGCGCCTGGCGCGTGCGGTCGCTGCGCGTGGACTCGAAGTCGCCGGCGATGCGCAGCGTGGCGAGCAGCGTCTCGAGCAGCTCGTCCCGTGCAAAGGCGCGTTTCCTGGGCTCGCCGTCGAAGAGGTCGGGCTGCTGCGAGGCGGTGTCCACCAGCAGCTTGCCCCACTCGAACAGCCCGCGAACGCGGCCGGCGTCCACCTGCAGCGGCTCCGCCCCCCGCGGCAGGCGGAACTCGTCCTCGCGTCGCCGGGCGACCAGATGCTCCCGGATGTCCTCGGGCGGGAGCAGGAAACCGATGCTCTCCCAGCCGCCGTCAGCGACGAAGGCGACCTTTGTTTCCGGCTCGACGGCGAGCATCAGGCCGGGACGGACCGGCAACCCGTTGGCGGTTCCGCTGGCCTGCGGTCCAAATACAGTGTAGGCGAGCAGCCCCTGGCGGACGCTGGTACGGGTCCGGACGCGGGCGTTCGTCGCATGGAACACGACCGCGGCGGACCCGAGGCGAACGATCACCCGCCGGACTCGAAGCGGCATCGACTGCAGCTGCACCGCATCCAGGTCGAGCAGCTCAATGCCGGCACTGGCCGCAGTGGGGTCGGTGATCTCGACGACGGTGACCGCAGGCGGTTCGCCGGTGGGCGTCGGCTCCTTCATCGGCCCGCTCCGAGCTGCGCTGCGAGCGCCTGGGCTTCGGGGTCCGCCGGATAGGCCGCGACCAGCCGGCCCGCCACGTCGCGCGCGGCCTCGAGCCGACCCGCCTGCCTGTGGAACGAGGCGAGCGCGAGCAGCATGTCCCGGTCGGCCGGCCAGCGCGCGAGGGACCGATCGAGCAGCTTGACCGCGTCCTCGGGGCGGCCGGTCGAATGCAGCGCAACGGCATACACATAGGTGTAGCGCACAGAGCCGGGCTCCAGCTCCATCGCCCGCTCGAGCGAGCGCACCGCGGCGTCGGTCTGGCGCAGGCGGACCTGGGCCAGGCCGAGCGCGTGATGCAGCGCGGCGCTGTCGGGAACCGTCTCGAGCCCCTGCGCCAGCGTGGCCGCCGCATCGGCGTCGCGCCCCATCGCACGCAGGGCATCGGCCGCATTAACGTAGGCGGGCACGAAGCCCGGCTCGAGGCGGATGGCGCGCGCGAACGCGGCCTGTGCCTCCTCCATCCGCCCGATCGCGCCGTAGAAACCTCCGAGCGCGACGCTGGCTTCCGGCCTGTCCGCGCCGTAGCCCAGCGCGGCGACATACTCGTCCGCGGCCCGCTGCCAGGCCGGCTGCAGGTCGGGCGGCAGCGCCGACTGCGAAACGGCGAGAACCCGCGCGGCCTCGATGCGGATCGCGCGCCGCTCATCGCCAAGCAAGGAGGCGAGCGCATCCACCCGCGCGGCGGGTGGGAGCGCGTCGCCGAGGCGCAGCGCCGCCAGCCGCAACAGCGGATCCGGATCGCCGGCCGCGCGCCTCGCCAGCGACGCATCCGGCCGTCCGTCGCGGGCGAGTCGCTCGAGCGCCGAAGCCCGGACGATGGGCGGCTGCGCGGCATCGGCGGCGATGGACGCCAGCTGCTCGAGCGCCTGCGGCATGCCGGAGTCCGCGGCGTGGAAGGCCGACGCAAACGACAGCGAGCCCCGCGCATCCCGGCCGAGCCAGCCGCGAACGGCCGCCGCCGCCCACTCGGCGTCTCGATCCGTGTGGCAGGCGCTGCAGGCATTCGGCACGCCAAGGGCAACGCTCTCGTCCGGCCGCGGCACGCGCATCGAGTGATCCCGCCTGGGATCGATGACCATGTAGGTCGCGCGCGGCATGTGGCACTCGGCGCACTGGGCGCCGGTCGATCCCGCCGGGTGACGATGATGCGACGGATCGTCGTACTGCGCGGGCGCATGGCACTGCGCGCACACGGCGTTGCCCGGCGCGCGCAGCTTCTGGCCGTGGGGCTCGTGGCAGTCGCTGCAGGTCACGCCCGCCTGGTGCATGCGGCTCTGCAGCCAGGAGCCCCAGATGAAGACCTCGTCCTGCTGCTGCCCGTCCGCGTGATAGAGCTCCGGCGAGAGCAACGCGGGCAGGTAGTGGTCCATGAACGGGCGCCCGGCCTCGTAGTCCTCGGCGAACTGGCTGCGCCGCGCGTGGCACTGCGCGCACACCTCGATCTCCCGGTCGCTGGTCCGCGCCACGCTGCGCCGGGGCTTGCCCGTCGCCGGGTCGGGGCCCCACGCCACACCGCGCCGCTCGTCGAGCGCCACGGTGAGACCCATGGACGGATCGTCGCCCTTCACCTCGGCCCAGGCGACGTGGCTCGAGCCCGGCCCGTGACAGGCCTCGCAGCCGACCGTGATCTCGGAGTACGTCGTCGCAAAGGTGTCGGCGGCCGCGTGATAGCCCTTGCGGACATCGGTCGAGTGGCAGTCCGCGCACATGAAGTTCCAGTTGTGCGCGCGGCGCGTCCAGTGCAGCTCGTCGCGGGGGTCGGCCGGCTCGTCCGGATAGAGGTGGAACCAGCGCTGGCCGCCCGCCTCCCTCGCCCGGGTGTCCCAGGCCACCGTGACGGCCTGCAGCCGCCCACCGGGCAGCTCGACGAGGTACTGCTGCAGCGGCGCGACGCCGAACGTGTACTTCACCTCGAAGTCCGCGAGCTTGCCGTCCACGCCGTCGGTGCGGATCCAGAAGCGGTCGTCGCGGCGGAAGAAGCTGGTCGTGACGCCACCATGCGAGAAGGAGGCGTCGTCGAAGTCGCCCCGCACCGTGGCCGCGGTCGCGTGCTGCATCGCCACGGCGTGCTGCGAACCGCTCCAGTGGTCGAACTCGGCGGCGTGGCAGGTCGCGCAGCGCTCGCTGCCCACGAAGGCGGCGGCAGCCGCCGGCGTGGACTCCCCGCCGGCCGGGCCCGGCGCGCGTCCGTGAGTGAGCGCCAGCCACGCGCCCGCGCCGATCACCGCGAGGCCGGCGACCACGGCCAGCCAGCGTCCGGGACGCCGGGCCCGCGGCCCTGCCTCCGGCGCGGCTGGGGAACCGGGCCCGTCCTGGGCAGGCGCCTGGCTCCGGACAGTCCGTTTTCTGCGTGACAAGCGTGCGGCCTCGACTTCCAATCCGGTTGACGGGCCTTCCTGCGCGAGACCCGGGGGGCCTTTTTATACCAGAGCCGCCGGCCTTGCCCGATGCCGCTGCCGGCCTGCCGGCACGACGGCTGCGGGACTCGCCGGCCGCATGAGCCGGTTCCCGCCGCCCTTGCGCATGAGTGACCGAGACCCAACCGGGCGAAACCAGGAGTCACTCATGAAGGACCAGATGGGATACGAACTGACCGGCGGCACCGCGCAGGCCCTCGACGCCTACGAGCAGGCGCTCCACGAGATGCGCTGCCTCACCGGCAACCCGGTGGCCACGCTGGCGCCGGCGCTCGCGCAGGCGCCCGACTTCGCGATGGCGCAGCTGCTGAACGCGTGGATGCACGTGTCCTCCACCGAGTTGCCCGCCATCGCGATCGCCCGCGAGTCGCTGGCCGCCGCACGGAGGCTGGCGCTCAACGAGCGCGAGGAGCTGCACGCCGCCGCGATCGGCCAGTGGTGCGACGGGCAGTGGCATGCCGCCGCGCGGACGCTGGAAGACCTGAATGCCCTCTACCCGCACGACGCGCTGGCGCTGCAGATGGGCCAGCAGCTCGACTTCTTCACCGGCGACTCGCGCATGCTGCGCGACCGCATGCTGCGGGTACTGCCATCGTGGTCCGAGGAGGTCCCCGGCTACCACGCCGTGCTCGGCATGCTCGCCTTCGGCCTCGAGGAGACCGGCGACTACGCGCGCGCGGAGGCCGCCGGCCGGCGCGCAGTCGAGCTCGAGCCGCTCGACGCCTGGGCCCAGCACGCGGTCGCTCACGTCTACGAGATGCAGGGCCGCCGCGAAGAGGGCATCCGCTGGATGCACGAGAGCACGGGGTGGCAGGAGTCCGGGTTCTTCCTGGTCCACAACTGGTGGCACCTGGCGCTGCATCACCTCGCTCGCGGCGAGACAGCCGAGGCCCTCGAGCTCTACGACGGTGCGATCCGCGGCAACGCCGCCTCCATGATGGACCTGATCGACTGCAGCGCGATGCTGTGGCGGCTGGAACTGGCCGGGCTCGACGTGGGCGGCCGCTGGACGGGGCTGGCCGATGCGTTCGCCCCGCACGCGGCAAGCGGGAACTACGCCTTCAACGACCTGCACGCGGCGATGGCCTTCGCGCGCGCCGGCCGCGAGGACCTGCTGCGATCCCTCAGGACCGCGCAGGCCGTGGCGCTCACCCGCCGCGACGACAATGCGGAGTTCGTCACGGCCGTCGGCGCCCCGGCGATCGAGGCCATGGTCGCCTTTGCCGCGGGCGACCACGCTCAGGCGACCTCGCTGCTGCGCACGATCCGCAACCGTGCGGCCCGCTTCGGCGGCAGCCACGCGCAGCGCGACCTGCTCGACCAGACGCTGATCGCCGCGGCGCGCTCGAGCGGCAACGCATCGCTCGCGAAGGCGGTCGAGACGGAGCGCGAGCAGGTGCTCGGCTACCGTGAGTTCCCGGTGCAGGGCCGCCCGGCGTTCGCGCTCGCGTCCTGACGGGCCGATGACCGGGGGCGGGCGGCCGGCGCCAGGGAAGGCGCCGCCGCCTACCCCAGCGCCTCGAGCTTCTCCGACTGCCGCGCGGCGAGCGCCGCCTCCCGCACGGCCGCGGTCACCGCCGCGTGCACGTTGCGGTCGAGCGGGTCGGGCACGAGGTCGTCCCCGGGCGCGAGTTCCGCGATCCGGTGTGCCGCCGCGATCAGCATCTCGTCGGTGAAGCGCGGCGCGCGCGCCTCCAGCGCGCCCTTGAAGAGCCCCGGGAAGCCGAGCACGTTGTTGATGCCCTTGCCATCGGCCGCGAAGGCCGCGCCGCGCTCGAGGGCTTTCACCGGGTCGATCTCGGCATCGGGATTGGACAGCGCGAGGATGATCTGGCCCGGACGCACCATCTCGGGCCTGATCAGGCCCTTCACGCCGGTGGTCGCGATCACCACGTCGCAGGTCGCCATGATGTCCTCGAGCGTCGACGGCTCGCCGCCGAGCACACGCAGGCGCTCGAGCGCCGCCGGGCTGAGGTCCGCTCCCTTCACCCGCACGGCGCCGTGGCACTTCAACAGGCGCACGATGCCGAGGCCGGCGGCACCCAGGCCGACCTGACCGATGGCGCAATCCTCGATGCTCCGGCCCACGCGGCGAGTGGCGTTGTGCAGGGCCGCCAGCACTACCACGGCCGTTCCGTGCTGGTCGTCGTGGAGCACCGGGCGATCCAGCCGGAGCCGCAGTTCGGCCTCGATCTCGAAGCACTCCGGGGCCGCGAAGTCCTCGAGCTGGATCGCGCCGAAGGAACCCGCGATGGCGGCGATCACCTCGACGCAGCGCGCGGGATCGGTTTCGTTCAGGAGGATCGGCACGGCGTTGATGTCCACGAGGCCGGCGAACAGCGCCGCCTTGCCTTCCATCACCGGCAGGCCGGCGAGCGGACCGATGTTGCCGAGGCCGAGCACCGCGGTGCCGTTCGTGACCACGGCCACGGTCCGGTCGAGGCTCGTGTACTGCCAGGCGAGTTCCGGGTTGTCGCGGATCGCGAGGCACACACGCGCCACGCCTGGCGTGTAGATGTCGCGCAGCACCTGCTGCGTGTTGATCGGTATGGACGGGCGCAGGCGCAGCTTGCCGCCACGGTGGCGGTCGAACACGCGATCGGACTTGCCGACGAAGCGCGCCGTCGGCAGCGCGTCGATGCGCGCGTACAGGCCGCGGTCCGTGTCCTCGTCCATCTCGAGTGTGATTTCCCACAGCGTGCGGCCCTGCTCGCGGCGCACCGCGTTCAGGTGGTCGATGATGAGGCCTGCCTCGGCGATGACGCCGAGCACGCGGGCGAGGCTGCCCGGCTGGTGCACGGTCTCGACCATCAGTATCTCGGGAATCTTCATCCTGGACTCCTCAGGCCCGCGCCCGCCCGGGGGCGGCAGGCCTCGTTCCGTCCGCCTCGATCGCGGCGGCCTCGTGGAAGGTGTTTGCGTGCAGTTCGGCGGTGCGCTCCGCGCTGGATGCATAGCCGCCGGCCAGCAGCAGCACGACCGGCAGCCCGCGGCCGCGCAGCTCGCCGATCACCTGCCGGTCGCGACGGCGCAGTCCCTCGTCGCTGAGCGCGAGCCTGCCGTAGCGATCGCCGGCCGCCGGATCCACTCCGGCGAGATAGAAGGCCACATCCGGCTCGAAGGACGACAGCGCCGTCGCGAGGGCATGCCCGAGCGCGGCGAGGTAGGCCTCGTCGCCCGTGCCGTCCGGCAGGCCGATGTCGAGCGTCGAGCGCATCTTCTGCGTGGGGTAGTTGCGCTCGCCGTGCAGCGAGAGCGTGAAGACGTTCGCATCGCCCTCGAAGATCGCGGCCGTGCCGTTGCCCTGGTGAACGTCGAGGTCCACCACCAGCGCCCGGCGGGCCTCGCCCGAAGCCTGCAGCGCGCGCACCGCCACCGCCACGTCGTTCAGCACGCAGAAACCCTCCCCGCGGTCGGCGAAGGCGTGGTGGGTGCCGCCGGCGAGGTTGCCCGCGAGTCCGTCCTCGAGCGCCGCGCGCGCGGCGAGCAGCGTGCCCGCGGCCGCGAGGCGCGAGCGGCGCCACAGCCGCGGCGACCAGGGCACGCCGAGACGGCGGATTTCCTGGTCCGACAGCGTGCCGGCCTCGAGCTTTGCGAGGTACTCCGCGGTGTGCACGCGCGCAAGCAGCTCGATGGGCGCCTCTTCGGGCTGCATCACGCCGCCGTCCTTCAGCACGCCGCCCTCGCACAGCCGCTCGAAGACCCGCGGGTACTTCGACATCGGGAAAGGATGCGTCGGCGGCAGTTCGACGAAATAGTCCGGGTGATAGCTGACGCGCATCGGTTCCAGTCACGTGCCGGCGGTAGGCCCACGCAGGGGGGAGGCGGGATGCCGCAGGGGACGCTGGCCGGCGGTATGGTAATCAGCCGGGCGCTGGCCCGCCACGGCGCGCATGACCTTCCCGCTCGCCGGCGACCGCGTCAGCGGTTGACCTCGACCGAGGTGACCAGCGCGTCGAGGGCCGCAAGGCCGGGCGAGAAGTCGTCCCCGGACAGGCCTTCGAGCGTCGCCCGCCACCGCGCGAGATAGGCGACGATGTCCGGCCCCGTCTCCTCGACGGCCTCGGGCACGCCCGTGGCCGACACCGGAAGGTCGGTCACGAACAGCGTTTCCCCGTCCGCCGACAGGCCCTGGAAGACGTAGCGCAGCTGGCGATTCAGGAGTGGCGCCGCGTCCTGGGAGAAGCGCCCGACGAAGCGCACCCCTCGGCCGCCCCCGGGGAGTTCGAGATAGCGGACCTGGGCCGCGAGATCGTTGAAGCCGCCTCGCTGCGGCAGCACCGGCAGGGGCACCGCGGGCGAAGCTTCCCGCGAGTCGAGCAGCCTCGTGAGCGCCGCGAGCTGGCGCTCGACGAAGCCGTCGCCAGCCTCCCGCCAGATCGCGCGGTAGGCCGCGAGCGGGTAGACGGCCACATGGCCCCGGGCGGTGTCGACCGCCTGGTCGCCGTCGAAGGTCCAGGCGAAATGCTTCGGCTCCCCCTGGCCGCTCGGCGGCAACGAGCGGTCGTAGGCCGTCGGCTGGACCACGAAGGCATTCACGCCCTCGGCGTATCCCCGGGCATCGATCTCCGCGGAAGAGAGCCCGCGGACGACGAGGCGGCCGCCCTCGAAGGCATAGTCCACCGACATCGGCATCGTCGGGCAGCAGAAGGCGTCGCTCGGCCCGACCTGCACGAGGTCCACGGTGATCAGGCCATCCGCGCCGAGGGCGAGGCCCTGGACGCGCGGCCGGTCGCCGAGCAGGGTGCTTGCCACCTCGACCGCCCGGCCGTCCACGTCCTGCACGAGCGCGAGCGAAATGAAGGTTCCGCTCCCGCCGCCGGACTCGGCGATGAGAACGACTGCTGACGGCTTGCCCGCCACGAGGCCCCGCGCCACGGGCGCAGGCAGCAGCCAGACGACCACCCCGTCGCCACGCTCGTAGCGGCCGTCGCGCAGCGTCACCGGCGTGCCCTGCAGCAGGCCGGCGCGGTAGGTCGCATTGGCGATCGCCTCCGTGGTCGGCCCGCCCGGTTCCCGCGCCGGCTCGCGCTGAGGCGGCGCCGCGCAGCCGGCCAGCATCGCCAGAAGGGCAGCTGCCACGGCGGCAGGACGAATCACGTGCGTCAAGGGCCCTCCCCTGCCTGTTCCTGGTGCGGCACCGGCGTGCAGACGCGCGACCGTATCCTGTCCGTCGTCTCCCGACCGATCATCACCCTGATGACCGGCCCCATCAACCAGGGCTGCGGGCCAGCCGGCGCGCAGATGAGCGGCCTCATCGGCCTGGCTTCGCGCGCCCCCGATCCGTCCCCGGCGTCCTGATCGGGCGCCGGGCCCTCGTCCGGCCCTTGCGGGCTCTGCTACGTGCGCAGGCGGGGCCGTCGCGCTACCCTTGGCGGCCTCCGGTTTCCGCCGCCGGCGCCCCCGCGGGCCCGCCGGCCGGCCCATTCAAGAAAGGGGACTCGCCGATGATCCGCTCGACAGTAATCGCCAAGGCATGTGCCGTCACGATGCTCGCCCTCGCCGCGGCGGGCTGCGAAAGCCAGAAGGAACCGGCCGAGCAGGCGGTCGCGAGCCTCGAGCAGTCGCTCGAGAACGCTGCCGTGCAGGCCGAAAAGTACGTGCCGGACGAGATCGCCGCCGCCCGCGCGAAGGTCGCGGAGGTGAAGGCCCTGCTCGAGAAGCAGGACTACAAGGCCGTGATCGCGCAGGCCCCCGCGGTCTCCGCGGAGCTGCGCAAGGTCGTCGCCGATTCGGCCATCGCCAAGGCGAACTTCAACCAGCAGATGACCCAGGCCTGGACCGAGTACGCCAAGACCCTGCCGCAGCTGATCTCGAGCGTGGACGACCGTATCCTCAGGATCACCTCCGGCGGCGGCCTGCCCAAGGGCATGAACCGCGACAGCTTCAAGGAGCTCGTGGCGAAATTCGACGCCGCCAAGACCGACTGGGCCGCCGCAGCCGAGGCCGGCAACGCCGGCAAGTACGAGGAGGCCGTCACCAAGACTATCGAGGTCAAGCGCACCGTCGAGACGACGATGGAAGCGCTCGGCATGCCGAAGGCATGACCATGAGAACCCTCATTGCCGCCGCGGCCATCGCCGCAGCCCTGCTGCTGTCGGCCTGCTCGCAGAAGGAGCCCGCCACGCGCGCCGTGACCGCCGCCGAGGACGCGCTCGCGGCCGTCGCGGACGACGCACAGAAGTACATCCCGAAGCGCTACGCCGAGGTGAAGGCCGAGCTCGACGCGGCGCGCGCCGCGCTCGGCGCGGAGAAGTACGCCGAGGCGCTGGCGATGGTCCAGGAAATCCCCGCCAAGGCGCGGGTGCTGGCCGAGGAAGCCTCCGCCTCGCGCGAGGCGCTCGCGGCCCAGCTGACCGGCGAGTGGAGCCGGCTGGCGGACGCGATCCCGGGCTTGCTCGACGGCATCGGCTCGAAGCTCGAAGAGCTCGCCGGCCTGCGCCGGCTGCCGGCAGGGCTCGACCCCGATGCGGTCGAGCGGGCGAAGCGCGAATTCGAGATCGCGAAGAACGGCTGGGCGCAGGCCGTGGAGGCCTTCAGCGCCGGCAACCTCGAAGGCGCCGCTGCGCGCGGCCTCGAGGTGGAGCGCCTCGCCCGGGAGATCCGCCAGGCCGTCGGCCTCGAGCCGAAGGACGCGGAGCCGGCGGCCTGAGCCGCGCGATGGGCGGCGCGGACCCCATGGCGAACCCGGCGCAGTCCGCGACCCGTCCCACCGCGGCCCGCCTCGACCCGCTCGACCTCTACGGCGTGCGCAGCCTCTTCGGCGAGGAGGAGCGCATGGTGCAGGAGTCGGTGGCGCGCCTCGTGGACGAGCGCGTGCTGCCCGTCATCCAGAAGCACTTCGAGGAACACACCTTCCCGCGCGAGCTGGTGGGTGAGCTCGCCGCGCTGGGCCTGCTCGGTTCATCGCTCGAGGGCTACGGCTGCGCGGGGCTCAACGCGGTCTCCTACGGGCTCATCTGCCAGGAGCTGGAGCGCGGCGACTCGGGTATCCGCAGCTTCGTCTCGGTGCAGTCGTCGCTGTGCATGTACCCGATCCACACCTACGGCAGCGAGGCGCAGAAGCAGGCGTACCTGCCGCGCATGGCCACGGGCGAGCTCATCGGCTGCTTCGGGCTCACCGAGCCGCACGGCGGCTCCGACCCGGCCAACATGAAGACCCACGCGAAGCGCCGTGGCGGCGACTGGGTTCTGAACGGCGCGAAGATGTGGATCACCAACTCGCCCATCGCCGACCTCGCCGTCGTGTGGGCGAAGGCCGAGGACGGCATCCGCGGCTTCATCGTCGAGCGCGGCACCCGGGGCTTCGTCACGCCCGAGATCGAGCGCAAGTTCTCGCTGCGCGCCTCCTGCACCGGCGCGATCTTCCTCGAGGACGTGGTCGTGCCGGAGGCGAACATGCTGCCCGGCGTGGTCGGGCTCAAGGGCCCGCTGTCCTGCCTCACGCAGGCGCGCTACGGCATCACCTGGGGCGTGATCGGCGCCGCCCAGGCCTGCCTGAAGCAGGTGCTCGACTACACCCAGGACCGCGTCCTGTTCGGCCGGCCGCTCGCCGCCAACCAGGCCATCCAGATCCGCCTCGCCGACATGGCGCGGCGCATCACCACCGCGCAGCTGCTGTCGCTGCAGCTCGGGCGGCTCAAGGACCAGGGCATCATGGTCCCGTCGCAGGTCTCGCTCGCCAAGTGGAACAACTGCCGCATGGCCCTCGACGTAGCCCGCGACGCCCGCGACATCCTGGGCGGCGCCGGCATCAGCGCCGAGTACGTGCCCATCCGCCACGCCCTCAACCTCGAGAGCGTGATCACCTACGAAGGCACCGAGACCATCCACCAGCTCACGGTCGGCCGCGAGCTGACGGGCATCAACGCTTTCTGAAGAAGCCTGGACGGCCGCAGCCGGCACCTGGCCGCCCGCAGGCCGCTCAAGTGAGCCGGCTTCGGGCCGATACCCGGAGGGTGGTTCTCCCCGGAAGGCAGGCGGCATGCGGCGGTCGCTCGGAGTGGTCCTGATCCTGGCCATCACGGCGGCGGGCGCGCGCGCCGAGACCGGCCAGGCGCAGCTGTCCGTCCAGGCGACAGTGCCCGCGCGGGTGACCCTGGAGGCCGTCGAGCATCCAGACCGGCTGGACCTCTCCCAGGCCGACATCGAACGCGGATACAAGCAGGTGTCGGCGCGCTATGTCGTACGCGAGAACACCGCCCGCGGCTGGCTGCTGCGGCTGTCGCCGAGAATCGGCCTCACGCGTCATGTCGAGATCCACGGCCTCTCCCGGCCGCTCTTGCTGCAGGCCGACAGCGTGGAGGTCTACCAGCCCCCGGCAAGGGGCGCGCAGGCCCTCGCACTCGACTACCGCTTCGTCCTCGATCCGGATGCCCGGCCTGGCAGCTACGCGCTGCCCATCCATATCTCGGCCACGCCGCTCTGACGCGCCGTCAGAATGTCAGCGTGATGAGGATCGCATCTGAATAACTCCCGGTGCTGGCCGGCTGCTGCGCGGGGATGCGCCCATACACCGGATGCACCGCCCCGTTGCTCGACAGTGAGCCGGGATTCACGAGCAGAGATCCGCCGACCGTCACGCTGCCCTGGGTCCCGTCACCCCAGACCTGGGCGCGCGTTGCGCCGCTGAAGAGGTTGTAGTTCAGGCGGGCGGGACCGGCGCGAAGCTGCCGCTGGCCGAAGGCGCCGCTGTTTCCCGCGGACAGCGCAATCGCGTAGCTCGCGCGCGACGCCCCGCCGCCGGTATGGAAGCACCGCACGCTGACGGCGCCGACCGCGTCGGTCGCAGTCGCGATCGTCGGATCGTAAACGCCGAAGGCAACGCCGGAGACCGACACTGCGCAGTCGACGGCGCCTGCGGGCGCACAGGCGAGGCACGCGACGGCCGTCACGACGATGGCGGCAGGACGTGCCAGGGTCATGGCCACGGCGTCCCGGGCCGGCAGGTGACGGTGCCGAGATCGGGCTGCGGGCCCGCCCCTTCCGGCCGCGCGAAGTCGAACACGCATCGCTGGCCGGGCCACTCCGCGCGGGCGGACTGGCGGCCCTCGGCGGCGGTGAGGTACACGAGGCCGTCGAGCGCCACCGGCGCCTGCTCGTGCCGGGTGACGACGAGCGCGCCCGCGGGGACCGGGACACCGTCGGGCTGGACGAGGCGCAGCGTCGCGGCGCTCGCCCGCGCGACGGGAAATCGAACCACGGGCCCGCTGCGCCAGGCCGGAGTGATGCTCATGGCCGGCGCCACGAGCGTGGCGTCGAGCGGCAGTTCCCGCGGGTCGATGCTGACCGCGTTGCTCTCGTAGGCCCGCAGCGAGTCGAGCAGCACCCGTCCCCTGCGGTCGGTCCGCCCGACCGGCTGGTTCTCGACGTAGACCGTCATCCCCGGGTACTCGGCGACCTCCACGACCGCGAAGCTCTCATCGAGCCTCCGCGCCGCCATGACGCCGGCGCCGGTGATCGCCAAGCCCCCGCCGGCGTTGGTGCGCCAGCCTTCGCCGCCATTGCGGCGCGCATACTGCACGCCGAGGAGCCCCGCATCGCCCTGCAGCGCGTAGTCGGCCTGCACGTCCCCGGAGGACGATGCGGCAACGTAGTAGCCGGCGCCGGAACCGGCCGGCAGGCTCTGCTGGAGCGTCCCGGCCGCCGCGAGCGACTCGCCGGCGGTGGGATCGGGCGACCCTTGCAGGCTCGCGCTCGCCGTTCGCCGCTCACCGAGCGACATCGTCCAGTTGAGGAACAGGTCGGTGGACGATGTCGCGCCCATCGAGCGGCTCGCGATGAGACTGAGATGACCGTAGCGCGCGATCGTGACCGTGTGGCTCAGCGCGGCGGTCTCGCTTCCCGGCCCCGACCAGCTCGTCTGAACGCCGTAGGAGAATCGCAGGTTTCCAGCGGCGCCCAGGTAGACGCCGACGCCTGCGAAGCTGCGCTGTTTCGGACGATCGGCGAGGCCCGCCGTGCCCAGCTGCGCGAAGTCCCGGGTCGTGTACTGCGTCCGGCCGAAGACGCTGAAGCTCCGGCCGTTGCGCTCGAAGCCAACGCCCCCCAGCCAGCCGATATCCTCGTCCCCGCCGGCGGCCGCCGTCAGCGTGAAGACACCGAGGCTGCCGAGCTGCCAGGCCGTGTCGAGGCCGGCCGCCCGCGCGCCTCCGCCCTGCGCCTCCGCATGCAGCTCCGCGGTGAAGGCATCGGTGATGCCGCGCCGGAACGTGCCGGCCAGCACGAGGTCGCCGTAGGCGCTACTGCGCAGGCCAAAGTCCTCGCGGATGGAGCCCAGGTCGAAGGAATACTCGTTGAGCCCCGCCCGCAGCAGCGTGGGCCCGGTGTAGTAGGGCTGCGCGATGACCTGCTGGCGTCCCAGCGCGTCGGTCACGACGACCTGCATCTGCCCGGCGCCGGTGATCGGCGGCAGGCGGTCGAGCGTGAAGGGCCCCGGCGGCACGTCCTCGCTCGCCACGCGCTGGCCGTTCACGAAGACGTCCACCGTCGAGGGCACGACCGCCTCACCCGCGGCGTACAGGAGCGGGGTCGTCACCAGCGTCGGCTGGGTCGCGAAATTGGTGCCGAACTGCACGCCGCCGAAGCGCACCGAGCGTCCCCAGGCCCCGGACGCGCTGATGGCGTCGCCCACGCGCAGCGTCGCCAGCCGCGACGGCAGGTCGAGCGTCCAGGTGGACTCGAGCCTCACCGCTTTCTCCATCTCGTCGTCATCCCGGCCCAGCATCGAGTGCGTAACCACCCCGCGCGGGCCGAAGATCCCGAGGTCGAGCATCGCGCCGAGACGGTTCCGGTCATCCACCCGCTCGCCGTACACGTCGTAGTTCAGATAGGCGCCGGGAGCCGCGGGCGTGACCTGCGGCACTTCCAGCCGATCCGCGCTGCCCCGCGTCGGCAGGAAGGCCCGCGCCGGCAGCGT
>JALORP010000050.1 GCA_025458865.1 Steroidobacteraceae bacterium | reverse complement strand
CTCGGCGTGCTGCGGGCCGACCCAGTTCACGATGGTCACCCACTTGCCCTTCTCCAGGTCCTTGTAGTGCTGGAAGAAGTGCGCGATCTGCTCGGTGAGGATCTCCGGCAGGTCCTTGTAGGTCTTCACGCCGCTGTAGAAGGGGTGCAGCTTGTCCACGGGCACCGCGACGACCTTCTCGTCCGGGCCCGCCTCGTCCTTCATCAGAAGCGCGCCCACCGGCCGGCAGCGGATGATCACGCCCGGCACCACCGGCACCACGCCGACCACGATCACGTCGACCGGATCGCCGTCCTCCGACAGCGTGTGCGGCAGGAAGCCGTAGTTGCCGGGGTAGAACATGGCCGTGTGCAGGAAGCGGTCCACGCGCAGCACGCCCGACTCCTTGTCGAGCTCGTACTTGACGGGCACGCCGCCCTGCGGGATCTCAACGAATACGTTGATGTCGCGCGGCGGGTCCTCGCCGATCGAAATCTTGTCGATGTCCATGTGGGCCTACCGGTGGTACTGGGGGGAAAGTTCGTGCACCGCCGCGAGCATCGCCGAGACGCGCCCGGGGTCGATGTCGGGGTGGATGCCGTGGCCGAGGTTGAACACGTGGCCGTGGCCATGGCCGAAGCTCGCGAGCACCCGGCCGACTTCGTCGCGGATCACCTCGGGCGACGCGTAGAGGACGCAGGGGTCGAGGTTGCCCTGCAGCGCCACGCGCCCGCCGGTCAGCGTGCGCGCGTCAGCGAGGTCCATGGTCCAGTCCACGCCGAGGGCGTCGCAGCCAGTCTCGGCCATGTGGTCGAGCCACTCGCCGCCGCCCTTGGTGAAGAGGATGACCGGCACGCGCCGGCCCTCGCGCTCGCGGATGAGGCCGTCCACGATGCGCGCCATGTAGTCCAGCGAGAACTCGAGGTAGCGGCGCGGCGAGAGCGCCCCGCCCCAGGTGTCGAACACCATCACCGCCTGCGCGCCTGCCTCGATCTGCGCGTTGAGGTAGGCGGTGGTCGCGCGCGTGACGATGTCGAGCATGCGGTGCAGCGTGTCAGGGGCGTCGTACATCATCCCCTTGATGTGGGCGAAGTTCTTGCTGCCGCCGCCCTCCACCATGTAGGTGCCGACGGTCCACGGCGAGCCGGCGAAGCCGATCAGCGGCACGCGCCCGGCCAGCTCGCGGCGGATCAGCGCCACGGCGTCCACCACGTACTTCAGCTCGCGCGCCGGATCCGGCACGAACAGCCGGTCCACGTCGGCGGCGCTGCGCACCGGCTTGCCGATCCTCGGCCCCTCGCCCGCCTCGAAGGTGAGGTCGAGGTCCATCGCGTGCGGGATGGTCAGGATGTCGGAGAACAGGATCGCCGCGTCGAGCGGATAGCGGTCGAGCGGCTGGATCGTCACCTCGCAGGCGTACTCGGGGTTCATGCACATGGCGAGGAAGCTGCCGGCCTTCGCCCGCGTCGCGCGGTACTCCGGCAGGTAGCGGCCGGCCTGGCGCATCATCCACACCGGCGTGCGCTCGGTTGGCTGGCGCAGGAGCGCGCGCAGCAGCAGGTCGTTCTTCATGTCGGTCATGCGGTCCCCGGGAAGCAGCGGGCGATGGTGGCCTGGATCTGTTCGGCGGCGGCGCGGGGGTCGGCCGCGTCGCGGATCGGGCGTCCGACCACGATGTAGTCGGCGCCGTTGGCGAAGGCCTGCTCGACGTTCACCACGCGCTTCTGGTCGTCCGCCGGCCGATTCTCGACCGGCCGGATGCCGGGGGTGACGACGATCAGGCGATCGTCCACGCCGGCGCGCAGCAGCTTGGCCTCGAGGCCCGAGGACACGACGCCGTCGCAGCCCGCCTCCAGTGCCCGGCGGGCGCGGGACAGGACCAGCTGCTCGACGTCGCAGGCGAAGCCGAGGTCGTCGAGGTCGCCGCGGTCGAGGCTCGTGAGCACGGTCACCGCCAGGATCTTCACGTCGCCCTTGGCCGCAGCGGCGGCCTCCATGATCGACTGGTTGCCGTGAACCGTGGCGAAGGTCACGCCGCGATTGCGGAGGTTCTTCACGGCCGAGGCGACGGTGGCCGGCACGTCGAAGAACTTCAGGTCCACGAAGATCTTCTTGCCGCGCCCGACCATCCAGTCGAGCAGCTCGAAGTAGCCGCCGGACATGAAGAGCTCCAGGCCCAGCTTGTAGAACACGACCGAGTCTCCCAGTTCGTCGGCCAGCCGGCGCGCGGCGCCGGCGTCGGGGACGTCCATGGCGAAGATCAGGCGCTCGCGCGCGGGGATGGTCACTCGGGTCACGGGCTACTCCGGGCTGGGCCCGTGAATGTTACCTAACCCGCGACGCGCGCGTCCGCCCGACCGGATGGTTCGCCCACGCTTTCGCCCGAAACCCGGCCGGGTCAGGGGAAGACACCAGACCGGGTCCGGGCTTCGGATCCTCCGGTTGGCGTCGGGCGCAAATCGCGTTAGCGTTAGGTCGGTTAAACACTAGCGCCGGATACACCCCCGTGCGCGAGGTTCCAGACGTGAAAGCGACCAAGAAGAGCCGCCAGCGCGCGGCGCCGCCGCGGAGGTCCCCGCGGAAAGCGCCGCGCGCGCCGCAACGGCACGCGGCGGAGGGGCAGGCATTCCGCTCCCGCGAGGAGTGCCTGCTCGCAGGCAAGGCGCTGCGCGAAGCTCTGCCGCGCCATCTCCATGCCGGGTGGAAACCGCCATCGAAGGGGCAGCGCGACCCGATCGCGATCCTCGAAGCCTCCAACCAGGACCGGGTGCCGGACCTGGTGCCGATCCGCTACGGGCGGATGCTGCGCAGCCCCTTCACCTTCCTGCGCGGCTCGGCCGGCCTGATGGCGAGCGACCTGGCCAGGACCCCGAGCACGGGCCTCAGGGTCCAGGCCTGCGGCGACTGCCACCTGATGAACTTCGGCCTGTTCGCCACGCCCGAGCGCAACCTGATCTTCGACATCAACGACTTCGACGAAACCCTGCCTGCGCCCTGGGAGTGGGACGTCAAGCGCCTCGCCGTCAGCTTCGCCGTGGCCGCCCGCGACAATGGCCACACCGACGCGCAGGCCCGGGCGGCCGCGATCGGGTGCGTGCGTTCCTACCGCGAGCACCTGCGCGACTATTCGAAGCGCAGCCCGCTCGACGTCTGGTACGACCGCCTCGACGAGAAGGCCCTGATCGAGGCAGCGCCCGACGCCGAGGCGCTGGAGCGCCGCAAGAGCTATGCCGCGAAGGCGCGCACGCGGGTGGCCGAGTACCTGTTCCCGAAGATCAGCGAGGAGGTCGGCGGCCGGCGCCGCCTCGTGGACCAGCTGCCGACGCTGTTCCACGTCCAGGAAGAGGACGCCATCGAGCTGGTCAGGCTGGCGCTCGTCGAGTATCGCCGGTCGCTGCCCGATCCCGTGCGCGTGATGTTCGACCGCTACCGCCTGGAGGATTTCGCGGTGAAGGTCGTCGGCATCGGCAGCGTCGGCACGCGCTGCTTCGTCGGGCTCTTCTTCTCGCCGGAGAATCACCCGCTGCTGCTGCAGTTCAAGGAGGCCCGCCACTCGGTGCTCGAGCCTTTCGCAGGCAAGAGTTCCTACGACAACCAGGGGCAGCGCGTGGTCTGCGGCCAGCGGCTGATGCAGTCATCGAGCGACATCCTGCTGGGCTGGACGCGCAGCATCCGCGGCCGCGACTTCTTCATTCGCCAGCTGCGGGACATGAAGCTCTCCCTGCCCGTCGAGGGCGCCTCGCCCGTACAGCTGAAGCGGTATGCCGATTATTGCGGCTGGACCCTCGCCCGCGCCCACGCCAAGTCGGGCGACGCGGCGACGATCAGCGGCTACCTGGGCAGGACCGACAACTTCGACCAGGCCATCGGCCGGTTCGCGCTGGCCTACGCAGACCAGAACGAGCGCGACTATTCGGCGCTCGTCGCCGCGGTGAAGGCCGGGCGCGTCGAGGCGCTGATCGAGGAGAACCTGTAGGCGAGGGACGCGACCCCCCGCAGCGCCGTCAGCCCCGGGTCCCCAGCACCCGCTCGTGCTCGAGGAAGGCGTAGCGGTCGGTCATGCCCGCGATGTAGTCGGCCACCGCCCGGGCACGGCCCGCAGCGCCGGCCTCCGCCTCGAGCCGCAGCGCCGTGTCGCGGTGCTCGTCCGGCAGGCGCGAGACGTCGTCCATGAAGGCCGCGAACAGCTCCTCGAGGATGCGCACGGCCTTCTCACGCATGGCGAGCACGCGCTCGTGCTCGTACACGCGCCTCCTGAGGAAGCGTTTCAGCGCGTAGTGCTCGTCCGCCTTGCCCGCGGAGAACGCCACCAGCGGCTCGCCCAGCGCGCGCACGTCCTCGACGGAGGACGGCGCGGCCGCCTCGATGCGCCGGCGCGTCTCGTCGATGAGGTCGCTCACGACGTCGTTGATCATCCGCCGGATGGTCTCGTGCAGCAGCTGCTTCGGCCTGACCTCCGGATATGAGCGCAGCACCACGTCCTGCTGGCGCGCGAACAGCGGCACGTCCGCGAGGTCCGCGAGGCTGATGAGGCCGGCCCGAACGCCGTCGTCCACGTCGTGATTGTTGTAGGCGATCGCGTCCGCGAGGTTCGCGAGCTGCGCCTCGAGCGAGGGCTGGCGCCGCTCGAGGAATCGGCGTCCCAGGTCCCCGATCTGCCGGGCGTTCGCCGCCGAGCAGTGCTTCAGGATGCCTTCCCGGCACTCGAAGGTCAGGTTCAGGCCGGGGAAGGAGGCGTAGCGCTCCTCGAGCTCGTCCACGACCCGCAGCGACTGCAGGTTGTGCTCGAAGCCGCCGAACTCGCGCATGCAGGCGTTGAGGACGTCCTGCCCGGCATGTCCGAACGGGGTGTGCCCAAGGTCGTGGGCGAGGCATATCGCCTCGGTCAGCGGCTCCGAGAGGCCGAGGACCCGGGCCACGGTCCTGCCGATCTGCGCCACCTCGAGGGAGTGAGTGAGCCGCGTGCGGAACAGGTCGCCCTCGTGGTTGACGAAAACCTGCGTCTTGTAGACCAGCCGCCGGAACGCGTTGGAATGGACGATCCGGTCGCGGTCGCGCTGGAACTCGCCGCGGTTGCCCGGCGGGGGCTCGGGGTAACGCCTGCCCCGGGACGTGGCCTCGAGCGCCGCCCAGGGCGCGAGCCCGCGGTCGTGGTCGGGGACGGCGCCCGTCATCAGGCCGCCTCGCCCATGGCCTCGGCGAGCAGGCCCTCGAGCGCGGCGGGCGGGTAGTCGTCGGTGAGGATCGCCTCGCCGATGCGGTCCATCAGCACCAGCCGGATCCGGCCGGCCTTGACCTTCTTGTCCATGCGCATCAGTTCGAGCGCGCGTGCCGCGCCGAGGCGCGGCGGATCCACCGGCAGCCCGGCCCGGACGAGCAGGTCGCGCAGCCTCGCGACGTCGACGCCTGGAAGGCCGCGCACGCGGCGGGAGAACTCAGCCGCGAGCAGCATCCCCGCAGCGACTGCTTCACCGTGCAGCCAGGCGCCGTAGCCGGCGCCGGATTCGATCGCGTGGCCGAAGGTGTGGCCGAGGTTCAGCAGCGCGCGCTCGCCCTGCTCGCGCTCGTCGCGGCCGACGATAGCCGCCTTCATCTCGCAGGAGCGGCGGATGGCGTAGCCGAGCGCCTTGGGCTCCCGCTGCAGCAGCCGGCCGACGTTGTGCTCGAGCCAGCCGAAGAAGTCGGCGTCGCCGAGCACGCCGTACTTGATCACCTCGGCGATGCCCGCGCGCAGCTCGCGGTCGGGCAGCGTGCCGAGCGTATCGGTGTCCGCGATGACGACGACAGGCTGGTGGAAGGCGCCGATCAGGTTCTTGCCGCCCGGGTGGTTGACGCCGGTCTTGCCGCCGACCGACGAATCCACCTGCGCGAGCAGGGTGGTCGGGACCTGCGCATAGGCGACGCCGCGCTGGTAGCAGGCCGCCGCGAAGCCGGCGATGTCGCCCACGACGCCGCCGCCCAGTGCAACGACGATACAGTCGCGGTTCATGCGCGCCTCGACCAGCGCGTCGAGCACGACACCCAGCGTGGCCATCGTCTTGTGCGCCTCGCCATCCGGAAGCACGCAGCGCGCGACCCGGCGGCCGGCGAGCGCCGCCTCGGCGCGCGCGCCCCACAGCGGCATCACCGTCTCGTTGCTGACCAGCATGACGTCGGCGCCGCCCGGCAGCGACCCGGTGAGCAGTCCCGGCTGCCCCAGCAGCCCGGGCCCGATGTGGATCGGGTAGCTGCGCTCGCCGAGGTCGATGTTCAGCCGGTCGGTGTCGGTCAAGCTTGCTGCTCCGGGACGGCGCCGGCGGACAGGCGGCGGGCGATCTCCGAGGCCACGGCAGCGACCTTGCGTCCGTCGGTCGGCACGACGAGGCGGGCGACCTCCCGGTACAGCGGCTCGCGGACGGCCATCAGTTCCGCGAGCCGTGCCGCGGGGTCGGCGGTCCGAAGCAGCGGCCGGTGGGTGCCGCGCCGGGTGCGCGCGAGCTGCTGGGCCACGGACGCCTCAAGGTACACGACCGTGCCGCGGGCGGCGAGCCGCTCGCGGTTCTCCGGCAGCAGCACGGCACCGCCCCCCGTCGCGAGCACGAGGCCGGGCTCGCGGGTGAGCGCGTCGATGGCGTCGCGCTCCCGCTGCCTGAAGCCCGCCTCGCCCTCCTTCTCGAAGATGTAGGCGATGTCCACGCCGGTGCGCGACACGATCGCCTCGTCGCTGTCCACGAAGCGCAGCCCGAGCAGGCGCGCGAGGCGGCGCCCGACGGCGGTCTTGCCGGCACCCATCGGCCCGACCAGGAATACGCTGCCCGCCAGTCCGTCCGCCAAGTGTCGCCCCGCGTCAAAAAACGACGGCCGCTCCCTGCCTGGGAGCGGCCGTGCGACTGTGCCCTCGGCCCGCCCGGCCCGCAAGCCAGGCGGCGGGATCAGTTGATGTTCGAGCCCTCGCGCAGGATCTTCGGGGTCACGAAGATCAGCAGCTCGTCGCGCTGATCGGACTTGCTGCGCGTGCGGAACAGGACGCCGAGGCCCGGCACGTCGCCGAGGAACGGCACCTTGTTCTCCGTCTCGCGGCGCTCGGTCTCCATGATGCCGCCGAGGACGACCGTCTGGCCGTCGTTCACCAGCACCTGCGTGCTGATCGAACGCGTATCGATCGAGGGCACGAAGCCGCCGGTCGCGCTCGGCACGAGCTGGCCGACGCTGTCCTTGTTCACTTCCAGGTCGAGGATCACGCGGTCGTCCGGCGTGATCTGCGGGGTGACCTTGAGCGACAGCACCGCCTTCTTGAACTGCGTGGTCGTGGCGCCGCTGGAGGCGGACTCCTGGTAGGGCACCTCGACACCCTGCTCGATCACCGCCTCGCGCTGGTTCGCCGTGATGACGCGCGGCGAGGAGACGATCTCGCCCTTGCCCTCGGCCTGGGCGGCCGACAGCTCGAGGTCGATCAGGAAGTCGTCGAAGTCGAGCACCGACAGCGCGATGCGGCCGGCCGGGTTGCTGACCGGGAGGTTCACGTTGTAGCGGTCGAAGTTCCCGAAGGGGATCTGCGCCGGGAACGGCTGGCCAGTGTTCGCGAGGTTGTCGAGCACCGAGCCCACCGCCGTGTCGTTCGCCTGCGCGCTGCCGCCGATGAACAGCAGGTCCTTTACGGTGTCGGAGATCCGGTTGAAGCCGGCCCGCACGCCGAGGTCGCGCGAGAAGTCGTCGCTCACGATCACGATGCGCGACTCGATGAGCACCTGGCGCACCGGGATGTCGAGGGTCGCGACCATGGCGCGGATCTGCTCGAGCTGCTCGGCCGTGTCCTGCAGCAGCAGGGTGTTGGTGCGCTCGTCGATGCTGACGTTGCCGCGCGCGGAGAGGAGCGAACCGCTCCCGCTGCTCTTGAGCAGCTGGGCGATGTCCGAGGCCTTGGCGTAGTTGACCTGCAGGAACTCGGTGCGCAGCGGCGCCAGCTCCTGGATGTCCTTCTGCGCGGCGAGCTCGGCCTTCTCGCGGGCCGCGATCTCGGCCTGCGGCGCCACGAGGATCACGTTGTCCTTCCTGCGCATGTCGAGGCCCTTCGTGCGCAGCACGATGTCGAGGGCCTGGTCCCAGGGTACGTTCTGCAGGCGCAGGGTGACGCGGCCGGTGACCGAATCGCTCACCACGATGTTCTGGCCGCTGGTGTCGGCCAGCAGCTGCAGCACCGCGCGCACGTCGATGTCCTGGAAGTTGAGCGTCAGCCGCTCGCCCGTGTACACCTTCTCGGCCTCGCTCACGATGGCGCGCTTGGGTCGCTCCCGGACCTCGACCACGTAGGTGTCGTCGGCCTGGTAGGCGAGCTGCTCCCAGTCGCCGGCGGCGCTCACCACGATGCGCGCCGCGGTCGCCGTCCGCGTCGCGTCCACGGTCGTGACCGGCGTGGCGAAGTCCACCACGTCGTAGCGCTTCATGAGCTGTTCGGGAAGCGTGGCACCGGTGAAGTCGACGATCACGCGGTTGCCTTCCTGGCGCAGGCTCGCGGGCGTGCGCGGGTCGGACAGCCGCACGATGACGCGGCCGGCCCCCTCGGGCGAGCGGCGGAAGTCCACGCCGGCGATGCTGCGCGGGCCGGCGGCGGTGGCGACCGGCGCGGCCGCAGCCTGCGAGGCCGCCGCGCCGCCGAAGGTCACCACGACCGCGTTGCCCTCGGCGCGCGCCGTGTAGGGCACCAGCGAGTCGAGGTTGAACACGACGCGCGTGCGGCCGCCGGCCTCGGCGGCGACGATGCTGTCGACGCCGGCCGCCTTGACGTCCACGCGCCGGTTATCGAGCGCCAGCCCCACGTCGGGCAGGTCGATCGACAGCCGCGCCGGCTGGTCGATGGTGAAGGCCAGCGGCTCTGGCGCCGGGCCGCTGGTGCGCAGCCGCACCTGCAGCGTGTTGCCCGACTGAGGCTGCACGTCGACGGCGGTCAGCGAGACCGCGGGCGCCTGAGCCTGCGCGACCCCGCCCCACGCCAGCGCGAGCGTCGCGGCGGCGCCGCCCAGCCATCGCGTGACGCGGCGCGACGCGCCGTTGTTCGAACCCGTTGCCCTGTCCTTGCCAGCCATCAGGTGTTCTCCCAGGAATTCATTCGCCCATGCCGAGGGCGGCAGGCCGCTCGATGTAGCCGCCGAGTCCGTCAGGCACGATCTCGATCAGCGATATGCGGGTCTCGGCGACCGACAGGATCTTGCCGTCGTTCTGTCCGAGGTAGTTGCCCGGCAACACGCGGTGCACGAGCCCGTCGCGAGTCTGCACGAGCCCGTAGTTCGCGGCGCCGAGGCGAAGCGTCCCCACCATGCGCATGGTGTCGAGCGGAAACTGCTCGAGGTACTCGCGCGATCGCTTGCTGTCCGGGCGGGGACCGGAGGCGTCCGACGCGGCCACGCTCTGCATGAACGGCGACCGGCTGCCGGCCTGGCTGTAGGCGTGGGACTCGTACGGCTTGACCTCGGGCAGGGGCGCGATGCGCCCGCCGGGCCGCTGCTTGGCCTGCTCGATCTCGGCGCGCAGGTCGTCGAGGCCGTCGCCGCAGCCGGCGAGGCCCAGCGCGGCCGCGAGGCAGCCCGCGACCAGCATCTTCCTGCCAGCGTGGCTCACTTCCTGCCCTCCTGTGCGCGGCGGTTGGCGGGCCGCTGGGTCGCGGCCTCCTGCTCGGCCAGCTCGGATTCCTCGAGGTAGCGGTAGGTCTTCGCCGTGACGTCCAGCGTGAGCTGGGCCGCGGGCGGGGCCGCGGCCCCCCGGCGGGCGCCGCCGCCGCGGCCGGCCGGGGTGATCTCGATGTCGTGCAGCGTCACGATGCGCGGCAGCGCCGCCACGCCGCTCACGAACTCGCCGAACTCGTGGTAGCCGCCGGTCAGGCGGATCTTGATGGGCAGCTCCGCGTAGAAGTCGCGGCGGACCTCGGTCCCCGGCTGGAACAGGTTCTCCTGCAGCCCGGCGGCGAGGCCGGTCTGGGAGATGTCCACCAGCAGGCTCGGCACCTCGGTGCGTCCCGGCAGCTGCCGGAGCATCGCGCCGAAGGTGCGCTCGATCTCGGCCAGCTGCAGCCGGTAGGCCTCGAGGTTGGCGGCGCGCCGCTGCTTCTCGTCGAAGGTGCTCCAGAGGGACTTCTGCTCGGCCTCGGCCTTGCGCAGCTGCGGTACGTTGCCCTGCGCCTCGCTGAAGACGAAGTACCAGACCAGCAGGCCCGTGGCGGCGACGAAGGCGATGCCGACCGCGAGCACGCGGAACACCAGCGGCCAGCGGCCAACGTCGCGGAAGTCGAGCTTCTGGAGGTCCTCGAAGAATTTCTTGAGGGCGTTCATCGACGGGCCTCCTGCACGCGGCGGTTCGGCTTCGCCGCCGCGCCGGCCTCGGCCTCCGCCTCGGGGTCGGCCGCCTTCATCTGCGCGAACAGGGTGAAGCTGGCGCCGGCGCCGGGTGCGCTGGTCTCGATGACCTTGAGCTCCGGGTTCGCCATCGCCTCGGAGCCGTCGATGTTGCGCATGAAGGACGACACGCGCGTGCTCGACTGCGCCACGCCGGCGAACTCCAGCCTGCGCTGGCTCTGCTTGAGGGTGGTCAGGTACACGCCCTCGGGCAGCGTCGTGACCACGTCGTCGAACAGCTTGACGACCTCCGGCCGGCTCTTCTGGAGCTTCTCGATGACCTCCATGCGGGCGACCATCCGGGCCTTCTGCTCCTCGAGGACGAGGATCTCGGCGATCTGCTTGTCCAGCTCGGCGATCTCGGCCTTGATCAGCTCGTTGCGGCGCTGCTGCGCGTCGATCATCGTGCTCACGGCGAAGTGCGCGAGCAGCGCGATGACCACGCCCGCGCTGGCCGCGGCCCCGAGGCCGATCAGGAATTCCTTCTGGCGGCGCTGGCGGAGTTCGGCCCGCCAGGGCAGCAGGTTAATACTTGGCATTTTCGTCGAAGCTCCGCAGCGCCAGCCCGCAGGCGGTCAGCAGGGCCGTGCCGTCGCGCTGCACGCCGAGCGCCTTTGCACGGGAAGAGATGCGCATCTGGCCGAGCGGGTCGCCTCGCTCGGCTGGAATGCCGACGCGGCTGGCGATCACGTCCGCCACGCCGGGGATGTTCGCGCAGCCCCCGCAGACCAGGATCTGCTCGGGCTGCGTGCGGCCCGCGCCGGAGGCCAGGTAGAACTGCAGCGAGCGTCCCACCTGCTGGGTCATGTCGTCGATGAAAGGATCGAGCACCTCGGGCTGGTAGTTGGACGGCAGGCCGCCTTCCTTCTTGGCCCGGCCGGCCTCCTCCATGGAGAGGCCGTAGGTGCGCATGATCTCCTCGGTCAGCTGCTGGCCGCCGAAAGCGAAGTCGCGCGTGTACACGACCCGGAGGTCGCGCAGCACGCTGAAGGTCGTGGTGCTCGCGCCGAAGTCGATCACGGCGATGGTCCGCTCGATGCCGCCATCGGGCATCTGGTGCGTCAGCAGCCGGCAGGCGTTCTCCAGCGCGAAGGCCTCGACGTCCACGATGCGCGGCACGAGCCCGGCGGCGGTGATCGCGGCGACGCGCTGGTTGACGTTCTCGGTGCGGGTGGCGACCAGCAGCACTTCCTGCATCTCCGGGTCCTTCTCGGACGGCCCGAGGACCTGGAAGTCGTAGCTGACCTCTTCCATCGGGAAGGGGATGTACTGGTCGGCCTGCATCTCGACCTGCTGCTCGAGCTCGTTCTCGGACAGCGAGCGCGGCATGGGGATGGACTTCGTGATCGCCGCGTCGCCGCTGATCGCGATCGCACACTCCTTGGTGCGGACGCCTGCGCGCTTGACGGCGCGGCGGATGGCCTCGCCGACGACGTTGGCGTCCACGATGGCCTTCTCGTTGACGGCGCTGTGGGGCGTGGGCTCGGCGGCGTAGGACTCTACGCGGTACTGCCCGCCCGATTCGGCCAGCTCGATCAGCTTGATCGAGGAAGTCGTGATGTCTATTCCGACCAGCGGTCGGCGGCGGGAGCCCAGCGAAATCTGAGGCAGCTTCACGTGGTTTCTTTCCTTTTCAGGTCAAGCGCTTGCGAAGCCTTTAGCAATGCCGGGTCAAATGCTGCGTCACTATATAGCAAGCAAATGTCAAATTGCACGTGACCCGGATCCCAGAATGCTCGCACCGGCCGGCCTCCCCCTGGTGTCTCCCTGCCGGCGACCGGGTCTGAAAGCCCGAAAGCCTCGACCCCTCGTCCGCAGGCCTGGGGCGCGCTCGCCTGCGGCCCGGAACGTGGTGGCATCCTGCACCGTCCCCGGCGGCTCGCTCCGTGCAGCGCGTCACGGTCCGTGCACCCGGCCGCTTCGATGAATGCATAATCGCGCATGGCCTCGCGCTGGTCCCGCCGCCTCCCCTGGCTCCTCGGCACCCTGGTCGTCGCCCTCGCCGGCGCGGTCGGGATGGCCTTTCTCGCCACTTATTATTTCCTGCGCCCCACGCTCCCGGACGTTGCCGAACTTCGCGACCTGAAGCTGCAGATGCCGCTGCGCGTCTACAGCCGGGACGGCCGGCTGATCGGCCAGATCGGCGAGCAGCGTCGGCTGCCGGTGGCCTACGCGGAGCTGCCGGAAGTGGTCGTCGAGGCCTTCCTCGCCGCCGAGGACGACCGTTTCTTCGAGCACCCAGGCATCGACTGGCAGGGCATGACGCGCGCGCTCCTCGTCGCGGCCGGGTTTCCCGGCCCGCGGCAGGGCGGCAGCACCATCACGCAGCAGCTGGTCCGCACGACGCTCATCGAGAACGAGCGGACGCTGCGGCGCAAGCTGCGCGAGATCTTCCTGGCGATCACGCTGGAGCACGAGCTGTCCAAGCAGGAGATCCTGGAGCTGTTCCTCAACACGGTCTTCCTCGGCCAGCGGTCCTACGGCGTCGCCGCGGCGGCGGAGACCTACTTCGGCAAGCGCCTGCAGGAAATCACGATCGCCGAGGCGGCGCTGCTCGCGGGGCTGCCGCAGGCGCCCTCGCGCTACAACCCCGTGGCCAGCCGCGAGCTGGCCGAGCGGCGCCGCAGCTACGTGCTGCGGCGCATGCTCGAGCTGGGCTTCATAGACGAGGAGGAGCAGCGGGTCGCGCTCGAGACGCCGGTGAGCGGCGAGCTGCACGGGCCGCGGGTGGAGGTGGACGCGCCCTGGGCGGCCGAGCTGGCGCGGCAGGCCATGCTCGCGGAATACGGCGAGCGCGCCTACACCGACGGGCTCAGGGTCGTGACCACCATCGACAGCCGCCTGCAGCGCGCCGCGGACGTCGCGCTGCGCAGCGCGGTGCTCGAATACGACCGCCGCCACGGGTATCGCGGCGTGGCCGGCAAGGCGTCGCTGCCGGCGGTCGAGGGTCCCGGCGACGTCGAGGCCGCGCTGCAGCGCTTCCCGTCGGTCGGAGGCCTGCTGCCGGCGGTGGTGCTCGCGGTGGACGGCTCCGCCGCGCGGGTGGCCACCCGCAGCCGCGGCGAGTTCGACATTCCCTTCGACAACATGCGCTGGGCGCGGCCCTCCACGGGCCCGGGCGCGGTCGGCCCCGCGCCGCGGCGGCCGGCCGACGTCCTCGCGCGCGGCGACGTCGTCTACGTCCTTCCCGAGCAGGCCGGCCGCGCGCTCCTCGTGCAGGTGCCCGATGCGCAGGGAGCGCTCGTGGCGGTGGACCCGCAGGACGGCGCGATCGTCGCCATGTCGGGCGGCTTCGACTTCTACGCGACCAGCTTCAACCGCGCCACGCAGGCGAAGCGCCAGCCGGGCTCGGCGTTCAAGCCCTTTATCTACTCGGCGGCGCTCGACAGCGGCCTCACGCCCGCCTCGCTGATCCTCGACGCGCCGGTCGTCTACGAGGCCGCGGAGACGGGCAGCGGCCAGGACTGGCGGCCGCAGAACGTGGACGCGCGTTTCTACGGCCCGACCCGCCTGCGCGACGCGCTCGCGCGCTCGCGCAACCTGGTGTCCGTCCGCGTCATGCGCTCGATCGGCGTCGGCCCGACGCTCGATTTCGTGCAGAACTTCGGCTTTCCCCGCAGCCAGCTGCCGGACAACCTCACGACGGCGCTCGGCACCGCGCAAGTGACCCCGCTCGAGATGGCGTCCGCCTACGCCGTGTTCGCAAACGGCGGCCAGCGCGTGGAGCCGTACCTCATCGACCGGGTCGAGGACACGGCCGGCGCGGTGCTCTCGCAGTCCGCGCCGCTGCTCGCCTGCCCGGAATGCGGCAGCGCGGCAGGCTACGGCCGCGCGCTCGTCAGCCTGGTGCCGGGGGACGGCGGCGGTGTGACGCGCGCGGAGGAGGCCGGCGGCGCAGTGCCGGAGGTGCCCCAGGACCGGCTCGCACCACGGGCGATCAGCGCCGCGAATGCCTTCGTGATGACCGACATGATGCGCGACGTCATCCGGGCCGGCACGGCGAGGCGGGCGCTGGCCCTCGGGCGCAGCGACCTCGCCGGCAAGACGGGCACCACCAACGACCGGCGCGACGCGTGGTTCGCCGGCTTCAACGCCGGGCTCGTGGCCGTGAGCTGGGTCGGCTTCGACCAGGAGCGCTCGCTCGGCAACTTCGAGGAGGGCGGCCGCACGGCGCTGCCGATGTGGGTCTACTTCATGCGCGAGGCGCTGCGCGGCCGGCCGGAGCAGCGCCTGCCCATGCCGGAGGGCGTGATCAACGCGCGGGTATCGCCTGTCACGGGCGCGCTCGCCTCGCCCGACGACCCCGACGCGTTCTTCGAGTTCTTCCTGGCGGAGCATCCGCCGGCCGGGACGGGGGCGCCGGACGCCACGGGCACCGGGCGACGCGAGGAACCGCTGTTCTGAGGACACGCCGGCAGGAGGAGCCAGCGATGGCGAAACGTTCACCGAGAGCCGACCTGCTGCGGCAGGCGCTGGCCCGCGAGGCGGCCCGAATCATGATCGAGCACGGCGTGGACGACCACCTGTTCGCCAAGCGCAAGGCGGCCGAGCGGCTCGGGGTCACCGACCAGGCCGTACTGCCGAGGAACACGGAGATCGAGGAGGCGCTCGCGGAACATCAGCGGCTCTTCACGCCCGATGCCCACGCCACCGAACTCGCGGACCTCCGGCGCACGGCGCTCGACGCGATGCGCCTGCTTTCTGACTTCGAGCCGCGCATCGTGGGACCGGTGCTCTCCGGCACGGCGACCGCGCACAGCGACATCCTGCTGCACGTGTTCGCGGACACGCCGGAGTCCGTCGCCTTCAGCCTCATGGACCGGGGCATCCGCCACCGCGTCGTGGAGAAGCGGGTGAAGCTTCAGCGCGACGAGGCCGCCACGTTCCCCACCCTCCGTTTCGAGGCGGACGGCTGCGAGGTGGACGCGATGGTCTTCCCGAAGGATGGTCTGCGGCAATCGCCGATGAGCCCGGTGGACGGCCGGCCGATGCGCCGCGCCACCGCCGCCGAGCTCGAGGCGCTGCTGGCCGCCGGAGCCTGAGGGGCACGCGGTGCAGCGCCCCGGCCCGCGCGACCCGCACGAGGTCTTCAACCAGCCGCCGCCGCTTTCGGACTACGACCCCTTCGGCTCGGACGCCGCGCTCGCGGAGGCGCTCCAGCGCGAGGGCGGGGGCCACGGCATGGACCGCGTGCGCGCCTTCGCGCGGCGCGTGGGATCGGCGGAAGTGCTCGCCCTCGGCGAGCTCGCCAACCGGCACGGCCCGATCCTGCACACGCGCGACCGCTTCGGCCGGCGCATAGACGAGATCGAGTTCCACCCGGCCTGGCACGAGCTGATGCGCCTCGGCATCGAGGCCGGCCTTCACTCGCTGCCCTGGAGCGACCCGCGGCCCGGCTCGCACGTGCTGCGCGCCGCCCTCGTGATGCTGCGCCACCAGGTCGAGGAAGGCGTCAGCTGCCCGCTGACCATGACCTTCGCGGCGATCCCGACGCTGCGGCTCGCGCCTTCGCTCGCGGCGGACTGGGAGCCGCGGCTCCTGTCGAACCGCTACGACCCGCGCACCGCGCCCGCGGCGGAGAAGTCCGGGGCGATCGTCGGCATGGCGATGACGGAGCGACAGGGCGGCACGGACGTGCGCGCCAACACCACGCGCGCCGCGCCCGGCGGCCCGGACGGCGCCTGGCGGCTCGACGGCCACAAGTGGTTCTGCTCCGCCCCGCAGAGCGACGCGTTCCTGGTGCTCGCGCAGGCCGGGGGCGGCCTCACCTGCTTCATCCTGCCCCGGGTCCTGCCCGACGGGTCGCGCAACGCGATCCACGTGCAGCGCCTCAAGGACAAGGTGGGCAATCGCTCCAACGCCTCGAGCGAGGTCGAGTTCCACGGCGCGCTCGCGTGGCCCGTCGGGCCCGAGGGTCGCGGCGTGGCGAGCATCATGGAGATGGTGCGGCACACGCGCCTCGACTGCGCGCTCGGCTCCGCCGCCACGCTGCGCCGCGCCGTGGCCGAGGCGACGCACCACGCCGCGCACCGCGACGTGTCAGGCGCGAAGCTCGCGGCCCAGCCGCTGATGCAGAACGTCCTCGCCGACCTGTGCCTCGAGTCCGAGGCCGCGACCGCGCTCGCGATGCGTCTCGCCCGGGCCTTCGACGGCGCCGCAGCCGGGGACCTGTTCGAGCGCAGCTTCGCGCGCGTGGCGACCGCCGTCGCCAAGTACTGGATCACCAAGCGCGCGGTGGCGGCGGTTGCCGAGGCGCTCGAGTGCACCGGCGGCAACGGCTTCGTCGAGGAGTCGCCACTGGCGCGCCTCTACCGCGACGTGCCGGTCAATGCGATCTGGGAGGGCTCGGGCAACGTGCAGTGCCTCGACGTGCTCCGCGCGCTGGCGCGCGAGCCCGAGGCCGCCCCGGCGCTGCTCACCGAGATCCGCGCTGGCGCATCCGGCGAGCCGCGGCTCGCGGCGCTCGCGGACGAACTCGCCGCCGCGATGTCCGCCGCAATCCCGGCCGAGGGTTCGGCACGCGTGCTGGTGGAACGGATCGCCGTCGGGCTGCAGGCATCGCTGCTGGCGCGTCACGCGCCGGCGGCGGTCGCGGACGCGTTCTGCGCCTCGCGACTCGCGGGACGCGGCGGCCTGTTCGGCACGCTGCCGCCCGGCTGCGACCTCGGGGCGATCGTGGAACGCGCGACGCCGCGCCCAGCCGCCTGAACCCGGCCCCTCAGCGGCCCTCGATCGCCACGTAGTCGCGCTGTGCCGGGCCGCGGTAGAGCTGACGCGGCCGGCTGATCTTCATGGCGGGGTCGGCGATCATCTCGAGCCAGTGCGCCACCCAGCCCGCCGTGCGCGCCAGCGCGAACATCACGGTGAACATCGAGCGCGGGATCCCGAGGGCGCTATAGATGATGCCGGAGTAGAAGTCCACGTTCGGGTAGAGCTTGCGCGCGATGAAGTAGTCGTCCTTCAGCGCGATCTCCTCCAGCCTGAGCGCCAGCTCGAACATCGGGTTGTTGGTGTCGCCGAGCTGGGCGAGCACGCGGTGGCACATCTCGCGGATGATCCTCGCCCGGGGGTCGAAGTTCTTGTAGACGCGGTGGCCGAAGCCCATCAGGCGCACGCTGTCCTGCTTGTCCTTCACCCGGGCGAGGAACTGCGGCACCTTGTCCGCGCTGCCGATCTCCTCGAGCATGTCGAGCACGGCCTCGTTGGCGCCGCCGTGCGCCGGGCCCCAAAGCGCCGACACGCCGGCCGATATCGCCGCGTAGGGATTGCAGCCGGTGCTGCCCGCGAGGCGCACCGTGGAGGTGCTGGCGTTCTGCTCGTGGTCGGCGTGCAGGATGAACAGCAGGTCGAGCGCCTTGGCGTGCAGCGGGTCCACCCGGTACGGCTCGCAGGGCACCGCAAAGAACATGTGCAGCATGTTCGCGGTGTAGTCGAGGTCGTTGCGCGGGTAGATGAACGGCTGGCCCAGGGCGTGCTTGTAGGCCGCCGCGGCGATCGTCGGGATCTTGGCGATGATGCGGTGGGCGAAGATCTCGCGGTGGCGCGCGTTATAGATGTCGGTCGTATCGTGGTAGAACGCCGCCATCGAGGCCACGATCGCCGCCACCATCGCCATCGGGTGCGCGTCGTGGTGGAAGCCGTCGTACATCTTGCGCAGCGACTCGTTCAGCATCGTGTGCCGGTGGATCGAGTGCTTGAACTGCGAGAACTCGTCCTCGGACGGCAGCTCGCCGTTCAGCAGCAGGTAGGCCACCTCGAGGTGGTTGCTCTTCTCGGCCAGCTGCTCGATCGGATAGCCCCGGTACAGCAGGACGCCGGCGTCGCCGTCGATGTAGGTGACGCGGCTCTCGCAGGAGGCGGTCGCCATGAACCCCGGGTCGAAAGTGAACATGCCGTGGTCGCGGTAGAGCGTACTGATGTCCACCACTTCCGGGCCGACGCTGCCCTGGTGGATGGCGTACTCCGTGGTCTTCCCGGAAGCGAGGTTCTTCAGCTGGAACTTGTTCTGGCTCATCGTGACCCCGTCGTTCTTGCTTCTCTCCGCGAGGGCCTAGCCCCGCGGTCGGGCAGACTGTCATGGTGCACCGCAAGAATCAAGGCGATGGGCCGCAATTGCGCCGGCCCGGCGCAGCACGCCGCGTAGAATGCGCCGATGCTCCCGCCTCTGGCCGTGTACGTGCACCTGCCCTGGTGCGTGCGCAAGTGCCCGTACTGCGACTTCAACTCGCACGCGGCGCCCGCCGCGCTGCCCGAGGACGCCTACGTGGAGGCGCTCCTCGGCGACCTCCGGTCGGACCTCGACCTCGCCGCCGGCCGCCGCGCCGAGAGCGTCTTCATCGGCGGCGGCACGCCAAGCCTGTTCAGCCCCGCGGCGATCGGGCGCCTGCTCGCGGGCGTCCGCGCCGAGCTCGCGCTCGCGCCGGGCGCCGAGGTCACGCTCGAGGCCAACCCGGGCACGATCGAGCGCGGGCGATTCGAGGGTTACGCCGAGGCCGGCGTCAATCGCGTCTCGCTCGGGGCTCAGTCCTTCTCGACGGGCCAGCTCCAGTCACTCGGCCGCATCCACTCGCCGAGCGATATCGAGGCGGCGGTCGCCGACCTCCGCCGCGCGGGCCTCGACAACTTCAACCTCGACCTGATGTACGCGCTGCCCGAGCAGGACCTCGCCGGGGCGCAGGCGGACCTCGAGAGGGCGCTCGCGCTCGAGCCGGCCCACTTGTCGCACTACCAGCTGACGCTCGAGCCGGGCACGGCGTTCTACCATCGGCCCCCGCCGCTGCCGGACGACGACCTCGCGCTCGACATGCAGCTCGCCTGCCAGGCCCGCATCGCAGAGGCCGGCCTCGGCCAGTACGAGGTCTCCGCCTACGCCCGCGCCGGGCGGCGCTGCCGCCACAACCTCGCCTACTGGCGCTTCGAAGACTACCTCGGCCTCGGCGCAGGGGCGCACGGCAAGGCCACCACGGCCGGCGGCGTGATCCGCACCGAGCGCCTGCGCATGCCGCGCGAGTACCTGGCCCGCGCCGCGGCGGGAGCGGCCGGCACCCGGCGCACGGTGCCCGCGGCGGAACTGCCTTTCGAGTTCATGCTCAATGCGCTGAGGCTGCTGGAAGGATTCACGCTGGGTGATTTCGAGCAGGGCACCGGCGTGCCGGCGTCCGCCGTCGCACCCACCCTCGAGTCGCTCGGCCGGCGCGGGCTCGTGGAGCGCGCGGGCGACCGATATCGGCCGAGCAGCCTCGGCTTTCGCTTCCTGAACGACCTGCAGGCCGCCTTCCTGCCCGAGCCTGCGGACGGACATCCCCGGGTGGCTTGACAACCACGTGAAACCGGCGGTTGTTAACAGCGCCGGCCGAGGGACGGGGGGACGGCCACTTTCGCCACATTGTTGCGGATCGACGTTAACTGGAGCCATATAAAACTTTGATTTATAAACTAAAAATAGGCTGGTCAAATTTTAATCAAAGTGACACTTTTGCGTGTTTCCGCGTGCTGCGGACCGCGGCACGGCACACCGTCCACAGAGTTATCCACAACTTTTGTGGATAAGAAAAAACCCCCGGATTTTCGACCACTTGCATCGAGGCCGCCCGGGAACGTGGCGGCCCGTCTTGTGCGCCGCCGTCGGGATGGCTAGACTTCGCGCCCTTTCAGCGCCCTGCGCCGCGACTCGACCCTCGGCGAGGACCTCCAGATCGAGGTGTGCTCGAGCTGCCACCCGTTCTACACGGGCAAGCAGAAGATCATGGACACCGGCGGCCGCGTCGATCGCTTCCGCAAGAAGTACGGGATGAAGACGGGCTGAGCCGGCCCGTACCCCCGGCTGCACGAAGGGCGCCTCCGGGCGCCCTTTTGCTTTGTCGGGCGCGAGGCGGCATTCGCTTCCGGTTTGCTGGCGGACGGCGCGGCACCCCCGTCGTCGCCTCAACTTTCCGCCATCCGCCGCGTCCAAGCCTGCGAAGCGCTGCTTGAGCCGTCCGCCCCGGCGCGGCTATAAGCCAACGACCAGACGAGGACGCCCCATGACCCGCATCGCACTCCCCGCCCTGGCCGCCGCCGTCCTGCTGCTCGCCGCCGGCTGCGCCACGAACCCGGTCTCCGGCAAGAGCGACCTCGCGTTCATGTCGCAGGAGCAGGAGAGGAAGATCGGGCAGCAGATGCACGTCCAGATCACGCAGACGATGGGCGTGTACGACGACGCCCGCCTGCAGGAGTACGTGCAGCAGCTCGGCGAGAAGCTCGCGAAGCAGAGCCACCGGCCCGAGCTCGACTGGAAGTTCACGGTGATCGACACCGACGACGTGAACGCCTTCGCCACGCCCGGCGGATTCGTCTACATCTCGCGCGGCATCCTGCCCTACCTCGCGAGCGAGGCCGAGCTTGCGGCGGTGATCGGCCATGAGATCGCGCACATCACGGCGCGTCACTCGGTGCAGCGCCAGAGCCAGTCCACCGTCGCCGGCGTCCTCGGCGCGGCGGCGGCCATCTTCACCGGCCAGCCCGCGCTCGGCGACCTCGCCGGCATCGCCGGCCAGGCGGTCATCAGCGGCTACGGCCGCGAGCAGGAGCTCGAGGCCGACCGCCTCGGCGCCGAGTATCTCGCCCGCACCGGCTACGACCCGAACGCGATCATCCGCGTCGTGCGGGTGCTCAAGGAACAGGAAATGTTCGAGCGCGACCGGGCGCGCGCCGAGGGCCGCAACCCGCGGATCTACCACGGAGTCTTCGCCTCGCACCCGGACAACGACCGGCGCCTGCAGGAGGCGGTCGCCGCGGCAGCGAAGGTCGAGGGCCGCGCCACCGGCACCGACGAGAACGTGGAGGCCTTCCTTCGCCGCATCGACGGCCTGGCGTTCGGCTCCAGCCGCCGGCAGGGCATGGTCCGCGACAACCGCTTCTACCACGGCGACTTCCAGTTCACGATGGCCTTCCCGCAGGGCTGGAAGATCCAGAACGACCCGAACCAGCTGCTCGCCGCATCGCCCGACCGCAACAACGTCATGCAGCTCACGGCGCAGGCGCCGCCGGGCGGCCTCACCAACCCGCGCGACTTCACGCTGCGCGGACTCGGCGACCGACGCCTCGACCGCAGCGAGAGCCTGACCATCAACGGCCTCGATGCGTTCACGACCATCGTCCGCGGCGACAACTCGCCCTTCGGCACGACCTCGAACGTGCGCTACGTGGTCGTCTACCACAACAACCTGATGTGGATCCTGCGGGGCGCGAGCCGCGCCGGCGCGCCGGCCCCGGAAGGCGACGTGCTGTTCACATCCGCCGCGCGGACCTTCCGGCCGCTGCGCTCCGACGAGTTCCGCCTCGCCGAGCCGAACCGGCTGCGGATCGTGAAGGCGCCGGAGAACGCCTCCATCGCGGACCTCGCGAGCCGTTCGCCGCTGACCACCTACGCGGTCGAGCAGCACCGGCTGTTCAACGGCCTCTACCCGAGCGGCGAACCGACGCCCGGCTCGCTCGTGAAGGTCGTGCGGTAAGGCCCCGGCGGGCGGCGCCGGCGCTAGCCGCGCAACCCGGACCCAGCGCGGCGGCGAGCGCCGAGAGTGCCTGGCCGCGGTGGCTCACGCGGTTCTTCTCCTCCGCCGGCATCTCGGCCGCGGTGAGCCCGACGCCCGCGACGATGAACAGCGGGTCGTAGCCGAAGCCGCCGGTGCCCCGCGGCGCCCACGCGATCCGGCCTTCCCAGGCCGCCTCGCACACGAGCGGGCTCGGATCGTCGGCGTGATCCACCCAGGCGATGGCGCAGCGGTATCGGGCCGTGCGGCCCGCGTCGGCCACGCCGTGCAGCTCCCGCAGCAGCTTCGCGTTGTTGTCCGCGTCGCCGCAGCCAGGGCCGGCGTAGCGGGCCGAGTGGATGCCCGGCCGCCCGCCGAGCGCATCCACCTCGAGACCCGAGTCGTCCGCGATCGCCGGCATGCGCGCGAGGCGCGACGCGTGCCGGGCCTTGATGAGCGCGTTGGCGGCGAAGGACTCGCCGTCCTCGACCGGCGGCTCGATGCCGAAGTCGGACTGCGACAGCACCTCGAGGCCGGCGCCCGCGAGGATGGCGCGCAGCTCGGCCAGCTTGCCGCGGTTGCCCGTGGCGAGCACCACCCGCCGGGTCACGGGCTCAGGCCTCCCGGCCGTCGAGGGCCGCGAGCTGCAGCGCGCAAAGGCGGCCGATGCCGCCCGCCGCAAGGTCGAGCAGGGCGTCGAGTTCCTCGCGCCGGAACGCGTGGCCCTCCGCGGTGCCCTGGACCTCGATGAAGGCCCCGCCCGAGTTCATGACCACGTTCATGTCGGTTTCCGCGTCGGAATCCTCGGCGTAGTCGAGGTCGAGCACCGGCACGCCGTTCACGATGCCCACCGATACCGCCGCCACCTGGCCGTGAAGCGGGCTCGCGGCCATCTCGCGGCGGCGGACCAGCGCGGCGACGGCGTCCGCGAGGGCGACGTAGCCGCCGGTGATGGCGGCGGTGCGCGTGCCGCCGTCGGCCTGCAGCACGTCGCAGTCGATCGTGACCGTGCGCTCGCCCAGCGCGCGGAGGTCCACGCAGGCCCGCAGCGAACGGCCTATCAGCCGCTGGATCTCCTGCGTGCGGCCCGTCTGCTTGCCCTTGGCCGCCTCGCGGGGCGAGCGGGTGTGCGTGGCGCGGGGAAGCATTCCGTACTCGGCCGTGATCCAGCCCTGGCCGGTGTTGCGCAGGAAGGAAGGCACGCCGTTCTCGATGCTGGCGGTGCACAGCACGCGCGTGCCGCCGAACTCCACGAGCACCGAGCCCTCCGCGTGGCGCGTGAACCCGCGGACGAAGCGCACCGGCCGCAGTTCGTCGGGGGCGCGGCCACTGGGCCGTCGGTATGCGGCCATCGCCTCAGCCCAGCCAGCGTAGCGCGGCGGCGGTGGCGTTGTCGCTGTGCGGCGCGGACGCCTGCACTGCGCGATCCACCAGGTCCGAAAGCGCCTCGGCCAGCGGCGGGCCGTCGGGGCTCCAGAACGACGCGATCTCGGCGTCACGCAGGTTGGACCACACGCCGTCCGAGCACGCCAGCAGGATGTCACCCGGCTGGAGCGGCCGGCGGCGCGACAGCGTCATGTCGGGCACGCCGTGCTCGCCGCCGATGCAGCACTCGACGAAGTTGCGCAGCGGATGGCCGTGCACCTCGTCCTCGCGGATCTGGCCGTCGCGCAACAGCTGCTCCACGTGGCTGTGGTCGCGGGTGCGCTCGAGCACCGCGCCGTTGCGGAGGTGGTAGACGCGGCTGTCGCCGAGGTGGGCCCAGTAGGCCGCTCCCTGCTGCACCAGGCACACCGCGCAGGTCGCTCGCGGGCGCTGGTCGAGCGGCAGGCCGCGGCCCGCCCCGGCCACCGCCTCGTGGGCCCGCCCGAGGGTGAGGTGCAGGAAGCCGAGGGGATCGAACAGCGGGTGCGGCTCGGCCGCGAAGGCCTCCAGCACCGCCTTGCGCCCGATCTCGGCGGCGAGCGCCCCGTCCGAGTGGCCGCCCATGCCGTCCAGCACCAGCAGCAGCGCAGCCCGGTCGTCGGCCGCCACCGCTGCGCGGTCCTGGTTTTCCTCGCGGTGCCCGACGTCGCTGACGTCCGCGTACTCGATCTGCAAGCGCCCTCCCGGCCAAGGATGTCGACGATGGCCTGGCCGCTGCGCCGCGACCGGCATCTGTTATTCTGCCGCGCAGCTTACACGAGGCGACGCCCGCCGTTGAGGGCGCACGCCGCGCCTGTGACCCGCTCCGAGGAATCGATGATCCGCAGCATGACCGGTTTCGCCCGGCGCGAGCGCGCCGAGGCCTTCGGCAGCCTCGCCTGGGAGCTGCGCTCGGTGAACCACCGCTACCTCGAGGTTTCGCTGCGCCTCCACGAAGAGTTCCGCGCTGCGGAAGGCACCTTCCGGCAGGCCATCGCCCACTCGCTCCGCCGCGGCAAGGTCGAGGCGAGTCTCTACTTCCGGCCCAGCGTGGCGACGAGCGCAGGCCTGGAGCTCAACGAAGGACTGCTGGAGCAGCTCATCGAGCGGGCCGTGGAGGTGCGCACGCGGCTTGCCGGCGCTGCGGACATCGACGTCGTGGACCTGCTGCGCTGGCCGGGCGTCGTGCGCGAGGCCGAGCGCGACAACGCCGCCGCGGCCGAGGCCGCGCAGGCGCTGCTCGGCGAGGCACTCGCCGCGCTCGACGCCTCCCGCGCCAGCGAGGGCGAGCGCATCACGGACCTGCTGCTCGGCCGCTGCGCCGCGATCGAGTCGCTCGCCGACGCCGTCAGCGCGCGCCTGCCCGAGGTGCGCGAACGTATCCGCGCGAAGCTGAACGAGCGGCTCGGCCAGGTCGCCGTCGAGCCCAACCGCGAGCGGCTCGAGCAGGAGCTCGTCATCGCGCTGCAGAAGATGGACGTGGACGAGGAGCTCGATCGCCTGCGCAGCCACGTCGCCGAGGTGCGAAAGGTCGTCGCCTCGGGCGAGCCCGCCGGCCGGAAGCTCGACTTCCTGATGCAGGAGTTCAACCGCGAGGCGAACACGCTGTCGTCCAAGTCGCAGGACGTCGAGACCACGCGCGCCGCGGTCGAGATCAAGGTGCTCGTCGAGCAGATGAGGGAGCAGGTGCAGAACGTGGAGTGAGCCTGCTCACTCCTCTTCCGGCGGCGTCGGCAGGGTCCACGCGAGGTAGGCGGTCGGCAGCGTGAACGCGTACAGCAGGACGCCCCAGATGGAGGCATTCCAGTGGTCGGCGGTGCTCGGGCGCCAGATGAGCAGGTCCTTTTTCGTCTCGAGGTCGATCCCCACCTGCATGTAGAACGCGAAGAGCGCCGCGAGCCCGGTGAAGACGTTGTAGCCGAAGGCCTGCGCGCGGTAGCGCTGCTGCAGCTCGCGCTCGTCGAGCAGCTTCTCGTCCTCGGCGACGATGCGCTGCCAGCTCGACGGCGCGACGACGATGAACGCGACGACGGCGGACACGATCAGTGCCAGCCCGGCGGCATCGAGCGCGACGCCGTTGCCGTCGGCGCCCGGCGCGAGCACCCGAAGCGCACAGCCGAGCGGATAGGCCACGAGCGCCCAGGTGGTCGCGACCTTCATGGTGCGGCCGCTTCGCAGCGCAGGAACTCCCGTCGTGGAGCGGACGTAGAGGGACATTTCAGCCTCCTTGCTTGCTGGCGAGCCGCGACAGCGGCTCGAATGGTTGCAGCGAGAACACCATCTCGACCGGCAGCTCGAACTGTGCCGCCAGCTTGAGCGCCAGCTCGAGGCTCGGCTGGTAGTCACCTCGCTCGAGATAGCCGATGGTCTGGTAATTGACGCCGACCGCCTCCGCGAGGTCCTTGCGGCTGAGTCCGCGCTCGGCCCGCAGCACGGCCAACCGGTTGTAGATTCGTGACGTCATGGCGCGAGTCTACGCCGGTTTATTGTGTTTACGCAATACATCGTATCGAAAACAGGCCAGCCGATCCGGCCGGACCTGACAGGGATGCCCCGCAGGGGGACGGTCGGCGCCCGGGAGGGTGGGAAACCCGGCGCACGCGACGTCCAGCCGGCGTCAGCCCTGGCGTAGCTCCAGGTAGGCGACGCACTTGTCGAGGCTCGCGAGCTTCGCGTAGTCGGTCTCCGGCACGTTCACGCCGAGCGACTGGTGCATGGCGATCGCGAAGTTCAGCGTGTCCATGCTGTCGAAATCAAACTGGTCGCGGAAGTCGACGCCGGGCAGGAGCGCCGCGGGATCCACGTCCGGCGCCACGCCGGTCAGCAGCTCGACGAGCACAGCCTTCAGTTCTTCGCGGTTCATAGAGCCTCCGGTGCCCCGAGCTTCTGACGGATGCGGTCGAGGAACTGCGCGCCGCTGCGCCCGTCGCTGACGCGGTGGTCGGCCGCGAGCGCCAGCGTCATCACGGGACGGGCCACGATCGCGCCATCGGCCACCCACGGGCGCTGCAGCACGCTCCCGGCGCCGACCATGGCCACCTGCGGCGGGTGGATCACGGGCAACACGGCCTCCACGCCGACGTCACCCAGGCTCGTGACCGTGATCGTCGGCGAGGTGAGCTCGCTGCTCCTCAGGCGCGCCGTGCGTGCGCGGCTGACGAGGTCGCGGAACTCGCTCATCAGCACGTCGAGCGGCTTGCCGGCGGCGTCGAGAATCGCAGGCGCGATGAGTCCGCCGCCGCGAAGCGCGATGGCCACCCCGACGTGCACCGCCGCGGCAGGCTCGAAGCGTCCTTCGCGGAAATGGCCGTTGAAGCCCGGGACCTCGCTGGCGGCGAGCGCCACGGCCTTGAGCACGAGGGCGGGATACAGCAGCCGCCCGGCCGGCTCCACCGAGGCGTTGTGGCGCTCGAGCCAGGCGAGCGCGGGATCGAGGTTCATGGCCAGCGTCAGGTAGTAATGCGGGATCTCGCGCTTCGAGCGTGCCATCGCCGAGGCGATCGCGGCACGCATGGCCGCGACCGGGTCGCGCGGCGCTGCCGGCGACTCGGCCGGGGCGGTCGCTGCCGCCGCCGGGGGCGCGGCAGCCTCCACGTCGGCCAGCTCGATCGCGCCGCCGGCACCGGTTCCCGCGATCCCCTCCAGGGCGATCCCAAGATCGTGCGCCCGGGCCCGCGCCGCCGGCGAGACCCGGACACGCCCCGCCGCGGCCCTGGGTGGGGCAGCGGTGGCGCTTGCGATGGCCGATGGCTCGACCGGTCTGCTCGACGGGGCTGGCGCCCGGGCGGCAGCTATCGGCCCCGCCGACGCCTCGACCTCGAGCAACGCCAGCACGCCGCCAACGTCGACCCGCGTGCCCGGCGATGCAACGAGCTCGCACACCTCGCCGGTCTCGAAGCACTCGAGGTCGATCACGCCCTTGTCCGTCTCGACAGCCGCCACCACGTCGCCGCGCGCGACGCGATCACCCGGCCTCACGCGCCACTCGACGAGGACCGCGTGCTCCATGTCCGCGCCGAGCGCGGGCAGGCGGAATTCACTTCGCATGGCCGACGAGCCTCCGGGCGGCTTCCGCGATCACGGGCGCCGAAGGCAGAGCAGCCTCCTCGAGGTGACGCGGGTACGGAATGGGCACCTCCGCCGTGCAGACGCGCGCGACGGGCGCATCGAGCTCGTAGAAGCCCTGCTCCACGAGGCGCATGCCGACCTCCGCGGCGAGCCCGACGCTGCGCCAGCCCTCGTCCACCACGAGCGCGCGGTGCGTGCGCGCCAGGGACTCGAGCAGCATGGCGTCGTCGAGCGGCCGCAGCATCCGCAGGTCGATGACCTCGGCCTCGACGCCCTCGGAGGCGAGCGCATCCGCCGCCTCGAGGCACTTCCACAGGCTGGCGCCGCTCGTGATCACGCTGAGGTCGCGACCCGGCCTGCGGATTGCCGCGCCCTCGAGCCGGACCGCGGACGCGGCCTCCGTCACCTCGCCCTCCATGTTGTAGAGGGAGATCGGCTCGAAGATGAGCACCGGGTCGGGCGAGGCCAGCGCCGCGCGGAGCATGCCGCGCGCGTCGTCGATGGTTGCGGGCACCGCGATCCGGATGCCCGGCACGTGCGCGTACCAGCCCTCGAAGCTGTGCGAGTGCTGGGCCGCGAGCTGGCGGCCGGCGCCCGTGCCCATGCGGATCACGAGCGGCACGTGGAACTGGCCACCGGACATGTGGCACAGCGTCGCGGCCGTGTTGATGATCTGGTCGAGCGCCAGCAGGCTGAAGTTACCCGTCATGATCTCGACGATCGGCCGCATGCCGCCGAGCGCCGCGCCGATGCCGGCGCCGACGAAGCCCGACTCGGCGAGCGGCGTGTCGCGGATCCTCTCCTCGCCGAATTCCTCGAGCAGGCCCTTGCTCACGGCGAAGCAGCCGCCGTAGCGGCCGACGTCCTCGCCCATCAGGAAGACGCGCGGATCCGCGGCCAGCGCTTCCCGCAGCGCCTCCCGCACGGCCTCGCGGTAGGTGATGCGCGTGCTCATGGTGACCCCGCCTCGGCGTAGACGAAGCGCCCGAGGTCCGCGGCAGGCTCCCACGGCGAGTCCTCGGCGAAGCGCACGGCCTCGTCCACCTCCGCGTCGGCGGCGGCGAGCAGGCGCTGGTAGTCCTCCTCGGTCATGAGAGCCGCCGCCTTGGCCCGTGTGGTGAGGGAAACGATCGGGCCGCGCTTCTGCCAGGCCTCCACTTCGGCCTTGTCGCGGTAGAGCTGGGCGTCGAACATCGAGTGCGCGCGGAGCCGGTAGGTGCACATCTCGAGCAGGACGGGCCCGCCACCGTTGCGGATGGATGCCACCGCCCGCCCCGCGGCCTCCGCCACCGCGAAGACGTCCATGCCCGACACGGCTTCCGACGGCAGGCCGTAGGCAGCGCCGCGCGCGGCGATCGAGGTCTGCGACTGCGATCGCTCGAGCGCCGTGCCCATCGCGTAGAGGTTGTTCTCGCAGATGAACAGCACGGGCAGCCGCCACAGGGCCGCGAGGTTGAGCGACTCGTGGAACTCGCCCTCGGCCGCCGCCCCCTCGCCGAAGAAGCAGGCAGCGAGCCCCTTCCGGCCCTGCATCTTCTCGGCGAGCGCGAGGCCGACCGCGAGCGGCAGCCCTCCGCCCACGATGGCGTTGCCGCCGTAGAAACGCGTCGCGGCGTCGAACAGGTGCATGGACCCGCCGCGCCCACGGCTGCAGCCGGTCGCCTTGCCGTACATCTCGGCCATCACCGCGTCCATCGGGATGCCGCGGGCGAGCGCATGCCCGTGCTCGCGGTAGGTGGAAACGATCGCATCGCCCGGGCCAAGCGTGGCCATGACGCCGACGGCGACGGCCTCCTCGCCGTTGCACAGGTGCACGAAGCCGCGGATCTTGCCCTCGCCGTAGAGTCTGGCGCAGGTTTCCTCGAACTGCCGGATGCGAAGCATGGCAGCCAGCAACCCCAGCACGCGCTCGCGGCCGGCCCTGGCGGTCCGCACGCTCATGCGCCGGCCTCCAGCGTGGACAGGTCACCCTCGGGCAGGCCGAGTTCCCGGGCCCGCAGCAGGCGCCGCATGATCTTGCCGCTACGGGTGCGCGGCAGCTGCGCCGCGAAGGCGATCTCGCGAGGCGCGACGGCGGCGCCGAGCAGCCGCCGCGCGTGCGCCAGGATGTCGCGCCGCAGCGCCTCGCCGGCCTCGAAGCCGGGCTTCAGCTCGACGAAGGCCTTCACCGCCGAGCCGGCGACGGGATCGGGGATGCCGATCACGCCCGCCTGCGCCACGGCGGCGTGGCGCAGCAGCGCGCTCTCGACCTCGAACGGACTGATCAGGTGACCGGCGGCCTTGATCACGTCGTCGGCTCGGCCGACGAACCAGAAGTAGCCGTCCTCGTCCATGCGGGCGAGGTCGCCGGAAAGATACCAGTCGCCGGCGAAGCACTTGCGCGTGCGGGCCTCGTCGCCGAGGTAGCCCATGAACATGGACGGCCAGCCGGACTTCAGCGCAAGCTCGCCGACCTCGCCGGTGGCCGCCGGCTCGACGCCCTCGGCCCCGCGTTTCAGCACCGCGGCCTCGACGCCGGGGACCGGTCGGCCCATGGATCCGGGCCGCAGCTCCATCGAGGGATAGTTCGCGACCATGATCGCGCCCGTCTCGGTCTGCCACCAGTTGTCGTGAAACGGCAGGCCGAAGGCCTCGACGCCCCAGACGACCGCCTCGGGGTTGAGCGGCTCGCCGACGCTCGCGAGGTGCCGCAGCGCCGGATAGGTGTGCCGGCGCGCCGGCTCGAGCCCGGCTTTCATCAGCATGCGGATGGCGGTCGGCGCCGTGTACCAGACGCTCACCTGCTCGCCGGCGAGGATCGCGTACCAGCGCTCCGGATCGAACTCCTCGCGATCCACGATCATGGTCACGCCGCAGGCGAGCGGCGCGATGATCCCGTAGGAAACGCCGGTGACCCAGCCTGGGTCGGCGGTACACCAGTAGAGGTCGCCATCCTGAAGGTCGAGCGCGAGGCGCGCCGTCGCCGCGTGGCCGATGACCGCGCGGTGCGCGTGCATCACGCCCTTGGGCAGGCCCGTCGTGCCGCTCGTGAAGTGCAGCAGCGCCATGTCCCCGGGTCGCGTCCGCCGCGTCTCGAAGCCGCCGTCGCCCGCCGCGAGCGCCTCGTCGAAGTCGAGCGTGCCGGGCGGCAGCTCGCTCCCGGGCGCGGTCCGCAGCACGAGCACGTGCTCGAGCAGGGGAAGCGCCTCGCGCAGCGCGGCGACCTTGCGCCGGTACAGCAGGTCGGTCGTGACCAGCACCCGCGCACCGCCGAGCTCGAGCCGCGCGCGGATGGGCTCGGGGCCGAAGGCCGAGAAGAGCGGCAGGAACACTGCGCCCGCCTTCATGGCGCCGATCGCCGTCAGGTACTGCGCCGGCACCCGGCCCGCGAGGGTCGCCACGCGCTCGCCGGGCCCGACGCCGAGGCGGACCAGCGCTGCGGCGACGCGATCCGTGGCCGCCTTGAGGTCGGCGTAGGTGTAATCCGCCGGCGCGAGGTCCGCGCCGAGGAAGCGGATCGCCCGCTGCGATGCGCGCGCGCCGCGCGCGTGGCGGTCCACGGCCTCGTGGGCGATGTTCAGGCTCCCGCCCGGAAGTCCCTCGAGCGCCGCCGCCGCCTGCCAGTCGAAGCACGACCGGGAAGCCGCGTAATCCTCGAGGTTCGGCGCGCGCCGCAGCTGGTCACTGCGCTTCTGGATGGGGGCGAACTGCACTCGCGCTCCCGCGTCACCTGGCGTCCATGACGAGCTTAGGGCCCGCAGCGACGACGGGCATCGCGGGATTCCGTGCCGCCGCGCGCTTCGCGAAACGGGCTTCGCGGGCCGCGGGCATCGCCCGCTAAAATGCAGCCGACGCCCGGCGCCCGCCGGGCGTCGGTCCAGGACGCCCCCATGCTCCACCGGTTGCTGCAGGCGCTAGTCATCCTCGGGGCGGCGCTGGCCGCGACACCCGGCCGGGCCGCCGACGCCGTGCCGCTGTCCTCGAGCGAGGCCGACCTCGTGCACTTCGCCTTCGCGAGCCAGCTCGGCAGCGGCATCTACTCGGTCGACGGCCGCACGCTGCAGATCTATCGCCTGCCCTTCTCGTGGCGCATCGCCGAGCCGAAGGACGGGCGGCCGGGACTCAGGCTCCGGCTGCCCGCGACGATCGGCCTGTTCGACTTCGAAGCCGGCGATCTCGTCGAGGAAGGGATTCCGGACCAGCTCGACACGCTGAGCATCGGCCTCGGCGTCGAGCTCGATTTTCCCGTCGGCGAGCGCTGGCACATCGTGCCCTATGGCGAGGCCGGCCGCGCCTGGCGTGTCGGTGACGGCGACGACTACGCGACCTACTCGGCCTCGCTGCACGCACGCGCGGAGTACCCGATGACGTCGGCCAGATGGCGGCTCCAGGCCGGCCTGCTGTGGGCGGGCATCGAGGACCTCTACGGCCGGCGCGGTGACTTCGCGCGCGTCGAGGCGGGCGCCGAATCGCGCTGGACGCTCGGCTTCGACATCGCCGGCGAGACCGCCGACGCGGGTGTCTACCTCGTGGCCGAGTGGTACATCGACCCGCCGGAGGAGCCGGTGATCACGCGCTCGCTGACCAGCGACGCGTCGGCGCAGCAGTTCGAGGTGGGCGTGACCCTCGGCACCGAGCCGCCGGCCCGCCTCTGGCGCATCCCGCTGCCGCGCATCGGCGTCGCCTGGCGCTTCGGCAGCGACCTGTCGGTGTTTCGAATCGTGTTTGGTTCGGCGTTCTGAGGGCTGCGCGCATGACGCTGCTGCCGCTCGCCGTGGACCTGCCCCAGGGAATCGCCGCCGAGTGGGCGCTGGTGCTCGAGGCCGTGGGCATCGCCCACGAGCAGCGCAGCGCCGCCGGCGGGGAACAGCTCTGGGTGCCCGCGGAGCGGCTCGAGGCCGCCTCGCGCGAGCTGTCGCGCTACCTGCGCGAAAACCACGGCCCGCCCGAGGCGCGGCTCGCCTGGCCGCGCCACCGCCATTCGCTCGCCGGCATCGCGGCCTACGCCGCGGTGCTCGTCGCGGTGACCATCGCCGCACTCGAGCGCGTGGGCGAGGTGAGCTGGGTCAGCCGGGGCGTGCTGGATGCGGGCTTCGCGGCCCGGGGCGAGTGGTGGCGGCCCGTCACCGCGCTCACGCTGCACGCCGACCTCGGCCACCTGCTCGCCAACCTCACCTTCGGCGCGATCTTCGCCTATCCGGCCGGCCAGCTGTTCGGACCGGGCATCGCCTGGCTGCTCATCGTCGCGGGCGCCTCCGGCGCCTATGCCGTGGACGCGCTGCTGCACCCACCCTCGCATGCCCTGCTCGGCGCCTCCACCGCGGTGTTCACCGCGCTCGGCCTCATCGCGGCGGTGGCCTGGCGCCGGCGGGCGACGCACCGGGTCACGCCCATGCAGCGTGCCGCGCCGCTGGTCGCCGGCATCGCGCTGCTGGCCTTCACGGGCCTCGGGGGCGAGCGCACCGACGTCCTCGCGCACGTGCTCGGCTTCGCGGCGGGCGCGCTCATCGGCGCCGCCACGGCGGGACTGCCCTGGCCCGGGCCGGGACGGCGGGGGCCGCAGTGGCTCGCCGGCGGCCTCGCGCTCGCGATCGTGGCCGCAGCCTGGGCCGCCGCGCTCACCGCCGGCGCGTGAGGGCGCACCCGGGGTAGAATGAGGGGCCTCCCGGCGCCCCGGCGCCGCCACTCCCGCCCCAGCCCGGATGCCTGCGACCCAGCCACGCGGCCGCCTCTTCGTCATCGCCGCCCCGTCGGGGGCCGGCAAGACCAGCCTCGTGCGCGCGCTCATGGAGCGCGAGCCGTCGCTCGGGTTCTCGGTGTCCTTCACCACGCGGCCCCGGCGCCCGAACGAGGTGGACGGCCGCGACTACCATTTCGTGACGCCCGCCGCCTTCGCGGAAATGATCGCTGCCGACGCCTTCCTGGAGCACGCGCAGGTGTTCGACAACGCCTACGGCACCGGGCGCGCGCAGGTCGAGGCGGCGCTCGCCGAAGGACGCGACCTGATCCTGGAGATCGACTGGCAGGGCGCCCGGCAGGTCCGGGCGCGGCTGCCGGAGGCAATCGACATCTTCATCCTGCCCCCGTCCCGCGCCGCGCTGGAGCAGCGCCTGCGTCATCGGCGGACCGACTCCGACGAGGTCATCGCCCGCCGCCTGGCGGACTCCGTGACCGAGATGTCGCACTGGAACGAGTTCCGTTACGTGGTCGTGAACGACGACTTCGGCCGGGCGCTGGCCGAGCTGGTCGCCATCGTGCGCGGCCAGGGGGACGCCTCCCGCACCGACCGGCCGGGGCTCGCCGGCTTCGCCGCGCGCCTCCTGGCCTGACAGCCCCCGGCGCCGTCCGGCCGTCGAACTGGCTTCCGGGCGGGGTGCTGGGGTATCCTGTACGGCCGTTTCCCTTGTTTTGACCGGTTTTCCCATGGCACGCATCACCGTCGAAGACTGCCTCGAGAACGTCGACAACCTGTTCGACCTCGTCCTGCTCGCCTCCAAGCGGGCGCGCCAGCTCGCCAACGGGGCCGAGGCCCGCGTCGACTGGCAGAACGACAAGCCGACGGTGGTGGCGCTGCGCGAGATCGCGGCCGGCCAGGTCACCATGGACCTGCTGAGCGAGCCGGAGCCCGAGCCGGAGCCGGAATTCATCCCGGAGAACCCGCTCGACCTCGCGGCCGATTTCCGCGCGCCGCAGCTCGGCCTGGGAGACTGACGCCGGGCGGCACAGCCCGATGACCTACGCGTCCACGCTGCTGGGGCTTCTACCGGGCGGCAGGCGCGCACCGGGCATCGGGCAGCTCGTTTCCAAGCTCGAGTCCTACCTCCCGCCGGACCAGGTCGACCGGGTCCGCGACGCGCACGAGTACGCCGAGGCTGCGCACCGCGGCCAGAAGCGCCGCTCCGGCGAGCCGTACATAACCCATCCGATCGCGGTCGCCGACATCCTCGCCGACCTGCACATGGACGGCGCGACCATCGCGGCGGCCATCCTGCATGACGTGGTCGAGGATACCGGCGCCTCCACCGAGGACGTGACCGAGCGCTTCGGCCGGGAGGTCGCGGAGCTGGTGGACGGCGTCACCAAGCTCGACCAGGTCCAGTTCAAGAGCCGCCAGGAGGCCCAGGCCGAGAGCTTCCGCAAGATGCTGCTCGCCATGGTGCGCGACATCCGCGTGATCATGGTCAAGCTCGCCGACCGCGTGCACAACATGCGCACGCTCGGCGCCATGCCGCCGCCCAAGCGCCGGCTCGTGGCGCGCGAGACGCTCGACATCTACGCGCCGATCGCCAACCGCCTCGGCATGCACTCCATCAAGCTCGAGCTCGAGGAGCTCGGCTTCAAGGCGCTCTACCCGAAGCGCTACCGCGTGATCGAGCGCGAGGTGAAGCGCGCGCGCGGCAACCAGAAGGAGTTCCTGCCCAAGATCGTCAAGAACCTCGGGCAGGCGCTCGAGCGCGCCGGGATCAAGGGCGAGGTCGAGGCCCGAGAGAAACACCTGTTCAGCATCTACGCGAAGATGCGCCGCAAGCGGGTACCGCTCGAGGAGGTCATCGACGTGTTCGGCGTTCGCGTCGTGGTCCCCACCGTGGACGACTGCTACCGCGTGCTCGGCCTCGCGCACGGCCTCTACCGGCCGATGCCGGGGCGGTTCAAGGACTACATCGCGATTCCGCGCGTCAACGGCTACCAGTCGCTGCACACGACGCTGTTCGGCCCGAACGGGATGCCGCTCGAGGTCCAGATCCGCACGAGCGAGATGCACGAGACCGCCGAGGACGGCATCGCCGCGCACTGGCGCTACAAGGCCGGCGAGACGGGCCCCGGCGAGCGCCAGGACCGCGCGCGCGAGTGGCTGAAGAACGTCGCGCAGCTGAACGAGGCTTCGGCCGAGGAGATGGTCGAGAGCGTCCGCCTGGACCTGTTCCCGGACAAGGTCTACCTGTTCACTCCGAAGGGCGACATCATGCGCCTGCCGCGCGGGGCCACCTGCGTGGACTTCGCATACGCCGTGCACACCGACGTCGGCAACCGCTGCGTGGCGGCCAAGGTGGACCGCCGCCTCGCGCCGCTCCGGACCGTGCTGAGGAACGGCCAGACCGTCGAGATCATCACCGCCCGCGGCGCCAAGCCGAATCCCGCCTGGGCCAGCTTCGTCGTTTCCGCCAAGGCGCGCGCCTCGATCCGCCAGTACCTGCGCAACCTTCGTCGCGACGAGGCGCAGGACCTCGGCGCCAAGATGCTGAACCAGGCGCTCGACGAGTTCGGCCTGTCCCTGCGTAAGCTGCCGGACGACCGCCTGGACCAGGTCGCCGCGTACCTGGGGCTTCGCGACGGCAAGGACCTGCTCGAGAAGATCGGCCTCGGGGAGCGCCTCGCGCCGCTGGTCGCGCGCCGCCTGCTGCCGCGCGAATCCGACATGCCGCCGGGCGGGCCTCAGGTGCCGCTCGCCATCACCGGCACCGAGGGCCTCGTGGTCTCCTACGCGCGCTGCTGCCACCCGCTGCCGCCGGAGCCCATCGTCGCCTACCTCTCGAGCGGCCGTGGCGTCGTGATCCACCGCGACAACTGCCCGAACGTGGCCGGCTTCGGCAAGCAACCCGACAAGTGGCTGCCAGCCGTGTGGGAGAAGCAGCCGCAGCGCGCGTTCCACGCCGAGATCCGCGTGCACGTGGCGAACCGCGTCGGCGTGCTGGCGCAGGTGGCCGCGCAGATCGCCGCGAACGAGTCGAACATCGAGCACGTCAACGTCGCCGACGAGGGCGACGACACGTCGGTGCTCACCTTCGAGATCACCGTGCGCGACCGGCCTCACCTCGGGCACCTGATCCGCACGATCCGCGGCATGCCGGACGTGCTCGAGGTCGAGCGCTCGGTAAACCGCGAGCCGTGACCCGGAAATGGGGACTGTCCCCGTTTCCGGCTAGAATCGCGCCATGAGCCGCTCCGTCATCTCGACTGCAGACGCCCCGAAGGCCATCGGCCCCTACTCGCAGGCCGTGCGCGCCGGCGACACGGTGTACCTGTCCGGCCAGATCCCGCTCGACCCGGCGACCGGCGAGCTGGTCACCGGACCCATCGAGGCGCAGGCGCGCCGCGTGTTCGAGAACCTCAGGGCCGTGGCCGCCGCCGCCGACGCCACGCTCGACCACGCGGTCCGCGTGACCATCTACCTCACCGACCTCGGCCACTTCGCGACCGTCAACGCGGTCATGACCGAGTACTTCCGCGAGCCGTACCCGGCGCGGGTCACCATCGGCGTGGCGTCCCTGCCGAAGGGCGCCGCGGTCGAGGTGGACTGCGTCCTTGTCACCGGCTGAGCCGCCGCCCGAGCTGCGTCCCGTCACGACCCTCAAGGGGGTCGGGCAGGCCCTCGCGGACCGGCTCGCGAAGCTCGGCGTCGAGACCGTCCAGGACCTGCTGTTCCTCCTGCCGCTCAGGTACGAGGACCGCACGCGCATCGTCCCCATCGGCTCGCTGCGCCCGGGCGACCGGGCCGTCGTGGAAGGCGAGATCCAGCTCGCCGAGGTGGTGTTCCGCCGCAAGCGCACGCTGCTCGTACGCCTCGCGGACGGCACGGGCTTCCTGACCCTCAGGTTCTTCTACTTCAGCGGCGCGCAGCAGGAGCAGCTCGCGCGCGGCGCACGTCTGCGCTGCTTCGGCGAGGTGCGCCGCGGCCCGCTGGGGCTCGAGATCGTGCACCCGGAGTACCGCCGCGCCGACGCGCGCGACGCGCAGGCGACCGAAGACGTGCTCACGCCCGTCTATCCCGCGACCGAGGGCGTGCAACAGGGCCGGCTGCGCATCCTCACCGCTCAGGCTCTGCTGGCGACGCGGGCGGGCGTGCGCGACTGGCTGCCGCCGGCGCTCCTCGCCGACCTCGGCCTGCCGACGCTGCACGAGGCGCTCGAGTACGTGCACCGGCCGCCGCCGGATGCCCAGCTCGCCCTGCTCGCCGAGGGGCGCCACCCGGCGCAGCGCCGGCTGGCCTTCGAGGAACTGCTCGCGCATCAGCTCGCACTCAGGGAACTGCGGCGGCAGTCGCGCCGGGATCCGGCCTGGCCGCTCGCGCCCGCTGGCGAACTCGAGGCACGGCTGCTCGCCTCGCTGCCCTTCGCGCTCACGCAGGCGCAGCAGCGCGTGATCGACGAGGTCCGCGTCGACCTGGCGAAGCCGAGCCCGATGCTCAGGCTGGTGCAGGGCGACGTCGGCTCGGGCAAGACGGTCGTCGCGGCGCTGGCCGCGCTGCGCGCCGTCGAGGCCGGGTGCCAGGCCGTGCTGATGGCGCCCACCGAGCTCCTGGCCGAGCAGCACTGGCAGAACCTCGACCGCTGGCTGCGCCCGCTCGGCCTGCTGGTCGCGCTGCTGACCGGGCGGCTCACCGGCCGCGCGCGCCAGTCGGCCCTCGACGCGATCGCCGCCGGCGACGTACCGGTGGTCGTGGGCACCCACGCCCTGTTCCAGGAGGGCGTGCGCTTCGGACGGCTCGGCCTCGTGGTCGTGGACGAGCAGCACCGCTTCGGCGTGCACCAGCGGCTCGCGCTGCGCGAGAAGGGCCTTTGCCACGGCCGCTACCCGCACCAGCTCATCATGACCGCGACGCCGATCCCGCGGACGCTCGCGATGACGGCCTACGCCGACCTCGACGTATCGGTGATCGACGAACTGCCGCCCGGGCGCACCCCGGTCGCCACAGTCGTGATGCCGGAATCCCGCCGCGACGAGGTGGTCGCGCGGATCCACGGCGCCTGCCGCGAGGGCCGGCAGGCCTACTGGGTCTGCCCGCTGATCGAGGAGTCCGAGGCGCTCGAGGCCCAGGCGGCGCAGGACACCGCCGCTGCGCTGGCCGCGGCCCTGCCCGAGCTCAGGGTTGCGCTGGTGCACGGCCGCATGCCCGCCGCCGACAAGGAGCGCACCATGGCGCGCTTCAAGGCCGGCGAGATCCAGCTGCTCGTGGCCACCACCGTCATCGAGGTCGGCGTGGACGTCGCGAACGCGAGCCTGATGGTCATCGAGAATTCCGAGCGCATGGGACTCGCCCAGCTGCACCAGCTGCGCGGCCGCGTCGGCCGGGGCCAGCACGCCAGCAGCTGCGTGCTGCTCTACCGGCCGCCGCTCACGCCGCTCGCCCGCGAGCGGCTGAAGGTGCTGCGGGAGACCAACGACGGCTTCGAGGTCGCCCGCCGGGACCTCGAGCTGCGCGGCCCCGGCGAGCTGCTCGGGACCCGCCAGACCGGCCTGATGCAGCTCAAGGTGGCCGACCTGATGCGTGACGCGGACCTGCTGCCGCGGGTCCAGCAGGCAGCCGAGATGATGCTGGCCGCGCATGGGGATAACATTGCCGCCCTCAAGCGGCGCTGGATCGGCGCCGGCACCCGCTACGGGAACGTATGAACGCCACTTCGCCGAG
>JALORP010000105.1 GCA_025458865.1 Steroidobacteraceae bacterium | reverse complement strand
CACCACGTAGCCCGGCGCGCCGAGCAGGTGGTAGTTCCAGCGCACCACGAAGTCGTCCTTCCACATGTTGTGCGGTCCGCCGTGGATCACGACGAACAGCGGGTACTTCTTGCCGGGGTCGAAGCCCGGCGGCTTCACGAGCAGGTTGTGGATGCGCTTGCCGCGCCGTGACTCGAACCAGAATTCCTCGGCCGGCTGCCAGTCGATGGCCGCGGCCCGCGCGGTGTTGAAGCTCGACAGCGCCGACCAGCGGCCGGTGGCGAGGTCGATGCGCCCCACCTCGTGCGGATTGACCGCGCTCGACCAGATCGCGGCCATCGCGGGCGCACCGGCCGCGCCGCCCACCGCGATGCGCGAGTAGGTGCCCGCGGCGAGCGCGCCGACCTCGACCGGCTTGCCGCCCTCGAGCGGCACCTCGAACAGCCGGTCGTGGCCCGTTTGCTCGGCAAGGAAGTACACGCGGCGGCTGTCGGGCGACGGCACGTACTGACCCACCGAGTCGTCGAATCCGTCGGTGATCACTTTGCGGCCGTCGAGCGACGGCCACGACCAGCGCACCAGCCGGTCGGCCGTGTACACCCACTTCTCCGAGGCCGGCTGCTTCTTCGCAAGCAGCGTCGTTCCGTCGGGCGTGAACTCGGGCTGGGAGTAATCGCCCTCGTCGCCCGTCAGGCGGCGCGGCTCGCCGCCGTCCACGCCCACGAGCCACAGCGACACCTGCACCTCGGCACGCGCCGCCTCGTGGCGGTTGGTGGTGGCGGCAAACACGACGCCGCGACCGTCGGGCGTCCACGCGGCCTCGAGCGTCTCGCCCTCGTTGCCGAGGCGGCCGCCGTAGCCGCGCTCGCGGCGCAGCGCGGTGCCGGCGAGCAGGTCGCGCGCCGTCGATGCGCCGTCGAGCGACTGCACCACCAGCGTCGGGCGCTGCTCGTCTAGCCAGCGGTCCCAGTGGCGGATCGGGAAGCTGTCGTAGGCGCGAGCGTTGTACTTGCGCGCCTTGCGATCGGCCGCGGCCTTGCGGTTGTCCTCCTCGGTCACCGCGCCGGGGTACACGAGCCCCACGAACAGGATGGAGCGGCCGTCCGGGCTGAAGCGCGGGGAGCGCGCCGCGGCCGGCCAGTTGGTGACGCGCTGCGCCTCGCCGCCGGCGAGATCGAGTACGTAGATCTGTGCGGCATCATCGCCTTCGCGCTTGGCCGAGAACGCGATGCGCGTCGAGTCGGGGCTCCACACCGGGTCGCCCTCCGAGCCCTTGCCGGCGGTGAGGCGGCGCGGCGGCGTGCTGCCGTCGGCCGCCATGATCCACAGATCGCTGCTCTTCTGGTCCTCGTCGTAGGAGGGCGAGGCGACCGAGGCGACGAACCAGCGGCCGTCGGGGCTCGCGGCCAGCGCCCCGGGACGCTGCATCAGCCACACGTCCTCGTGGGTGATGGGCCGCTTCGCTGGCTCGGCCGACTGGGCGAGACCGGCGGCTACCACCAGCAGCATCAGGAAGACAGGGGCACGGACGGCAGTTCTGTACATCGCGCAATGACTCGCTGAGGCAGAAGTGAGCGTTGGTCCGGCGGCTACGGTAGCCGGCGGCGAGAAGAATGAGAACGAGCGTGCCTGGCATGGGCGTGGCACCGTCAGCATCGGGCAACCTTCAGCCCGAGGTGCTTCGCCAGCACGTCGAAGTCACGATCACTGTGCAGGATCTCGTGATCGTGCATCAGGCAGTAGGTGCCGATGAGCATGTCCATGGTCTTTCGCACGGTGACGCCGCTGCGACGGAGGCGCCGGTAGTGGGCGGCGGACTGGATTGCGACGTCGCGGCCGCCCATTGCCAGGAACTCGAGCGGCTCGAGCAGGGCGAGCGCTCGCCTGGCGTCCTGCTCGGTCGCGAAACCCTGCAGCAATTCGGCGAGGATCAGGTCCCCGATCGCGAGCACCCGCGTACCGAGGAGTTCATCCAGCACTCCGGCCTGCGGTGTCGGTACACCATTGAAATAGTCGATCCAGACCGAGGTGTCTACGACGATCACCTGCCGTCGCCGTCAGTCGTGGCGCATGGCATCGAGGTCGCCGGTCCACTTCAGCTTCCCGCGGGCGCTGATCGAGGTCGCCGGTCCACTTCAGCTTCCCGCGGGCGCTGCGGATCCGCTCCTGGCGCTTCAGCTGGACCATCAGCCGCAGGCTGTCCTCCACGGCCTCGCGCTTGGTCCGGGCGCCGGAAAGTTTCATCGCTTCCGCGATCAGCTTGTCATCGATGACGATGTTGGTGCGCATGGCGATCGTAACGCAGTCATGTGTATGAATGGCCAGGAGTATACACACGGCCGCGACCGTGGTGCCCCTTCCGTAGCCCGTGCGGTGCCCCGGGGGCGGCCGGATTCTGTGAAGCCGACCGCAACAGCCCGCGCCGGCGGCCGTAGAATGCGCCCCACATCCGGCCCCGCGACGGGCCTGTAGCCGCCCAGGCTTTTGATCCCATTGAGAATCCTGCTAGCCTCGCGCACCCTTCAAGAAGGTAAACCCCCATGTGCGGAATCGTCGGA
>JALORP010000049.1 GCA_025458865.1 Steroidobacteraceae bacterium | reverse complement strand
GAACAAGGGAATGTCCCCCTCCGCCCTTCCAAAAAAGCAGGGGCCGCGTGAGCGGCCCCTGCGGATCATCGAGCCCGACGCGAGGCTAGGGCTGCAGCAGCCCCGAGTTCACGACCTGGAAGGCCGCGCCGCCGGTCGCGACCAGGGAGGCCGCGTGGGTCTGCATTTCCTGCGTCACCGCGAGGCTGGCCGACGGATCGAGCAGCGAGCTGTGGCTGCCGGAGGTGAAGGTCACGAACTTCGAGGCGCCCGCCGCGATCGGCTGCAGGCCCGCGGTCGACACCTTGCTGGCGCCCGCTGCGGCAATCAGGAAGTCCGTGGTCGGATTCGGCACCACCGTGTCGCCGACCACCTTGCTGAAGAGCACCGGCCGGTCTACCGCGAGCTGACGGACGTAGTTCGACGGATCGCCCGCGTCGAATGCGGCCTGTGCCTCGCGGAAGTACTGCGCGTACAGCGAGCTGGTCGGTACCAGCAGCGGGTTCACCGAGGCGAGCGCCGCGTTGACGCCCGGCGCGAAGCTCGGCGATGTCCGCAGGATCGTCGGCAGCGGGCCGCCCGGCACGTTGAGGTAGTAGCTGTTCATCTCGCTGCAGACGCAGGCCGGTCCGACGATGCCGCCGAGCGAGATGCCGGCGTAGTGCAGCCGTGACACGTCGATGTCGCCGCCGGGCACGCCGTCGAGGTCGAGATTGCCGATCGACTTGACCAGCGTGATCAGGTCCGAGCCGGTCTGGCGCCAGCCGTCGCGGCCGACGAGGGGTGCGGTGAGCGCGATGGCGACGATGTTGCGGCCCGAGCCGTCGACCTGGCCGTCGGGGCCCGGCGCGCCGGTCGCGTTGTTCTGGTAGTCGACGTTGAAGGTGCGCTCGACCGTGCCGGGTCCGTAGAAGAGGTTGTAGGCCGGGTTCGCGGGTCCGGCGAACAGCGGGTTGGCGGGATTGGTGATGCCGTGGAGCACCTGGTCGATCGCCACGACCACGAAACCCTGTGCCGCGTAGGTGTCCGCGATCGGCACTGCGTTGGTGCGGTCGCCGCCCAGGCCGTGCATGAACACGACCACCGGCCAGCCGTTCGCAGGTTTCGCGCCGCCGCTCGGCGAGTTGCCGTTCGGCTTGAAGACCAGCATCGGGATCTTCAGGTCGGTCTTCTTCTCCGGAACGAGGTTGAAGCGGGTAATGTCGCGATTGGCCGCGGAAATGCCGGGCACCGCGGAGGCGCCTGCCGCCGTCCAGGGCTTCGTCAGCGGCCCGGTCGGATCGGCGACGCTCGGCGGCGTCAGGAAGTACGGCACCTGCAGCGTGCCGGCATACACGTCGGCAATGCCCGGCAGGCCATTAATGAGGTTGCTCGTATTGAGTCCCGTGGGCAGCGCGGCAATGGGCTGCGCGGTCCGGGTCTGGGACATCAGCACCAGCGCATCGCGCGTGGACTGCGTCGTGAAGCTGTACGAGACGACCACGTTCGCCGGGTTGACCGTGACCGGCGCCGGCAGCTGCGCGCCGATGGCGAGGTGCGTGTAGGTCACCCGGCAGACGCTGTTCAGCGTGGGGTTCGTGATGCCCGGGCAGGTCGGCACGAAGGTCGCTGGATTGCCGCTCGCCTGCGCGCGGCCGAGCTCGCGGATCGCCTCGGTGCGTGCCGTGAGGTAGTCGGTGTCCGGCGTCGCCGGCGTGTTGCTCGTGTTCTGGATGCCGTTGCTGACCAGCACCACGTAGCCATTGCCGAGGCCGGTGCCGCTGCTCGGCGCGAGCGGCTTGAGCCACTCGATCTCGATCACGGCGCCCATGCTGTCCGGCTGCGGCGCGATGCGCACCGAGTAGTCAACGCCCGGCTGCAGCACGCCGAGGACGCCGACCGGCGCGTACACGCCGCTCGCCGCGTCGCGCAGCATCGGGGCGCGGACGATCCGGATGTTCGAGGCGAGCATGACGGGATCGTTCTTCACCGCCATGCTCATTCGGAAGAAGCTGCTTGCAGTCGTCGAGAACCCGTCGAGCTGGTTCATCACCACCCGCTGCGGGAACTGCGCGGCCGCGGGGATGTTGAGCGTGCCGTCGGTGCTGCCGTTGAAGTACAGGTCGGTCGGGTAGGGGAAGATGCCGTTCGACGCCACGAACAGCGCCTTGAACGAGCCCACGCCGGCCGGCGGCGGCGGCGGCGCGCCGTTGCCGCTCGTCGGGGTGGTTGGGCCAACCCCCGGGGCATCGTTGGTTGCAGAGTCAGAGCAGCCCCCCACCAGCATGACCGCGGCCAGCACAGCGGCGATGTTGCGAGTCCTCATGACGGATGTTCTCCGGCGTTGTTGGTCGTATCCCGCGGGCGCGTATGATCGCGCTCGAGTCGTTGTAGCCGAGCCTACGCTCGGCCTTCCAGTCCCCGCAAGTCTACGGGAATGACGCTTGCCGATGCCTCGTAATCACCGCAGTCGCCGCGACAATGCAGTGCAAAATGGCGCGGCCCCGGCCGCGTCTCACGGCCGCAACGAGCTTCGGATCATCGCTGGCCGCTGGCGCGGCCGGAAGCTGCGCTTCCCCGTGGCCGAAGGACTGCGGCCCACGCCTGACCGGGTGCGCGAGACGCTCTTCAACTGGCTGGCGCCGAGCATTGCGGGTGCGCGCTGCCTCGATCTCTTCGCCGGCAGCGGCGCGCTCGGGTTCGAGGCGCTCTCGCGCGGCGCCTCGAGCGTGGTGTTCGTCGAGCGCGCGCCGGCCGTGGCGCGCCACCTGCGGGAGACCGTGGCGCTGCTTGCGCCCGAGGCGGGCCGGGTGGTGCAGGGCGGTGCCGGTGATCACCTCGCCGGGCGGGCCGAGCGCTTCGACGTCGTCTTCCTCGACCCGCCCTTCGACGACGACGTCGTGCCGGGCCTGCTCGCCCGCCTCGTGGCGGGCGGCTGGCTCGCGCCGGGCGCGCGGGTCTACGTCGAGCAGCCGGCCTCGCGCGGCGCGCCGGCCTGGCCCGCGCCGCTTGCGGCGCACCGCAGCGGCCGCGCGGGCGAGGTCGGCTATCATCTCGGCGTCATGCCAGGGGAGAGCGAGGCGTAATGCCCAACCACAAGCGCAGCGTCGTGTATCCGGGCACCTTCGACCCGATCACCAACGGGCACCACGACCTGGTGCGCCGCGCGGCGAGCATGTTCGATCGAGTGGTGATCGGCATCGCCGCCAATCCCAACAAGGCGCCGCTGTTCACGCTGGAGCGGCGCGTGGACCTCGCCCGGCGCGTGCTCGCCGACCTCGACAACGTCGAGGTCATGGGCTACTCGGGACTGACCGTGGACTTCGCGCGCGAGCAGAACTGCGGCGTGGTCATGCGCGGCCTGCGCGCGGTGTCCGACTTCGAGTTCGAGTTCCAGCTCGCCAACATGAGCCGCCACCTGTCGCGCGACGTGGACTACGTGTTCCTCACGCCACAGGAGCAGTTCACGTTCATCTCCTCCACCCTGGTGCGCGAGATCGCCATGCTGGGCGGGGACGTGTCCGAGTTCGTCCATCCCCTCGTCGAGGAGGCGCTCAAGCTGCGCGCTTCGTTCGCGATCGCGACCGGCCAGATCGGCGGCTGAGCCGGGGCCTCAGGCTGGCTGGCAGGTGGGGCACCAGTAGGTCGAGCGCTGGCCGAGCACCCGCTGCCGGATGGGCGTGCGGCAGCGCCGGCAGGGCTCGCCGGCGCGCTCATAGACGAAGAGTTCCTGGCGGAAGTAGCCCGGCGCGCCGTCCGGGTTGACGTAGTCTCGCAGCGTCGTGCCGCCCACCCGGATCGCCTCGGAGAGCACGTCCCGGATCGCCTGCGCGAGCTTTTCCATGCGCGCGCGGCTCACCCGGCCCGCCGGTGTCGTCGGGCGGATCCCGGCGCGGAACAGCGCCTCGCTGGCGTAGATGTTGCCCACGCCCACGACGACCTGCGCGTTCATGATCAGCAGCTTGACCGCGACGCGCCGGCCGCGCGCCCGCCGCCAGAGGTAGTCGCCGTCGAAGCCCGGACCCAGCGGCTCGGGGCCGAGCCCGGCCAGCAGCGGGTGCGCCTCGGGATCGCCGACTACCCAGTGCAGGCTGCCGAAGCGCCGCGGGTCGTTGAGGCGCAGCACGCGGCCCGAGTCGAGCACGAGGTCCACGTGGTCGTGCGGCCGCGGCGCCAGCCCCCGGACCAGGACGCGCAGGCTGCCGGACATGCCGAGATGCGCGACGAGGGTGCCGCCGTCGGTGCGGATGAGCAGGTACTTGGCGCGCCGGTCCACGCGCGTGATGCGCCGGCCGGCGAGCTGGCGCTCGAAGCCCGGCGGCACGGGCCAGCGCAGCCGGCGCTCGCGCAGCACGACGCGCTCGATCAGCCGGCCCTCGAGCGAGGGAGCGATGCCGCGGCAGGTGGTCTCGACTTCGGGGAGTTCGGGCATGGCGTGGGGCGCATCGCCGGGGCCCGGATGTGCAAAGGCCCGTCCTGGGACGGGCCTTCGGGATCGCCAGGCTGGGCGGGCAGCCTTACTTGATCTTGCCTTCCTTGTAGGGCACGTGCTTGCGGACGACGGGGTCGAACTTGCTGACCTCCATCTTCTCCGGATGCAGGCGCTTGTTCTTGGTCGTCGTGTAGAAATGGCCCGTGCCGGCGGTCGAGACGAGCTTGATCTTGTCACGCATGGCTCATTCTCCTCAGACGTGCTGGCCCGAGGCACGCAACTCCGCGATCACGGCCTCGATGCCCTTCTTTTCGATCGTGCGCATGGCCGCAGAGGTCAGGCGCAGCGTGATCCAGCGCTTCTCGCCCTCGACCCAGAACCGCTGGCGATGCAGGTTCGGCAGGAAGCGGCGGCGCTTCTTGATGTTCGAGTGCGACACCTTGTTGCCGGTGATCGGGCGCTTTCCCGTGACCTGGCAGACTCGAGACATGACCATCACTCCGTTGCAGGCCGGCAGGGAAGACCCCGGCCTGTGCCGTGAAAGAGCCGCGTATTAGACCAGCCCGCGCCGGTCGTGGCAAGAGCGCCGGGGCCACGGGGCCGGGCCGGGGCCCGGCCGCGCGGCCTCGCCGCGGTTCCGGCCGGGCTTCGGTTTGCGCACACTACCCGCCGGCCCCGCCTAAGCGCCCACGATGACACTCCCCGGCCCCAGGACCCTTGCCCTCGCCCTGGCCTTCGTTGCGGCCTACGTGCTGCTCGACTGGCTGAGTTATGTCCAGCCGGTATTGAAGCTGGGCATCACGCCGTGGAATCCCCAGGCGGGCCTCGCGCTGGCCCTGCTGCTGGCGCGGGGCGCCGGCTGGGGATGGATCGTCGCCCTGGCCGCCCTGGCCTCGGAGCTGGTCGTGCGCGACAACCCGGCCGGTCTCCCGGTGCTGGCAGCGTCCTCGGCGGTCATCGCCCTCGGCTACACGGCCGCGGCCGTGTTCCTGCGGCCACGCCTCGCCGGCCCGATCTCGAATCCCGTCCAGGCGACCTGGCTGGTGGGCACGGCGATGGCGGCCACGCTCCTGGTGGCGGCCGGCTACGCGATCGTCTACCTCGCGGCGAACCTGCTGCCGGCGCAGGCCGTCGTGCCGGGCATCGCGCGCTATTGGGTCGGCGACCTGAACGGCGTGATCACCGTGGTGCCCCTGTTCGCGCTGCTGCCCATGTGGCGCGCGGGTCTCGGCGCCATCCGCCGCCGGGCGCTCGAAGTGGCGGCGCAGGCGCTCGCGACGATGGGCATCCTGTGGCTGGTGGTGGCTTTCCCGGCCGACGAGGTCCGTTTCTTCTACCCGCTGTTCGTGCCGGTGATCTGGATTGCGCTGCGCTGGGGCGTGCCCGGGGCGGCGCTGGCCACGCTCGGCATGCAGGCCGGGCTCGTCGTGACCGTGGAAGACCGCCTCGATTTCCTGCCCTTCGTGGACATCCAGTTCCTGATGTTGACCCTCGGCACCACGGCCCTGCTGCTAGGGGCGGTCGTTTCCGAGCGGCGCCGGGCGCTTGAGCGCGTCGCCGCGCAGGAGGCGGAGCAGCGTGCGCTGCTCGCCACCGCGCCGGATGCCGTGCTGTCGCTCGACGCCGGCGGGCGGGTGGTGTCGGCCAACCCCGCGGCGCTTCGCATGTTCGCGGCGGGCGGCGGCGCGCTCGAGGCGCTGCCCGCGGGACAGTTGCTGCCGGGACTCGAACTCGTCGCGCGCGAGGGACGCAGCAGCCTGTCGGCGTCCCGCCTCGACGGCACGCGCTTTCCCGTGGACATCGCCTGGGCAGGCCTCGACTCGCCCGCCGCGGCGCGGCACATCGTCATCGTGCGCGATGCGACCGAGCGGCACGCCGCCCAGGCTCGGCTGCGCGAACGGGACACGGCGCTCGCGCGCTCGATGCGCTTCGCCGTGGCCGGCGAGCTGGCCTCGGCGCTGACGCACGAGCTGAACCAGCCGATCACGGCGCTGGTGTCCTACCTGCAGGCGGCCCAGATCCTGGCGGAGCCGATCCAGGACGCCGATGAGCGCCTGCCGGGAACCCTCGAGAAGGCGGCCCGCGAGGCGATGCGCGCCTCGGACGTGATGCGCCGCCTGCGCGATTTCTACAGCGGCGGCGCCCCCCGCACGGGCCCGGTGGACCTCGCCGAGGCGATCGAAGGGGTGCGCGCGGCCTTCGCCGAGCGCGTCCGGCGCGACGGCATCTCGCTGGAGCTGGACCTGCCGGCCGGGCTGCCGCCGGCCTGCTGCGACCGGATCCAGCTGGAGATGGTGCTGCACAACCTGCTCGGCAACGCCTGCGAGGCGGCCGCCGCGCAGCCGCCGGACCTGCGCCGCGTCCGGCTTTCCGCGCAGCCGTCGGGCGACGGCCTGAGGATCGAGGTCGACGACTCGGGTCCCGGCATCGCCGAGGAGGTTGCGCCGCGACTGTTCGAGCCCTTCCTGACCACCAAGCCGGACGGCATGGGGCTCGGCCTCGCCATCAGCCGCTCGCTGCTGCAGGCCCAGTCGGCGGATCTGGCGCTCGCGCCGAGCCGCCTCGGCGGTGCATGCTTCGCAGTGCAGCTGCCGATCCGCTGCGGCTGAAGGACGAACCGATGCACGATGCCACCGTGTTCCTCGTGGACGACGATCCTTCGGTGCGGGACTCGCTTTCCCTGCTGCTTTCGCTGAAGGGACTGCGCACCCGCGTCTACTCGAGCGCCGAGTCGCTGCTCGCGACCTTCGAGCCGCAGTGGCGAGGCTGCATCCTCACCGACCTCAAGATGCCGGGCCTCACGGGCATCGAGCTCCAGCAGGCGCTCGCGCAGCGCGGCTCCTCGCTGCCGGTGGTGGTGCTCACGGCGCACGGGGACGTCGCGACCACGCGCCAGGCGCTCAAGGCCGGCGCCTTCGACTTCCTCGAGAAGCCGGTCGACGACGAGGTGCTGCTCGACGTGCTGCAGAATGCCATCCGCCGGGACCAGGAGCGCCACGCCGAGCAGGCCGAGCGGACGCGCGTGGAGGATCGCGTGTCGCGCCTGACGCCGCGGGAGCGAGAGGTGCTGCTCCTGATCGCCGACGGCCTGCAGAACCGCGAGATCGGCGAGCGCCTCGGCATCAGCCCGCGCACGGTCGAGGTCTACAAGGCGCGCATGATGGAGAAGCTGCAGTGTCGCAGCCTCGCCGACGCCGTCCGCATCAGCCTGGAGTGGGTGCGCAGCCAGCATTGACGGGGCGGGCCCTGCGGGCGGGGCAAGGCCCGTACGGGCAGGCACGAATTTCCGGCCGGGGCCCACCGGCGCTAGCCTCCAGTTGTCTCGGCCGGCCTCGCGCTTCGCGTTCGCGCAGCCGGCCGCAGGCACGGGGCCCCCAGCCCCGTTCGGGAGGACACGCCGTAACCCGGCGGCCGGAGAGGGACCGGCCGCCGGGGGACCGGCCCAGGGCCCTGGTCACACCAGCCCTCGCTCCGCCAGCGATGCGCAGGTTCCGTCGCCCACGATCAGGTGGTCGAGCAGGCGGATGTCCACCAGCGCCAGCGCATCCCTGAGCCTGGTGGTGATGATCTCGTCCGCCTGGCTCGGCTCGGCCACGCCGGAGGGGTGGTTGTGGGCGAGGATCACCGCCGCCGCGTTGCGCGCGAGCGCGGTCTTGACCACCTCGCGCGGGTGGACGCTCGCGCCGTCGAGCGTGCCGCGAAAGAGCTCGTCGAAGCCCAGCAGGCGGTGGCGGGTGTCGAGGAACAGGCAGCAGAACACCTCGTGATCGCGGTCGCGCAGCCGCGCGATGAGGAAGTCGCGCGCGGCGCGCGGGCTGGTGAGCGCCGGCCCGAAGCGGAGCCGCTCGAGGTGGTGGCGCCGCACCAACTCGAGCGCCGCCTGCAGCTCCGCCCAGCGGGCCGTGCCGATGCCGGGATGGCGGCAGACGTCCTCGCGCGGCGCGGACAGCAGGCCCCTGAGTGAACCGAAACGGGCGAGCAGCGACCGGGCGAGGTCCAGCGCGCTCGCGCCACGGTGGCCGTGACGCAGGAGCAGCGCGATCAGCTCGGCCTCGGTGAGCGCGCCGGGCCCGAGCTCCAGCAGCTTTTCGCGCGGCTTCTCGGCCGCGGGCCAGTCCCTGAACAGCATGGCACCTCCCGGCGCCGATTCTGCGGCGCGCCGGCCGGGACGGGTCGGCGGGAAAGGCCCGGGAACGGGCACAAAGCGGGCGGGATGGCGCGATCTTCCGATCGCGGCATGAGGTCAGAACCCGGCGGCATGGCGCAATGGTGTTCGCCCGGGGCGGGCGCAATAATGCCGCCATGAACGACCGACGCGCCCCGCGCATCCTGCTCGGCATCACGGGCGGCATCGCCGCCTACAAGACGCCGGACCTCGTCCGGCGCCTGCGCGAGCGCGGCGCCGAGGTGCAGGTCGTCATGACGGTGAGCGCACGGCAGTTCGTGGCGCCGCTGGCGCTGCAGGCGGTCTCGGGGCGCGAGGTGCGCGAATCGCTGTGGGATCCGGCCGCCGAGGCGGCCATGGGCCACATCGAGCTCGCGCGCTGGGCCGACCTGGTGCTGGTGGCGCCTGCCACGGCCGAGTTCATGGCGCGCCTGGTCCATGGTCGCGCGGATGACCTGCTGGCCACGCTGTGCCTCGCCACGGCCGCGCCGCTGCACCTCGCGCCGGCCATGAACCGGCTGATGTGGTCCAACCCCGCCACGCAGGCGAACGTCGCCTCGCTGCGCGCCCGCGGCGTGGCGCTGCACGGTCCCGCCTCGGGCGAGCAGGCCTGCGGGGAGACCGGCGAGGGCCGCATGCTCGAGCCGGTGGAGCTGGCCGAAGCGGTGTTTGCGGGCGTCGGGCTCTCCCGGCCGCTCGCCGGCCGAAAGGTGGTGGTGAGCGCGGGGCCGACGCGAGAGCGGCTGGACCCCGTGCGTTTCCTCACGAACCGCAGCTCCGGGAAGATGGGCTATGCGGTTGCGCAGGCGGCGTGCGAGGCCGGCGCCGAGGTGGTGCTCGTCAGCGGGCCGGTGGCGCTGCCCGCGCCACCGGGGGTGACCCGCGTGGACGTCGAGAGCGCGCGGCAGATGTACGAGGCCGTGCACGCTGCCCTGCGCGGCGCGGATGTCTACATCGGCGCCGCCGCCGTCGCTGACTACGAGCCGGCGCAGGTGGCGCCGGAGAAGATCAAGAAAGAAGCCCCGACGATGACGCTGGAGCTCGTGAAGGCGCCGGACATCCTCGCCTCGGTGGCGGCCCTCGAGCCGCGGCCGTTCGTCGTCGGCTTTGCCGCCGAGACGCAGAGGGTCGAGGAGCACGCGCGGGCGAAGCTCGAGCGCAAGCGGCTGGACATGATCGCCGCCAACCGCGTGGGCGACGGGCTCGCGTTCGACCGCGACGAGAACGCTCTCACCGTGCTGTGGGACGGCGGCCGGGAGGAACTCATGACCGCCGGCAAGCTCGACCTCGCCCGGCGGCTCGTTGCCCTGGTCGCCGCGCGCATGGCGGCGCAGTCGCGGCCCGCCAGCAACGTCGTGCACGTGCGCCGCTGATGCACCGGCTCAAGGTCCGCATCCTCGACCCCCGCATCGGCGACTCGATCCCGCTGCCGCACTACGCTACCGGCGGCTCGGCCGGCCTCGACCTGCGCGCCTGCCTCGAGGCGCCGCTCGCGCTCGAGCCCGGCCAGACCCAGCTCGTCCCCACCGGCCTCGCCATCCACCTCGACGACCCGGGCCTCGCGGCCGTGCTGCTGCCGCGCTCGGGCCTCGGGCACAAGCACGGCATCGTGCTCGGCAACCTCGTCGGCCTGATCGACTCGGACTACCAGGGGCAGGTGATGGTCTCGGTGTGGAACCGCGGCAGCCACCCCTTCACCATCGAGCCAGGCGAGCGCATCGCCCAGATGGTGATCGTGCCCGTGGTGCAGGTCGCCCTCGAGGTGGTCGACAGCTTCGAGGAGTCCGCGCGCGGCGCCGGCGGCTTCGGCAGCTCGGGCCGGAAGTAGGGCCCTAGTCGATCTTGCGCAGCTCCTTGAAGCGCTCGAGGTCCTCGTCGAACTTGCGGTCCACGGCCTCGCGCTCTTCGCGCTTCTTCTGCAGGTTTTCTTCCTGCACGCGGATGTCCGACGCGGACTGCTCGAGGTCGCCGGCGAGCCCCTCGGGCAGCGGCGGGGCGTCGGGCTTCGAGCTGTGCGGCGCATAGCGCGAGGCCTGGCGCATCTGCTCGGCGCGGCGCTGCTTGAGGTTCGCGAGCGACTGCTCCTGGATCGTGAGCTGGGCGTCGATCTGGTCCAGCCGGCGCGCGCGCAGGAGCTCGATCTCCTCGGGGGACTGGTAGGTCTGCAGCAGCATCCGGTCGCGCCGGGCCTGTTCCGCCGCAGCGGCCTGGGCGCGCTCCGCCTCCTCGCGCGCCTTGATCGCCTCGGGCGTTCCGGCGGCCAGCTCGGTGCCGACCTTGATGCCGGACTTGTTCAGCACGTCGCGGTTCTGGCTGGCGTACTCGGGCGGGACCTTGTCCCCGTAGTGGACCTGGCCGTTCTTGTCCACCCACCGATAGACCTTCTGCGCCTCCGCCTGCGCGGCCGAGAGGACCAGCGCGAGAAGCGGCAGGGCCAGCAGAATCAGTCGGTTGGTCATTCTTGAAATCCCGGACGGCATGGTCTGCTCCCGCGGGCGGTCGCGCCCGCCGACTGCGTCACGATTCGGCCTCGACGCCCCAGGCTGCGCGATAGCTCCGCAGCGCCGCGAGCTCGGCCTGCCGGTCCTGGGCCTCCAGATGCTCGATCAGGTGCCGCAGCGAAATGATGTGTATCACCGGGATGCTGAAGGCCCGCTGAACCTCCTGGACGGCCGACAGGGCCGAATCCTGCCCCCGCTCCTGGCGGTCCAGCGCGACGACCACGCCGGCCGGGGTCGCCCCGGCGGCCTGGATGATCTCGATGGACTCCCGGATCGCCGTGCCGGCGGAGATGACGTCGTCGATGATCAGGACCCGGCCGGCGAGCGGCGCGCCGATCAGCGATCCGCCCTCGCCGTGCTTCTTCGCCTCCTTGCGGTTGAACGCGAAGGGCAGGCTCCGGCCGTGCCAGTCGGCCAGCGCCGTGGCGGTAGCCGTGACCAGGGGGATGCCCTTGTAGGCCGGGCCGAAGAGCATGTCGAAAGACGGCCCGCCCTCGGTAATGGCGCGCGCGTAGCAGCGCCCGAGGGTCGCCATGGCGCCACCGGTGTTGAACAGGCCGGCGTTGAAGAAGTACGGGCTCAGGCGCCCGCTCTTCAGGCGGAACTCGCCGAAGCGCAGCACCTCCTGCGACAGGGCGAGTTCGATGAATTCCTGCTGGTACGGCTGCATGCATTCTCCCGCTCGGCAGGCGCGTATGATTGCGCCTTCGCCCGGGACCGGCAAATGCGCATCGTCACCCTCAACTGCAACGGCATCCGTTCGGCGGCCCGCAAGGGCCTGTTCACCTGGCTGCCGCGCCAGCGCGCCGACGTCCTCTGCCTGCAGGAGACCAAGGCCCAGGAGCACCAGCTCGACCACGGCGACTTCCGGCCCAGGGGCTGGCACTGCTTCTACCACGACGCGGAAAAGAAGGGCTACGCCGGCGTGGCAATCTTCTCCCGGACCGAGCCGGACGAGGTGATCCGCGGCTTCGGGGTGGACGAGTTCGACCGCGAGGGCCGCTACCTCGAGGCGCGCTTCGGCAGGCTGTCGGTCGTGTCGGTCTACTTCCCTTCCGGTTCGGCGGGCCCGCACCGGCAGGCGTCCAAGTTCCGCTTCCTCGACGCCTTCCTGCCGTGGCTCGCCGGCCTCGCGCGCCGGCCGCGCGACCATGTCCTCTGCGGCGACTTCAACATCGCGCACAAGCCCATCGACCTCGAGAACTGGCGCTCGAACCAGAAGAACTCCGGCTTCCTGCCGGAGGAGCGTGCCTGGCTCGACCGGCTGTTCGGCGAACTCGGCTGGGTGGACGCCTTCCGCGAGGTGGACCCTCGCCCGCGGCAGTACACGTGGTGGTCGAACCGCGGCCAGGCCTGGGTGAAGAACGTCGGCTGGCGCCTCGACTACCAGGTCGTCTCGCCCGGCCTCGCCGGCAAGGCCCGCTCGGCGCGCATCTACAAGGACCGGCGCTTCTCCGACCACGCGCCGCTCGTCATGGATTACGAGCTGTGAGCGAGGCGGCGCCGGCCCCGGCGGGCCGCGGCGGACCGTGGGCGGCCTTCAGGCCCTACCTCGAGAAGGAGTCCCTCGCCGCCTTCTTCGTCGGCGTCTCCTCGGGATTTCCCTACGCGATGATCGGCGCCACGCTGACCACGCGCCTCGCGCAGGACGGGATCGACAAGCGCACGATCACCGCGTTCACGCTGGCCTTCCTGGTCTACAACCTCAAGGTCTTCTGGGCCTGGATCGTGGATGGGGTGCGCATCCCGCTGCTGGGCCGGCTCGGCCAGCGCGTGTCCTGGCTGCTGCTGTCGGGCGCGGCGGTGATCGCCGCGGTCGTGAACCTCGCGCTCGTGGACCCGGCGGCGGGCATTCAGGCCACGGTCGTGGCGGCCCTGCTGGTCGGCGTTGCGGGCGCCACCTACGACATCGTCATCGACGCCTACCGCATCGAGACGCTGAAGCCCCACCAGCTCGGCGTGGGCTCGGGCATGTCGCAGTACGGCTGGCGCATCGGGTCCGCCGCAGCCGGCGCCCTGGCGCTCGTCGTCGCCGAGCGGATGGGATGGGCGGCGGCCTACATCGCCTGCGCCGCCTTCGCGCTGCCGGCCATGCTCACCGGGCTGATCGTCGGCGAGCCGGCCCGTCACGTGGTCTCGAACGAGAAGCGCGGCCTCGCCGCCGTCTGGAGCTCGATCGCCGGCCCCTTCGTGGAGTTCCTGCGCCGCTCGGGCGCCTGGGTCGTGCTGCTGTTCATCCTGGTGCACAAGATCGGCGACACGCTCGCCAACCTGACCTTCCGGCTGCTCTTCAACGAGCTCGGCTACACCAACGACGAGATCGCGGTCTACGACGTCGCCTTCGGCTTCTGGGCCTACCTCGCCGGCATCTTCATCGGCGGGATCATCTACGCGAGGCTCGGGCTCAAGCGCTCGGTGCTGGTGGCCCTGGTGCTGATGTGCGTCTCGAACCTGAGCTTCGCGGCGCTGGCCGCGGCGGGTCACAGCAACCTGGGACTCGCGGGCGCGATCGGCTTCGAGAACTTCGCGAGCGGCTACGGCGGCGTCGTCGTGGTCGCCTACTTCTCGGCGCTGTGCAACCTGCAGTTCACGGCCACGCAGTACGCGCTGATCTCCGCCGCGGCGAGCGTGCTGGGGCGCCTGCTGACCGGCACCACCGCGGGCGGCCTCATCGAGACGCTGGGCTACGTGAACTTCTACCTGCTGACCACCGTGCTGGCGCTGCCGGGGATCCTGCTCTTCTGGTTCATGATGCGCCGGGGCATGATAGACAGCGCGCTCGGCACCGCCGGGAAGGGCGGCTGAGGGAGCTGGCGTTTGACCTCGACGATCGACACCGGGCGGGTGATCTGCGCGCTGCACGACCTTGCGGAGCGGCCCTGCCGTGCCTTCACCCTCGGCGCCGGTCCCTGGCCGCTGTCCGGCTTCGTCGTGCGCCGGGGCGATACGATCCACGCCTACCGCAACCGTTGCCCGCATGCCGGCCATCCGCTCAACCTCAAGCCGCACGATTTTCTCACGCCCGACCGCTCGCTGATCGTCTGCTTCTCGCACGGCGCGCTGTTCGAAATCGCGACCGGCTACTGCGTGGACGGTCCCTGCGCCGGCCAGTCGCTGGAGGCGCTGCCGGTGGAAGTCATCGGGGGCCACGTGTTCCTGGCCGAGGGCGTCGACCCCGCGGACTACGAATGATCGACGAGCTCCTGAAGTTCTTCGTCCTGTTCTTCGTCGTGGTCGAGCCGGTCACGCTGGTGCCCGTGTTCGCCTCGCTGACCAATGGCGCGAGCGCGGCCTACCGGCGGAAGATGTCGCTCAAGGCCGTGGCGGTGTCCGGCATCGTGCTCGCGCTCTTCGCGCTGGGCGGCGCGTGGTTCATCCGCATGATGGGCATCAGCGTGGACGCCTTCCGCATCGCGGGCGGCGTGATGCTGTTTCTGATCGCGCTCGAAATGGTGTTCGCTCGCGAGTCGGGCACCAAGACCACGAGCGAGGAGAAGGCCGAGGTGACGCAGCGCGCGGATATCTCAGTGTTCCCGCTGGCCTTCCCGTTCATCGCCGGACCGGGCGCGCTCGCCACGGTGCTCCTGACCTTCGGCACCGCGGGCGACGACATCCTGCTCAAGCTCGGGCTTCTGGGCGTCATCGCCGCGGTGCTGCTGATCACGCTGATCCTGCTGCTCACCGCGCCCTTCGTGAACCGCGCGATCGGCGTGACCGGCGCGCACGTGGTCAGCCGCCTGGCCGGCGTGGTGCTCGCCGCGCTCGCCGTGCAGTTCATGATCGACGGCCTGCGGGGTGCTTTCGCCGTCGGCTAGGCTGCAGGCGCCGGCTCCCGCGTCACTCGCACGGCGTCGAGGTGCCGTCGGCGCTTCGAAATGCGAAGGACTCCTTCGGTGGTCCGCGATTCATGATGGGCGCCGGGAGCCGCAGTGTCGGCGGCTCGGAGCGTCCACATGAGATTTCGTTTTCCTGATTTGGTGGCGTTGGCGGTTGCCGCGGCGCTCGTTTCCGTGAGCGGAGCCGCAGGTGCGCAGGAGGCGGCGCCCGCGGGGGCGCCCGATGCGGACGCGCTCGCGATGAAGCTGGCTAATCCGCTGGCCGCCCTCATCAGCCTGCCCATCCAGTACAACTACGACGAGACCTTCGGCGAGGACGGCTACAAGCACTATGTCAACGTGCAGCCGGTGATCCCCGTCTCGATCTCCGAGGACTGGAACCTGATTTCGCGCACGATCCTCCCGATCATCTACCAGGAGGATGTGATACCCGGCACCGACCAGTCGGGCTTCGGCGACATCCTCCAGAGCCTCTTCTTCTCGCCGAAGGCCCCGACCGACGCCGGGATCATCTGGGGCGTCGGGCCGGCTGCCTTGCTGCCGACCGGCTCCAGCGACCTCGGCGCCGATACCTGGGCGCTCGGCCCGACGGCCGTGGTCCTGAAGCAGCAGGGCAAGTGGACCGTGGGCGCGCTGGCGAACCACCTCGAGGACGTGAGCGGCGACGCCGAGATCAGCACGACCTTGGTCCAGCCGTTCGTGTCGTACGCCCTCGGCAAGGGCCGCACGCTCGGGTTCAACTCCGAGTCCACCTACGACTGGGAAGCCGGGCAGTGGACCGCGCCGGTCAACCTGAAGGTCAGCCAGGTCATGAAGCTGGGCCGCCAGCTCGTCAGCATTGATGCCGGCGTGCGCGGCTACCTCGACGCCCCGACGGGCGGGCCCGACTGGGGCCTTCGCCTGACCTTCACGCTGCTGTATCCGAGGTAGTCCCGCGGGTCATCCGGCGGTACCCCGCGCGCGGTCCCGGGGCTCGGCGGCCGCCTCCGATCCGCGCGCCGCTGCGAAGCCGACAAGATGATCGCCGTCGTCTGGTTCAAGCGCGACCTCAGGGTCCACGACCACGCGCCGCTCGCCGCGGCCGTGGCCACGGGACAGCCCGTGCTGCCGCTCTACATTCTGGAGCCCGGCCTGTGGCGCCAGCCGGAGATGGCCGGCCGGCACTTCGATTTCCTCCGTGAGTGCCTCGTCGACCTCGACGCGGCGCTCGCGCGGCTGGGCGCGCGGCTGGGCGCGCGGCTGGTGCTGCGTGCGGGAGAGGCGGTGGAGGTGCTGGCTGCGCTGCACGCGCGCCACGGCATCGCGTGCCTGCATGCGCACGAGGAGACGGGCCTGCTGTGGACCTACGACCGCGACCGCGCGGTGCACCGCTGGGCCCGCGCGGCCGGCGTGCCGTTTCTCGAGGCGCCGCAGCACGGGGTGATCCGGCGCCTGCCGAGCCGCGACGGGTGGGCCCGCGCCTGGGACCGCTTCATGGCGGCGCCGCGGGTGCCCGCGCCCGGCACGATCCGCTTCGCGGACCTGCCGTCGGACGAGTGGCCGGACGCGGCGTCGCTGGGCCTCGACCCGGATCCGTGCCCCGGACGGCAGCCGGGTGGCCGGGCGGCGGCGCTCGAACGGCTGCGCTCCTTCCTCGAGGTCCGCGGCCGCGACTACCGCCGCGCGATGGCGAGCCCGCTGCTCGCCTTCGACGCCTGCTCGCGCCTGTCGGCCGACCTGGCCCTGGGGTCGCTCTCGATGCGCGAGGCTCTCCAGGCGGCCTCGCGCGCGATGCATCGCCACCGCGAGGCGGGCGATGCGGCCTACGCGGCGTCGCTGCGCTCATTCGTGAGCCGGCTGCACTGGCACTGCCACTTCATTCAGAAACTGGAGGACGAGCCGGGGCTCGAACGCCACAACCTGCATCGCGGCTACGACGGCCTGCGGCCGGAACCGGCCGACCCTGCCGTCGTTGCCGCGTGGATCGAAGGGCGGACGGGCTTCCCGTTCGTGGATGCCTGCATGCGCGCGCTCACGGCCACCGGCTGGCTCAACTTCCGCATGCGGGCCATGGTCATGTCCTTCTCCAGCTACCACCTCTGGCAGCACTGGCGCGAGCCGGCGATCGCGCTGGCGCGCCGCTTCACGGACTTCGAGGCGGGTATCCACTATCCGCAGGCGCAGATGCAGTCGGGCACCACCGGCGTGAACACCGCGCGCATCTACAACCCATTGAAGCAGTCGCGCGACCAGGACCCGGAGGGCGTGTTCATCCGCCGCTGGGTGCCCGAGCTCGCCGCGCTGCCCGACAGCTGGCTGCACGAGCCCTGGGCGGCGCCGACGTCGCTGCTCGCGGATCGGGGCCTGCGTCTCGGCGACAACTACCCGCAGCCGCTGGTGGACCCCGTGCGGGCGGCACGCGAGGCGCGGGAGCGCATCCACGCCTTGCGCCGGACCGCCGACCACCGGGTCGAGGCCAGCGACATCCAGCAGAAGCACGGCAGCCGCAGGTCGGGGCTGGCGTCCGCCGAGAGGCCGCGCCGCCGCCGCGGTGACCAGGGTCACCGACAGGGCACCCTGACCTTCGATTAGACTGAGACTAAACCCGACTCAAGGAGCCAACACAGATGAAGCCGAACGCACCAGCCCTCGACATCGGCATCCCGGAGGAACAGCGCCAGGCCATCGCCGACGGGCTCGCCCGCCTGCTCGCCGACACCTACTCGCTGTACCTGAAGACCCACGCCTTCCACTGGAACGTGGAGGGGCCGATGTTCAACACGCTGCACGAGATGTTCATGGTGCAGTACACGGAGCTGTGGAACGCGCTGGACCTGATCGCCGAGCGCATCCGCGCCCTGGGCTTCTACTCGCCGGGAACCTACGCCGAGTTCGGCAAGCTCTCGAGCGTCGCGGAGACCGAGGGCGTGCCGCCCGCGCTCGAGATGGTGTCGCTGCTCGTGGCCGGCCACGAGGCCGTGGCGCGCACCGCGAGGGGCGTATTCGCTGCCGTGGAGACGGGCGGGGACGAGGCGACCGCCGACCTTCTGACCCAGCGGCTCTCGGTACACGAGAAGACCGCCTGGATGCTGCGCAGCCTGCTGCGCGGCTGAGTCAGTCCACGCGGTTCCTGCGCTCCCCGCGCAGGAAGGCCTCGACGTTGGCGGCCAGCTCGTCGAGGCAGCGCTGGCGCGACTCGTGCGCCGCCCAGGCGGTGTGCGGCGTGACGATGAGGTTAGGGATCCCGGGCTCGAGCAGCGGGTTGCCGCTCACCGGCGGCTCCTGCTCGAGCACGTCGATGGCTGCGCCGCCGAGGCGCCCCGCGCGCAGTGCCGAGGCGAGGGCGGCGGCGTCCACCAGCGCGCCGCGGGCCGTGTTGATCAGGATGGCGTCCGGTTTCATGCGCGCGAGGCGCCCGGCGCCGACGAGGCCGCGTGTCGCCGGCGTGAGCGGGCAGTGCAGCGACAGCACGTCCGCCCGAGGCAGGAGCTCGTCGAGGTCCACGCGGCCGGGCTCGGGCGTGCCGCCGGGCCGGTTCGCCACCACGACCTCGAGGCCAAAGGCCGCGGCCGCGCGGGCCACGCCGCGTCCCAGCGCGCCGTAGCCCACGATGCCGAGCGTCCGGCCGGCCAGCTCGCGGATGGGGTAGGGGAAGACGGAGAACTGCGAGGCGCGCGCCCAGTGGCCGCCCTTGGTGAAGGCGTCGTAGTCCGCGAGTCGGTGCGTCAGCGCGAGCAGCGTGGCGAAAACGTGCTGCACCACCGAGGGCGTGCAGTAGTCGCGCAGGTTGCACACGGCCACGCCGTGCTCGCGCGCGGCCGCCACGTCCACGTTGTCCACGCCGGTGGCGGTGAGGCCGATGAGCCGCAGCTGCGGGTTGGACTCGATCATGGCGCGCGTGATGCGCGACTTGTTGAGCAGCACCACCTCGCAGCCGGAAATGCGCTCCGCGACGTCGTCCTGCGGCGTCTGGCGATGGAGAACGAGCCTTGGCAGGACGGACTCCAGCGCGCCCGCGTCGAGGTCGCCGGCGTCCACGGTGGCGAGGTCGAGGAAAACGGCGCGCATGCCGGGGGCTCCTGCGAAAGGGCGCATAGAATAACCGCATGATGGCGCAGCACGACGGGCCGGGCGGTGCGGCGGCGCTCGAGGCGCTGCTGTAGCAAATAGGGAATGTCCCCATTTCCCTGCCGTGGCGGCACCGGCCAAAGTGCGGTTTCGTCGGCCCGTCCGGTGGAGTGAGCGTGCACGCGACCCCCGCAGACCTGTCCGGGTCCCCGCCCAGCGCACGGCGCTGGCCCGCCCGCCTCGACGTGGCGCAGAGCGTCAGCGGCCTGCTGCTGGCGCTGTTCATGTGGGGCCACATGCTGTTCGTCGCGTCCATCCTGCTCGGCAAGGACGCGATGTGGACGGTGACGAAGTTCTTCGAGGGGTACTTCCTCTTCGGCGAGGCGCATTCGTGGATCGTGTCGGTGGTGGTCGCCGCGGTCTTCGTGCTGTTCATCGGCCACGCCGCCCTGGCCCTGCGCAAGTTCCCCGCCGACTACCGCCAGTACGCGGCCTTCCGCCGCCACATACGCGGCATGCGCCACGGCGACACGACGCTGTGGTACTGGCAGGTCGTCACGGGCTTCGCCTTGTTCTTCCTGGCCTCTGCCCACCTGTGGCAGATGATGATGCACCCGGCCGACATCGGCCCCTTCGGCTCGGCGTACCGGGTGTGGTCCGAGGGGCTCTGGGCCTTCTACCTCGTCATGCTGTTCGCGGTGGAGATCCACGGCGGCGTGGGCCTCTACCGGCTGGCGGTGAAGTGGGGGGTGTTCGAGGGACCCGACGCCGCGCGCACGCGCAGGCGCCTGCGCGCCGCCAAGTGGGCGATCACGGTCTTCCTGCTCGCCCTGGGGATCGCCTCGCTGGCGGCCTACATCCGCATCGGCATCGATGAGGCTCCGCAGTACGGCGAGCAATACGTGCCGGCCTGGGTGCAGGAGGGCCGCGCCCCATGAGGATCGTCTATACCGATGCCCTCGTCATCGGCGGTGGCCTCGCGGGCCTTCGCGTCGCGATCGGCGTGCGCCGCCGCGGCTTCGATGCGCTGATCCTGTCGCTGGTGCCGCCCAAGCGCTCGCACTCGGTCGCCGCGCAGGGCGGCATGCAGGCGAGCCTCGGCAACGTCGTGAAGGGCGAGGGTGACAACGAGGACGTGCACTTCGAGGACACCGTCCGCGGCAGCGACTGGGGCGCCGACCAGCAGGTCGTGCGCATGTTCGTCAGCACGGCCCCCAAGGCGGTGCGCGAGCTCGCCGCCTGGGGCGTGCCGTGGAGCCGGGTCCGCAAGGGCGACCGCGAGGTCGTCATCAACGGCCAGCGCGTGACGCTCACCGAGCGCGACGAGGCGCACGGGCTGATCGCACAGCGCGACTTCGGCGGCACCAAGAAGTGGCGCACCTGCTATGCGGCGGACGGCACGGGCCACGCCATGCTCTTCGCCGTGGGCGACCGGGCG
>JALORP010000010.1 GCA_025458865.1 Steroidobacteraceae bacterium | reverse complement strand
GGCGGCCCCGTGGGTCTTGCCGAACGTGTGCCCGCCGGCGATCAGCGCGACGGTCTCCTCGTCGTTCATCGCCATCCGGGCGAACGTCTCGCGGATGTCGCGGGCCGCAGCAAGGGCGCTCGGCTGGCCGTTGGGGCCCTCCGGGTTGACGTAGATCAGGCCCATCTGGACCGCGGCCAGGGGGTTCTCCAGCTCACGGTCGCCGTGGTAGCGCCGGTCGCCGAGCCACTCGGCCTCCGCGCCCCAGTAGGTGTTGTCCGGCTCCCACACGTCGGCACGGCCGCCGGCGAAGCCGAAGGTCTTCAGGCCCATCGACTCCAGGGCGACGTTGCCCGCCAGGATCATCAGGTCGGCCCAGGAGATCTTCTTGCCGTACTTCTTCTTGACCGGCCAGAGCAGGCGGCGCGCCTTGTCCAGGTTGGCGTTGTCCGGCCAGCTGTTCAGGGGGGCGAAGCGCTGCATGCCCGCGCCGCCGCCGCCCCGGCCGTCGCTGATGCGGTAGGTGCCCGCACTGTGCCAGGCCATGCGGATGAACAGCGGACCGTAGTGGCCGTAGTCCGCCGGCCACCAGTCCTGCGAGGTGGTCATCAGCGCCTTGAGGTCCTTCTTCACGGCCTCGAGGTCGAGCTTGGCGAACTCCGCGGCATAGTTGAAGTCGGCGCCGTACGGGTTGGACACGGGGCTCTGCTGGCGGAGCGGGCGCAGATCCAACTGGTCGGGCCACCAGTTGTGGTTGGACATCGTCGGGCTTGCGGCCCCGGCCGGGCCCGCCGCGGCCACCGAAGAGGCGGCGAGCACGGCTGCGACGATCAAGGACATCGATGACTTACGCATTCAGAATTCTCCTCGTGTTCACGAGTGATGGATTGTCCGCGGGCCTGGAGATCCCGGGCCCTCCTACGGACGCGGAGCATGGCGGGAAGACCGCTCGTTCGGAAACTGATTGTACCTATCGCGTTCATAGATGGTGCCGATAAGGATCGGCCAGCGCCGTAGGGCATCCGGGGACGGGCGGCGGCCCGGCCCGACGTTCCGGGCCCGCGGGCTGCGGTATAGTCCGCCGCCAGCATGGTCCTGTGGTACTTCTTGCCGTAAGGGGGACGCGGATGCCGAGACGAGCCTGCGCCATCCTGGCGAGCACCGCCTGGCTGGCGTCCTGTGCCCAGCCTGCTCAACAGCCGCCGCCGCCCGAGCGACCCGCGCCACCCCTGTCGCAGGAGCTCGCCGAGGCAGGGTTCGCGGCCTATCAGCGCGTCTGCGCCGAGTGCCACGAGACGGGCACCAAGGGCGCGCCGCTCACGGGCCGACCCGAGGATTGGGCGGGCCGCTCGCGCTTGTGGCAGGCGGTTCTGTTCAAGCACGCGGAGCAGGGCTACCTCGGTATGCCGGCCCGCGGCGGCGATGACGAGCTGACGGATCGGGAAGTGCAGGCCGCGGCCGAGTACATGCTGGCCGTGACGCAGCCCTGATCGCTGCCGCATGAAACTGGCGCGGCGTCTGCTGGGAGGAGTCCGTCGCCTGGGCGCGGCGTGGCTCGCGTGCCTCCTGGCCACCGTCGGGCCGGCCGTCGCCGACGTCGCCTGGGATTTCGATGGCGTGGAGCGCGTCATCGCGATCTCGGACATCCACGGGGCGCATCAGGCTTTCGTCGAGACGCTGCGCGCCGCCTCGCTGGTGGACGAGGGCCTCGAATGGAGCGGGGGCCGCACCCACCTCGTCATCGTCGGCGACATCCTCGACCGCGGCGACCAGTCGCGCGCGGCGATGGACCTGCTGATGAAGCTCGAGGCGCAGGCGGCGGCGGCGGGCGGCCGGGTGCACGTCGTGCTCGGCAATCATGAACTGATGAACCTGGTCGGCGACCTGCGGTACGTGTCGCTCGGCGAGTTCAAGGCCTTCGCGGCCGGGGAAACGCCGCTCGCGCGCAACACGGCCTACGCCCGCCACATCGCCGATGCGCGCCGTGCAGGACGCAGCGGCCGAAGGCTGTCCCGCGAGGAGTTCGACGCGCGCTTTCCCCCGGGGTTCTTCGCCCACCGCGAGGCCTTCTCGGCGAGCGGCACCTATGGGCGCTGGCTGCTCGGCAAGCCCCTCGCGCTTCGGATCAACGACACGCTGTTCGCGCACGCGGGACTGGGCCAGGCGCTCGCCGACCTGAGCCTCGAGACCATCAACGGGTCCCTGCGCGGCGAGCTGGTGGCCTACGTGCAGCTGCTCGAGCAGGCAAACCGCAACGGACGGCTGGATCCGACCGTGGATTTCTACGACCTTGCCAGCAGGCTGGACGCGCAGGCCGACCCGACGCTGCGCGGCCTGGTCAGCCTGCAGCGGTCGCTGGTCCACGACGAGGCGAGCCCCTTGTGGTATCGCGGCAATGCCGGCTGCGGCCCCCTGATCGAGCAGGAGCGCCTGGCCCGCGTGCTTGCAGCCTTCGGCAGCCGCCGGGTGGTGATCGGTCACACGCCCACCTTCCGCCGGCAGGTGTGGCGCCGCCTGAACGACCAGGTCCTCATGATCGACGCCGGCATGCTGCAGTCCTATTACGCCGGCCGCGGCGCGGCGCTGCTGCTGGAAGGCGGTGCGCTCGCCGCCTTCTACCAGGGCGCCGCCGGCCCGAGTCCCGTGGACGAGCTGCTGAGCCGAATGGGCGCGCTGTCGGCAGACCTGTCGCCCGCGGATCTCGAGACCGCGCTGGCCGAGGGCGCGATCGTCACGCGGCGCGCGGCGGAAGGCGGCGAGCTGCTGACGCTGCGCTGGAAGACGACGGAGATCGAGGCGCTGTTCGTTCCGGCCGGGGCTGGGCAGCAGAGCTTTCCGGACGTCGCCGCCTACCGGCTCGATCGGATGCTGGATCTGGCGATGGTGCCGGCCGCCGTCGTGCGCAAGGTCGACGGCCGGACCGGCACGCTGCGGCACCAGCCGAGGAGCGTCGTCTCGGAGGCGCAGCGGGCCGCCAGCAAGGTGCGGCTCCCCAACTGGTGTCCGATGGAAGACCAGCTGAAGGCTGCGGCCGTGCTCGACGCGCTGATCGCCAATGCTCCGCGTCCGGCCACGTCGTTGAGCTACAGCATCGGCAACGGCGGGCTGATCCTGACGGGCTACGACGCCGCGTTCGGCACGAGCCCGGCGATCCCGCGGCACCTCCGGCGGGCGCCAGCGGCGATCAACGGGCTGTGGCGCCTGCGGCTCGCAGGGCTCGAGTCGGCCGCCGCACGCCAGCAGCTGCTCGAAGTGCTGACGGTCCCGCAGTACGAGGCGCTCCTGCAGCGCGCGCGGGCGCTGGCCGCGGGCTAGACAGCGGCCAGCACCATCACGCCGAGGCAGCGGCTCTGGGTGCCGTCGTGGCCGTAGATCGCGTCCGCGTCGCTCGACCAGAACACGATGGTCCAGGCAACGAGTCGATGCTTGCGGAACCATGCCGCGAAGGTGGCCAACTCCTCAGACGCGCCGGAACTCGAGCGCGTCGTCGGCGACCGGCCGCAGACGCAGGTTCGCCCAGTCGAGCGGGTAGTTCTGCGGAGCCTGCCACGGCCGCCGTGATCCCTGTTTCGGCATCGCGTCGAGCGAGCGGAGCAGGTAGCCGGAGGAAAAGCCCTCGACGAAAGGGCGCGTCGCCATCGCGGGATCGCCATTCCTCGGCGCCACGGTCGCGTAGCCGTGCCGGTCCATGTATCGCAGCAGGCGGCACAGCCAGGCGCAGAGCAGATCCGCGCGCAGCGTCCAGGATGCGTTCAGGTAGCCGAAAATCGAGGCGAGGTTCGGCACGTCGCTGAACAGCACGCCCTTGTAGGTGAAGAGGCGCGATAGCTCGATCGGCCGGCCGTCGACGTCGAGTTTCGCGCCGCCGAGGGGCTCGAGGACCAGTCCGGTGGCCGTGACCACGATGTCGGCCTCGAGCTGCGTGCCGCATTCGAGCCGCAGGCCGTTCTCGGTGAAACCGGCAATGCGGTCCGTGACGACGGATGCGCGCCCGCCCTTGATCGCTTCGAACAGGTCGCCGCCCGGCACCACGCACAGCCGCTGCTCCCAGGGCCTGTAGGTTGGGCTGAAGTGGGTCGCGACGTCGTAATCGGCGCCCAGCGCGCGTCGGACCTGCCCGACGAGCAGTTTCCGCATTGCGCCCGGGAAACGCCGGCAGGCCTGGTAGAGCAGAAGCGACAGGCTGCTGTTCTTCAGGCGCACGAGCCGGTAGGCCATTCTCTCCGGCAGGAGCCGGCGCAGCAGGCCGGCAACGATGTCGTGCCGCGGGATGCTGATGTAGTAGCTCGGCGAACGCTGCAGCAGGGTCACGTGCGCGGCGTCCTTCGCCAGTGCAGGCACCAGCGTCACGGCGGTCGCGCCGCTGCCGATCACGACGATGCGCTTTCCGGTGCAGTCCAGTCGCTCGGGCCAATGCTGCGGGTGAATGACCCGACCCCTGAAGCGTTCCAGGCCCACGAAATCAGGCGTGTAGCCTGCAGAGTAGCGGTAATAGCCGCTGCACCAGACGAGGAAGCGGGCCGCAACCCGCTCGACGGATCCCGGCATGCCGTCGGTGCCGCCGACCTGGGCCTCGACCATCCAGAGGGTGTCGCGTGATGACCAACTCGCGCGCGTGACCCTGTGGCCGAAGCGGATGTGGCGGTCGATCCCGGCCTCGCGGGCCGTGTCCCGTATGTACTGGCGGATGGAGCGGCCATCGGCGATCGCGTCGGATTCCCGCCAGGGGCGGTGCGCGTAGCCCAGCGTGAACATGTCCGAGTCCGAGCGCACGCCGGGATAGTGGAACAGGTCCCAGGTCCCGCCGATCGCCTCGCGCGCCTCGAGGATCGCGTAGCGCTTGTCCGGGCAAAGCCGCTGGAGGTGCCAGGCGGCATCGATCCCCGAGAGGCCCGCGCCGATGATCAGTACGTCGAAGCGTTCCATGGGCGGCCGGCGAGCGTCGCGAGGTTGACGTCAAACTGGCGGAGTAGAAGCCACAGCGCTGCGCCGGCCAACGCGACTGCGGCGAAGCCGATCGCGGAGGGGCCGGCGGCTTGCTCCACGGTGGCGTACAGCCGGGCGAGTTCCGGCGCGAAACGCCAAGCGGACAGGAGCCCGCCGGCGCCGGCGATGGCGAGAGCGGTTCCGTCCACCAGCGCGGCGCGGTCGGCGGCTGCGCGCCTGCGATCGTGCTCCCGCTCCAGCTCGGCGCGCTGCGCCGCGACATCGAGGGCTGGGCGCTTCGCGGCCAGGGCCGAGAGGCGAGCCTGCAGCCGTTCATCGAACCCCTCCGGGGCGTCGAGATCCGACAGTGCGTTTCGCAGGCGGGCATCCAGCGCGCGCATGGCGTCGTTTTCCTCGCTGTTCATGCAGCATTCTCCGCCTGCGCGCCGAGGGCCGAGGCGAGCCTCGCGCGGGCGCGGTGGAGGTGGGTCTTGACGGTGTTGACGGGCATCCCGAGCATGTCGGCCACTTCCTCGACGGAACGGTCGTCCTGGTAGAAGAGCACGACGACCTGGCGCTGCTTGTCGGGCAGGGCGTCGACGTGGCGCCACAGCTGCGGGTCGGCCAGCTCGTCCGCGGTCTCGCGCGATTCGATTGCATCCACGGTGGCCGATACGCCGGGTTCGGACAGCGAGACGAGACGGGAGCGCTTGCGCAGCGCGCTGATGGCGGTGTTGCGGGTGATGGCGTAGATCCACGTGGACAGCTGCGCCGACCCGTCGTACCCGCCCATGTTCTGCCAGAGCTTCACGAACACCTCCTGGGCGACGTCGTCGGCGGCCGCGCGATCCCCAAGGATGCCGTAGGCGAGGCCGAAGACCCGGCGCCGGTAGGCCGGCACCAGGCGCGCGAGGGCCTCGTCGAGCCGGCCGGCCCGGATCAGCTGGATGATCGCTTCGTCCAAGGTCGCTCCGCGCGTTGACGTCATTGATACGTCCGATCGGGGCCCGCGGTTTCACGCGGCCGCCTGCGGATTCTCCGGGGCAGCTGAAACCGGCTGGCAGGACGCCGCGTATCAAGGCCATGAACAGGTTACTTCGCTGGCTGCCCGATGGAAATTCGACCGTCGAGGCCGGCATTGCGGCCGCGGTGGGGTTCCTTGCGGGCCGGCTGCTGCAGGGTGAACTGCCAGTCCTGGGGAAGATCCTGGCCATGCTCGGGGCCGGCTGAACCCGGGTGGCTGCAGAAACACCTCATTCACGCGTTCTTCAAGGGAGATAGTCATGGGACCTGAAATCGTCGCAGTGCTGATTCCACTCGCCGCCATCGTCCTGGGCATTTCTGTCGCGATCGTCGGCATCGTGTCGCGGCATCGCCAGCTGCTGCAGCGGACGGACCTGCGGCACAAGGAGAGGATGGCCGCCATCGAGAAGGGCCTCGAGCTTCCGCCCGATCCGCCGGAGATGGACATCCGTCGCCCCCGCTACCTGCTCAAGGGACTCGTGTGGTCGTTCACGGGCGCGGCTGTCTACGTCATGCTCGACTCGCTGGCGGGCGCCGAGGAGGCGAAGATCGGCCTGATCCCGGTGGCCGTGGGCCTGGCGTATCTCGTGTACTACGCCGTGCAGGGCCGCAAGGAAGACCGGCCCGCCGGTGCCGGCGAGAATCCTGCGGGCCGCTGATGGTGTCGGCGGAAGCCGATACGCTGCGCTAGGCCACCAGGCGCTGTCCGACGGCGCGCAGCCGGTCGAGGCCGCGCACCTCGCGCGGGAACAGCGGGATCTCGACGACAGGGATGGCCGGATAGCGCTCGCGCAGCCGCGCGAGGTGCGGCTGCTGGCCGGCGGCCTTCTCCGCCAGGAACGGCGAGTCGGTCACCTGGACCACGTTGTTGACGATCAGCCGGCCGACCGCCAGTCCGTGGCGGTCGAGCTCTTCCATCACGCCGTCCACCTGGAGCACCGACAGCGCCTCGGGAATGGTGACGAGCGAGAGGCGCACGCGCTCGCGCAGGAAATCCATGCAATCGGCGGCGAGTCGCTGCCAGCCCTCGATCACCGCCATGACCGACTGGCGCTGCTCGCCCGTGGTCCTGAGCTTCGAGTAGATGCGTGGCGCCATCCGCAGGTGGCCGGCGAGCAGCTGGGGCATGCCGAGCAGCGCCAGCGTCTGGCCGAGCGGCGCGGTGTCCCAGACGACGTGACGGAATCGCCCCTCCAGCGCCAGCCGGCGGATGTAGTCCACCATGAATTCCTCGTTGAGCCCCGGCAGCACGGACGTCGTGTAGTCCACGAAGGTCCGGTAGTCGATGTCCACGAAGGTCGAGAACACCGCGTAGACCTCGCGGCCGAACTGCTCGTCCCACATCCCGCGGACGTCCGCGAGGCCGAATTCCGTGGCGAAGAGGCCTGGCCGGATCTCGCGTTCGCGGTGCTCGCCCGAGATCTCGAATATGTGCGACAGGGACGGGGTAGGGTCCGTCGAGATCGCAAGGCTCGGCTCGCCGCGCTCCGCGAGATACAGCGCGGTCGCGGCCGAGCAGGTCGTCTTGCCGACGCCGCCCTTGCCGAGGAAAACGTGTACGCCGACGTTGCTCATGGGACGTGACGAACTGGAAGACAACCTGCGCCAGCGCAGCGATCAGGGCCAAGGCAGGGGCCCCAACGGCGTCCGCGGGCGCCGAGACTCGGTTTTCGCAACACAGAGTCTGCCGGAACGCCGGCCGGTAGGACAGGGCTGGCTCCAACGCCCTCGGCAGGGGCTGAAGCGACGCCGTGCCGGGTCACCCCGGTCGCGGGAACCCGAGCCTCGCGAGCGCTGATGACACCCGCGAGCGCATGGCATCGGGCTTCATCGGAAACGCGCGGAAAAAGTCCTCGCCGGTGAGCGCGGGATTGCGTTCGTGCGCGTTCTTTGCCCAGGCTTTCGCCCGGACCTCGTCGCCCGAGAGATCGTGTGCAACCGCGGCGATCACGGCGATCAGGACATGGGCGCCGGGCGAGCGAGCAGCACGCTCCGCCCAGCCCGCTGCCTCGGCGTCTTCGGCGCGCGCCATGTGCGTGAACGCCCGGGTACCGAGCATCCCGTAGTACAGCGGATCCAGCGGACTCAAGCGCATCGCAAGGTCGACGTGGTCACGGCCCTGCAGCGGATGACCGGCCAGCGTCTCGGTCCACGCGCGGGCATAGATGCCCTGCGCGTAGTTGGGGCTTAGCGAGGTCGCCCGCTCGAGCCAGACGAGGCCACGCTCGAGCTCCCCCTCGAGCCAGAACGAGCGGCCCATCGTGAAGTTGACGAAGGGATCGAGCGGGTCCAGTTCGAGGCCACGCTCGGCGCAGCGGCGTGCAAGGGCGGTCTCGCCCGCGATGTCGTCGCTCTGGTGCATGAATGCCGTCTGGAAGTGGGTGAAAGACAGGCCGGCGTGTGCGCGCGCGAATCCCGGGTCCAGCGCAACGGCGTGCCTGAACAGCGCGGCTGCCGCGGAGTTGTCGCCGCGGTTGAAGCGGTACATGTGCTGCAGGCCAAGGTGATAGGCCGACCAGGCGTCGAGATTCCCGGTGACGGTCAGTCGAGCCAGGGCAGCCTCGTGCAGCGGTATCTGGATCTCGAGCGCCGTGAGGATCCTCGAGCGGATCTCGGTGCGGACCGCATGCACTTCTTCGACGCAGCCGGAATAGCGCTCCGCCCAGATCACCTCTGCGCTCCTCGTGTCGACGAGTTCCGTCGTCACCGTCAGGTGGCGGCCGGTCACTTCCACGGTGCCCGACAGGCCGTAGTGCACGCCCAGCACGCGACCGACTTCGCGCAGGTCCGGGTCGGCAGCGCGCAGGCGGAAAGAGGAGCCGCGCGCGGTGACGAACAGCCAGCGCAGGCGCGACAGCTCCGTGATCAGCTCATGGGGAAGGGCGTCGGCTATGGCGGAATATGGGCCCGCATCGCCGACGGGGCGAAACGGCAGCACGGCGATCGAGGGGCGTGAATGCGCGCCGCTCGCCGTGGCCGGAAGTTCGGCGCCCGCCGGCTCCATGTCCTCGACCGCGACAGCGTGCGGCTCGGGGCGTGCGGTACGCACCTCGGCCACGAACCGGAATCCCTGCCCGTGGACCGTCCTGATGTAACGCTGCGACTTGCCGTCGTCGCCGAGGGCCTTGCGCGCCGACTTGATGCGGCTCGCCACGGCCGCGTCGGTGACGATGCGGCCGTCCCACAGTTTCTCGTGGATCTCGTCCCTGGAGACGAGCCGCTCGCGGTTCTCGACGAGGTAGGCGAGCAGCGCGAATACCTGCGGCTCGAGGGGAAGAGGCTCGCCGTCGGCGCGCAGCTCCGCCTTGGCGAGGTCCAGTTCGAAGGTGCCGAACCGGTGGATCATGGGGGCGAGGATAAAGCAGTCCGGGGCTGACGCCAGCAAAACTCCCGCAAATCTCCATGCGGTCTACAAGCTTTTGCCGGATCCGGGGGCGTAGAAGGGTGGGCAAGCGCGGCGCTCGTGCCGCCGCGTCGAACCACACAAGGAGGGCACCGTGAAACAGCCACGAACCGAGCTCCCGACACGCCTCGAGGCTGGGGGAGTCTGTATCCAGGCGCAGGACTGGGGCGACATCAACGTCGCGCGCATCCGTTTCCCGAAGGGCGCGAACGCGACGCCGCTGCTGGAAGGGATGCCGGGGAACCTCTGCCAGTGTCCGCATTGGGGCACGGTGCTGAAGGGATCCATCCACGTTCGCTATGCGGACGGGCGAGAGGAGACCGTTCGCGCAGGCGACGTCTATTACTGGCCCCCGGGCCATACGGTCTGGGTCGAAGAGGACTACGAGGCGGTCGAGTTCAGCCCGAGCGGACCGATGGGCATGGTCATCGATCACCTCAATTCGAAGCTCAACGCCTGAAGGAGAGACACATGCCACTCGTGACCATCGACGTGATCAAGGGCGTCTTCACCCCGCAGCAGAAGCAGCAGCTGATCGAGAAAGTCACCGCTGCCATGGTCGAGGTGGAGGGCGAGGGGATGCGGCCCGTGACCTGGGTCCGCATCGCGGAGTTCGAAAGCGGCGACTGGGCCATCGGCGGTCGCCGCCTCGCGGCCAGCGACGTACAGGCGCTGGCCAGGGAAAAGGCGGCGTAGTCACGCCCGCTGCACCAGGGGCGGGCGAAGCTGCAGCATCGGCTTCGTCCCACCCCTGCGACCTGCGGCAAATCCCTGATCCTGTACGTATTTTTGCTCGACTTCGCGCGATCTCAAAGGCGCCTCCAGACGATAGAATCGGGCTGATTCCCGGCCATCAGGGAGACCGAGCGCGGTCCGGGGCAGCCATGAGGATCGACCGCTACGTCTACGACGAGCGCCTGACGTGGGGCGCCGCGGGCGTGTTGCTGGTCGTTTCTGTGCTGCATGCCGCTGGCATCGGGCGCCTGTTCGTTCACGAGCCCCAGCTGCCGTCGATCGAGGCCCCGCCCCCGATTTTCGAGGTGCGGCTCGAGAAGCTGCCGCCGCCCCGCCTGCCGGACCTCCAGCCGGAGCGGCCGCCAGAGCCGGACGCGCTGCTGCCGCCGGATGAGCCCATCAAGCGCCCGCAGCAGACGCGCCCGGTGCCGATCCTGGTGGATACGCCTACCACCGATCCCGTGCCTCCCGACACCTGGGTGAAACCCTACGAAATCGGCGATGAGAGCCTGCCCGGCGTGATCGGCCCGAAGGTCGAGGGCGGCGTGCCCGACGGCGAGGGCTTCGAGGATGCGCCGCCCGTGCCGCGGCACGTCTACGAGAAGCTCAAGCCCGTGTTCGTCCTGCCGCCGGTCTACCCGGCGCGCTGCCTGCGTCTCGGCATCGAGGGACGCGTGCAGGTGAAGGCCCTCGTCGGCGAGAACGGCCGCGTGCAGGAGTCCACCCTCGGCAAGTCGAGCGGCGACGCCTCGCTCGACGAAGCGGCGCTCGAAGCCGTGCGCAAGTGGCGTTTCGAGGCCGCGCGGCGCGACGGCGTGCCCGTCCGGGCGTGGGTCCTCGTTCCGATCGAATTCAAGCTGATCGACTGATTCCAGGAGCCTGCCATGGAACCCACCGACGCCCTGACCACGATGAGTTTCGAGAACTTCCTGAGGCAGACGGACGCCGTGGGACTGGCCGTGTTCGGCATCCTGATCACGATGTCGATCGTGTCCTGGTTCTTCATCATCCTGAAGTCGATCCGGGTGGCGCGGATCCGCACGACCTCGAGCCACGTGGTGTCCTCTTTCTGGAAGACCTCGCCCGACCAGGCAATCGCCTGGCTCGAGCAGCAGCCCGATTGGGAGCCGTTCTCGAAGATCGCCCTCGACGGCGAGTTCGCGGTGGCGCACCACGACCATCTCACGACCGAGAAGGCCGCCGGCACGCTCCACCGCGCCGAGTTCCTCGATCGCTCGCTGCGATCAGCCGTGGAACGCGAGATGGGGCGCCTGGAAACGGGCCTCACCGTGCTCGCTTCGGTCGGCAGCACCGCGCCCTTCATCGGACTCTTCGGCACCGTCTGGGGCATTTTCCACGCGCTGGTGCGGATCGGCGCCACCGGCGAGGCGTCGCTCGACCGCGTGGCCGGCCCGGTTGGCGAGGCGCTCATCATGACGGCGCTCGGCCTCGCGGTCGCGGTGCCTGCTGTGCTCGGCTACAACCTGCTGGTGCGCAACAACCGCGTCATCATCTCGGGCTTCCAGGCCTTCGCGGAAGACCTGCTCGCCTACCTCACGACGGGGGCCCGCGTGCCGTCCTCCATGGACCACCACCGCGCGCACCGCGTGAAGCCGCAGCCAGCCTGACGGGGAGAAGACCATGGCATTCAGCGGACTCAACGCGGGCGGCGGCGCACCTCACTCGGCCCCAATGGTGGAGATCAACATGATCCCGCTGGTGGACGTGATGATGGTCCTCTTGATCATTTTCATGATCACGGCGCCGCTGCTGGCGCACAAGATCAAGGTGGACCTGCCCCAGGCCTCGACGGTGCTGCTGGAGGAGAAGCCCGATACGATCACGATCGCGATCCTGGCCGACGGGCGAATGTTCCTGAACGACGTCGAGACCGACCGCGAGAACATGGTCAAGCGCCTGTCGGCCGAGGCCCAGCGGAAGCCGCAGCCGGACCTGCACCTGCACGTGGACCGGACTCTGCAGTTCCAGCAACTCGCCACGGTGATGGCCGATGCGCAGAACGCAGGCATGGTGAAGGTGGGCATCGCCACGGACCCGCTCGAGGGGCCCAAGAAGCCCTGATTCGCGGGCGGATGGCCGTTTCCGTTCTTTTTCGGGAGTTATGACACATGACGGACCGGGTCCGACCGGTTAACCTTCGCATCGGTCCGGCCCGCAGCCCCTCGTGCAGCCGGGACCTTGCCAGCTCCGGGAGCTTGCGGGAGACGTCATGCAGTCTTGGCGCGAAATCGGTTTGAGCGTGGTGGCGGGCGTTCTGCTGGCCGGGCTGATGGCCCAGCCGGCAGCGGGCGCCTCGCCGGCGCCGCGATCGCAGCCCGAAGTGCGCTCGCACGCGTTCTACGTGCTCGACGAGGCGGGCGCCACGGTGCTCGCGGCGCGCCACGAACACACGCCCGTGCCGATCGCCTCCATCACGAAGCTGATGACCGCGCTGGTCGTCCTCGACGCTGGCCAGCCGCTGGATGAAGTGCTGACGATCACGCGCGCAGACCTCGACGGGACCGTCGGCGGCAGCTCGCGCATTCCGCTCGGCGCGCGCCTGACCCGCTCGGACATGCTCCGCCTGGCGCTGATGTCCTCGGAGAACCGCAGCACCCATGCGCTGTGCCGGAACTACCCGGGCGGCAAGCCGGCCTGCGTGAATGCCATGAACGCCAAGGCTGCGGACCTCGGCATGCGCACGGCGCGGTTCGTCGAGCCGACCGGGCTGTCGAGCCGCAACGTGGCCAGCCCCGAGGACCTCGCGAAGCTGGTGCTGGCGTCGGGCGCCAACCCGACGATCAGCCGGTATTCGACGGCCCGGGATTACACCGTGGTCGTGAAGGGCCAGCCGCTCGAGTACCGCAACAGCAACCTGCTGGTGAAGAACCCAGACTGGAAGGTCAACGTGCAGAAGACCGGCTACATCTCCGAGGCCGGCCGCTGTCTCGTCATGCAGACGGTCATAGACGGGCGCGACGTAGTGATCGTGCTGCTCAACTCCTGGGGCACGCTGACGCGCATCGCGGACGCCAAGCGCATCCGCAGCTGGATGGAGCAGCAGGTGCGGCGCAGCGCCGCGGCAAGCTGACCCTCTGCGCGACGCTACGGCCGCAGCATCTCGAGCACCGCTGCCCGGGCCTCGAGCGAGTGCACCAGCATCACCAGCACGTCCCCCGGCCGCGCCCAGTCGAGGGCCAGGCGCGCTGCCTCGAGTTCGCTCATCCGGATCTCCACCGACGGCTCGGGCAGGCCGTGGCGCAGCAGGGCGTTACGCAGCAGGCCGGGCACCTCGCCCGGCGCCCGTCCGCGAAGGTAGTCCTCGATCTCCTTCACGACCACCAGGTCGGGCCTGAAGCCGGCGACGACGTCCGCGACCTGGTCGAAATCCGCGTCCTGGCGGTTGCCCGCGTGGCCCAGCAGCATGCCGATGCGCCCTGGTCCGCGCAGCCGCTGCGCAACCTGCAGGATGCCGCGCAGGCTCGCGGGGTTGTGCGCATAGTCGAGCAGCACGGTGACGCCGTGGCGCTCGAAGCGCATCAGCCGTCCCGGGTTGTCCGTGGGCTGTGTTCCGAAGCGGGCGAAAGCGCGGGCGATCGTTGCGGGCGCGACGCCGAGCGCCGCGGAGGCGAGGGCGGCGGCTGACAGGTTGGACACGTTGAAGTGGGCAGCGCCCGCCGCAGTGAGCGGCATGGCGTCGATGCCGCCGAGGTCGCTCTCGGTGCCGGCCCAGTGCAGGACCAGGCGCCCGGCGCGCAGGCCGCAGGTCGAGCCGCCCACGGCGCGGTGTTCCGCGAGGAACGGCTGGTCCGCATGCTGTGCGAACCACGCGACCGGCAGGGCGCGTCCGAAGCGCTCGCGCAGCGCCGGCGCCTTCGCGCGCAGCAGCGGATCGTCGGCATTGAGCACCAGAAGGCCGTCGCCATGGATGAGGGCGCCGACGGTGAGCTTCACGTCGGCGAGCGTATCGAGATCGTGTACGCCGTACTCGCCGAAATGGTCGGAGCTGATGTTGGTGACCACGGCGGCATGGGCGCGCTCGATCGCAAGCCCGCGACGGAGGATGCCGCCACGCGCGGTCTCGAGCGCGGCGGCCTCGACGCGCGGGTCGCGCAGCACGTGGCGCGTGCCGATCGGGCCGGAGTAGTCGCCGGGCTCGGCGGCCTCGCCCGCGATGAAGAGCCCGTCGGTGCAGCTGTAGCCCGGAACCCAGCCGTGCTCGCGGGCGCAGGCGGCGATGACGCGAACCGTGGTCGTCTTGCCGTTCGAGCCGGTGACGACGGCGGTGGGGATGTCCCGCAGTCCGTGCCACGTCTGCGCTTCGGGCTTCGGCAGGTCGTCGAGCGGCCAGCTGCGGCTGCCCGCGCCGCGTCCGAGGGTCAGCTGCTCCTCATCGAGCATGTGCGAGACGCCGGCCGCCGTGGCGGCCTCGATCAGCTCCGTCAGGGCAGGACGCGCCTCGCGCGCTGCGAGCCGCGCCAGGCGCGCGAGCGACGCGGACTCGGCGATCACGGGCGGGTCGGCGTCGTCGGATGCCGCGTCGCGCAGTTCCGCCTCGATGCCGGCGCTGAGACTCGGATCCAGCTCGACCACGGTGGCAGCCAGCGCCCACTCGTTGACCTCTGTCGCCGTGTAGAGCTGGTCCGCGGGCGCGGCCAGGGTTAGCGAGGCGCCGGTTGCGTGCCGGCGCGCGCACAGCAGCGGCGCCCCGCCCGCAGGGGTCCAGCCGAGATGCGCGAGCGCGCGAGCGGCGCGCCGCCGCCAGCCGTCGATGAGGCGGTCGTCGACCTCGATGCCGGTGACTTCGAGCGCCGCGCCCGGCGAGGCGAGGAAGGGGTTCAGGCCCGTGAGGCGCCGCGAGTCGGCAAAAGGCAGCATCTAGCCGGTTACTAATCGTCCGCCTCGGGCGCGATGCGGATGCCGCGCTCATCGCGGATCAGGGCCTCCTCGGCTGGCAGGAACGCCCATTCTGCAGACTCCGCCGTGGCCGGCGAAGCCTGCGGCGCCACTTCGGCGGCGGCGGGCGCTGGCTCGGCGCCGTCCGGACGGAAGCGGGTGATCTGTTTCCAGGAGCGGGTGAGGGCGTCCGCGAAGATGAGCAGCAGGTCCCCCGGCCTGCCCATCCGCAGCGCCGCCTCGACGGCCTCCTGCTCGTCGGGGATGATCGAGATGGCCGCCTCCGGGACCCCGCGCTCGCGCAGCGCGGCAGCCTGCATGCGCGGCACCTCGTCCGGTGCGCGTCCCCGGAGCACGTCGTCGCGGCGGCAGATGTAGTGGTCGAAGCGGCCGGCTGCCGCGTGCGCGATGGAGACGATGTCCTCGTCGCGGCGGTCGCCGGGGCAGGTCATCACGACGATGCGCCGGCCCTTCACGTCCAGCCGCTCGGCGAGGTCGACCATCATGGACACGGCGTGCGCATTGTGTCCGTAGTCGAACAGCACCTTGAAGGGGTGCCCATCGAAGACATTCAGGCGGCCGGGAGCCTGGAAGAACGTCGAGTCGAAGGTGCGCAGCCCTGCACGGATCGGGTCGAGCTTGATGCCCAGCGAGAAAGCCATCGCCGCGGCGAACATCGCGTTCTGGACGTTGTGCAGCGCACGGCCCTCGAGCGTCGCCGGTATGAGGTGCGTCCAGACCAGCGGCAGGTGGTTGCCACGGTCGTAGAGCGTGATCATCTGGCCGTTGATCCCGGCTTCGAGCGCACAGGCTCGGCCACCGGCGCGGATGTGCTCGCGAACCAGCGGGTGCTGCGGGTTCATGGTGACGTAGCAAACGGCTGCTGCCTCGGTGTAGCCGGACATCCGCAGCACCCTCGGGTCGTCGGCGTTCAGAACGGCGCAGTCGGTGGCAACCTCGACCACCACGCGCTTGACCTCGGCGAGCTGGTCGAGGGTGTCGATGCCCTTGAGCCCGAGGTGATCGGACTGAACGTTGAGCACCGCGCCCACGTTTACCTCGTTGACGCCCATGCCGGAGCGCACGAGCCCGCCGCGCGCGGTTTCCAGCACCGCGAGGTCGATCTGCGGGTCGGACAGCACCATCCGGGCCGAAGCCGGCCCGGTCATGTCGCCTGCAACGGTGCGCTGGCCGTCGATGTAGACGCCGTCGGTCGTCGTCATGCCCGGCGTGTAGCCTGCCATCTTGGCGATGTGCGCGAGCATGCGCACGGTCGTGGTCTTGCCGTTCGTGCCGGTGATGGCGGCGATCGGCACCCTCGACGGCGCGCCGGCCGGGAAGAGCATGTCGAGTATCGGGCCGGACACGTCGCGCGACTTGCCCTCGCTCGGCGCGACGTGCATGCGCAGGCCCGGCGCGGCGTTGACCTCGCAGATCCCGCCGCCGATCTTGCGGTAGCTCTCGGCGATGTTCGTGGTCAGGAAATCGACGCCCCCGATGTCCAGGCCGATGGCGCGGATGGCGCGGATAGCCATCTCGCGGTTGTCCGGGTGGATGATGTCGGTGACGTCCGTGGCCGTGCCGCCGGTGGAGAGATTGGCGGTCGAACGGAGGTAGACGACCAGGCCCGTCGCGGGCACCGAGCGCGGCTCCAGCCCCGCGCGGGCGAGCATGGCGAGCGCCTGGGCATCGAGTTCGAGGCGGGTCAGGACCTTCTCGTGGCCGACGCCGCGGCGAGGGTCGCCGTTGACGATGTCCACCAGCTCCGAGACGGTGTGCCTGCCGTCGCCGATCACGTGGCCGGGCGTGCGCTTCGTCGCGGCCACCAGCTCGCCGTTCACCACCAGCAGCCGGTGGTCGTCACCCTCCAGGAAGCTCTCGACGATGACCGAACGCGAGTGCTCGCGCGCCACGGCATAGCCGCGGGCGACCTCGTCGTCGCTGGCGAGGCCGATCGAGATGCCGCGGCCGTGGTTGCCGTTGTAGGGCTTGGTCACGACCGGGTAGCCGATCCGGCGCGCGGCGCGCAGGGCCTGGCTCTCGCTCTGCACCAGCTCCTGCCGTGGCACCGGCAGACCGAGCGTGGCCAGGATCTTGTTCGTCTCCTCCTTGTCGCTCGCCAGCTCGACCGCGAGGTGCGGCGTGCGGCCGGTGATCGTCGCCTGGATGCGCTGCTGGAAGCGGCCGTGGCCGAACTGGATCAGCGATTGCGAGTTGAGCCGCATCCACGGGATGCTCCGCGACTCAGCGGTACGCACCAGCGAGGCGGTCGAGGGGCCGAGCGCACGCTTCTGCGCGAAGCGGATGAAATCGTCCCTCGCCTCCGGCCAGGCCCAGCCGTCCGGAAGCGCATCGGCGGGGCGGATGGAACGCGGCAGCAGCGAACAGACGAGCTGCAGCGCGAGTTCGCCGGCCGCGATGCCGATGTCGCGCTGTTCGTACTCGTACACCACGGTGTACACGCCGGGGCGGCCGTCGATGCCGCGGGTCTTGCCGAAGCTGACCTGCTCGCCGGCGAGGTTCTGCAGCTCGAGCGCCACGTGCTCGAGCACGTGGCCGAGCCACGTGCCCTCGCCCTCGCGCAGGCGGCGCAGGAAGCCACCACTTTCGCCGTAGGAGCAGCCATGCTGGTCCAGGCCGGGCAGGTTGTGGCACAGCGCGCGGATGAAGTCCTCGCCCAGGCGGCCGGTCGGCCAGTGCTCCAGCTCGCCGAGGTCGACATCGAGCCGGATGACCGGGAAGTGGGCATAGATCGAGGGACCGACGTAGACGGCCTGATCGAGGATGCGCATCGGGATCAATCCTTCCTGGGCAACAGGGAGCCGGCCTCGGCGAGCCGCGTATGCAGGTTGAAGCTGGCGCCGGCGACCAGCACGTGCAGCTTGAGCCCGAGCATGCACACCGGTTGGCCCTCGCGCACGCTGTCCATGGACGAGAAGCTGACGTCGGCCGCGTCGACGATCGTGACGCCGCCGCTGCCCTCGACCTCGACGGTCTCGTCAGGGCCGATGAAGGCGGCCGTGTCTTCGTCGAGGCCGATGCCCACCGCGAACGGGTTGTAGGCCAGCGCGGTCAGCAGCCGACCCAGCCGGTCGCGCTGGCGGAAGTGCTGGTCGATGATGAAGCGGTTGGTCAGCCCGAGACCCGGCGCAAGGCGCACGCTGCCCGAGATCACCGAGGAGCCCTCGTCGCCGAAGGCGATCATGTGCTCGGAGAGGATGCTCGCGCCTGCGCTGGTCCCGCCGACGGTCACGCCGTGGGCGTTGCGGATGCGCACCAGCTTGGCGACCGGCGTGCCCCCTAGCAGGGTCGTGAGACGAAGCTGGTTGCCGCCGGTGAAGAAGATCCCGGTTGCCTCCTCCAGGCGGCTCAGCCGCCCGGCCTCCTGGCAGTCGCGCCGGGTATCGAAGTCCATCACCGAGACCTCGCGGGCGCCGAGGCTCCTGAAGATCTTCTGGTAGCGCGGTCCGGTCTCGGTGAGCTGGCTGGCGGTCGGGATCACGACGATGTCGGCGTCGGGGCCGCCGGAACAGGCGACGAACCGCTCGAGGATGTGGCGGTCGTTTTCCTTGTTCTCGGCGCCGCCGATCGGGATTATCCACCCTCGCTGCTCGCCTTCGGGCACCTTGCTTGGCATCGCTTGGCCTACTCCCCAGTGCTGCGCAGCCGCCCGACGCCGGGCGGTGCGGCGATCCCGCCGTGCTGCAATGTCCGGATTGTACGCGCAGCGCTGCCGGGCGGAAGGCTGGACCGGCCGGTCGCGTGGATATCCGCCTTACCGCGCCCGGGCGGGCCTGCCCCGAGCCCATTGCGCTAGACTCTGGGGCGAAACGCCTTTCGGTGGCGCTGCGGCCACCCGGTCGCGGGGGATCCAGCCGATGAGAAAACCGGATTTCGGGCCCACGATGCAGATGGCCTGGGTCGTCAACGACCTCGAGGCCGCCATGCGGCGCTGGATCGACGAGCAGGGCGCTGGGCCGTTCTTCGTGATGCGCCACTGCAAGGTCACGAACGTGCGCTACCGCGGCCAGCCGGCCACGGTGGACATGGACGTGGCCATGGCGCAGTCGGGCGGAGTGCAGATCGAGCTCATCCAGCAGCACGACGATCTGCCGTCCTGCTACCGAGACGTGTACCGCCAGGGCGAGGAGGGCTTCCACCACATCTGCTACCTGGTGGACGACCTGGAAGGCGCGCTCGCGCATTTTGCGCAGCTGGGCCAGCCGCCCGCGATCGAGGGCAACTTCGGCAACGTCCGGTTCGCCTACGTGGACAGCCGCCCCGGCATCGGCTGCATGACGGAACTGGTCGGACGCCATCCGGACATCGAGCAGTTCTTCCGGATGGTGGCCGACGCGGCCGAGGACTGGGACGGTCGCGACCCGGTGCGCTACCTCTGATGACGCCGGCAGCGTCGCGGCGAGCTTCGACACCGGGGAGCCCGGCGCCGTCGGGCGGCGGGGCCGCCTGATGTGGAAGCCGGTGGTCGCGATCTGCGTCGGCGCGAGCGCCGGAGCCCTGTTGCGATGGTGGCTCGGTGCGCAGCTCAACGCGTTGTTCCCGGCCATCCCGCCGGGGACGCTCGTGGCGAACCTCGTCGGCGGCTACGTCGTCGGCCTGGCGATCGCCTTCTTCGCCACTTACGAAGCGATCTCGCCGGAGTGGCGCCTGCTGGTGATCACCGGCTTCTGCGGCGGGCTCACGACCTTCTCGACCTTCTCGGCCGAGCTCGTCACGCTGCTGCAGCAGGGCCGGACGCTGTGGGCGATGGGGGCGGCGGCGGCGCACCTCGCCGGGTCCGTCGTCATGACTTTCGCGGGCATCGGCACGATGGTGTGGATCCGGAGTTGACGCCGGGCGGAGGTGCTGCGATGGAAGGTTCGTTCCTGAGGTTCTACATCCACGAGCAGGACCGCGTGCACGGCCGCCCGGCCTGGGAGTGGCTGCTCGAGCAGGCAAACCGAATCGGTGTGCGCGGCGGCTCAGCGTTTCGCGCCATGGCAGGTTTCGGCCGCGATCACGTGCTCCGGGAGCAGAGTTTCGTCGAACTCGCGGGCTCGGTGTCCGTTGAGGTCGAGTTCATCGTCACCGACGAGGAGGCGACGAGGCTGCTCGACCTCGTCTGCCGCGAAGAACTGCGGCTGTTCTACGCGCGCATCCCGGCGCATTTCGGCGTGACCGGCGAGGACCCGGCGGGCTGACGACGCCCCGTGGTCGCGCCGGGCCCGATCCCGGCCGGTCCGTCAGGGCCGTACGTACACGTGCTCCGGCAGCCACAGCGCGATCTGCGGGAACAGCATGATCAACACGAGCCCCGTGATCATGATGAGCACGAACGGGAGCACGGACCGGTAGATGTCCATCAGGCCGATCTCCGGCGGCGCCATCGCGCGCATCAGGAAGAGGTTGTAGCCGAAGGGCGGCGTGAGATACGCGATCTGGCAGGTGATGGTGTAGAGCACGCCGTACCAGATCGGATTGAAGCCGAGTGCGATGATGAGCGGCACGTACAGTGGGGCCACGATGATGAGCATCGCCGTGTCGTCGAGGAACATGCCCATCAGGATGTAGCTGAGCTGCATCAGCAGCAGCACCTCCCACGGACTCAGGCCCCATTCGTCGAGGAACAGGATCTCGATCGCGCGCACCGCGCCGAGGCCGTCGAAGACGGCGCCGAAGGCGAGCGCCGCGAGGATGATCCACATGAACATGCAGGTGATGCCGAGGCTCTTGACGAGCGTCGCGCGCATCACATCGCGGGTAATCCGGCCCTTGTACCAGGCGACCACGGTCGCGAGCAGCGCGCCCACCGCGGAGCTCTCGACCAGGCTCGTGGCGCCGGTCATGAAGAGGAACGTCATCAAGAGGATGATGCCGAGCGGAAGGATGCCGGCCCCGAGCAGGCGGAGCTTGTCGGCGGTGCTGTAGGACGCGCGTTCCTCCTTCGACAGCGGCGGGCCCATGTGCGGCTGGAGCTTGCAGCGGATCCAGATGTAGGCGATGAACATGGCCGCCATCATCAGGCCCGGGAGGACGCCCGCGAGCCAGAGCTGGCCGACGGGCTGGCGGGCGATCATGCCGTAGAGCACGAGCACGACGCTCGGCGGGATCAGGATGCCGAGCGAGCTGCCGGCCTGGATCACGCCCGTCACCATCACCTTGTCGTAGCCGCGGCGCAGCAGCTCGGGCAGGGCGATGCTCGCGCCGATTGCCATGCCCGCAACCGACAGCCCGTTCATGGCCGATATCGCGACCATCAGCAGGATCGTGCCGATCGCCAGCCCGCCGGCCATCGGGCCCGACCAGACGTGGAACATGCGGTAAAGGTCGTCGGCGATGCCGGACTCGGACAGCATGTAGCCCATGTAGATGAACATGGGCAGGGTCAGCATCGGGTACCAGTTGAGCAGCGTGATGGTCGAGGAGAAGGGCATTTCCGCGGCGCCGGTGCCCCACAGGGACAGCGCGAACACGGAGGCCACGAAGCCGATCGCGCCGAACACCCGCTGCCCCGTCAGGAGCATCAGGATCATCGACGAGAACATGAGCACCGCCATGAGTTCGTAGCTCATGCGATGTCCCTGCCCATGAATTTCGCGAGGTCCTTGAAGAAGATCGAGATGGCCTGGAGGATCATGAGCCCGAACCCGACGGTCATGATCGCCTTGATCGGCCACATCAGCGGCGCCCAGGCGGAATAGTTCCGCTGGCCGTGCTCCAGCGAGTAGGCCGTGCTGGCGAAGCCGCCGCGGAAGAGCATGAGCAGATAGAAGATCAGGCAGATGGCCGTGAGCGAATCCCAGAATCCCTGCGTCTTCGGCCGCCAGCGCTCGTAGAGCACGTCCATGCGCACGTGCGTGTTGAGCTGCATGGAGTAGGGGCCGCCGAGGATCCAGTAGGCGGCCATCAGGAACTGCGACAGCTCGATGATCCAGATGAACGGGATGTTGAGCACGTAGCGCGTCACCGACGCGAACAGCAGCACCCCGATCATCACGAAGATCAGGTACATGACGACGTTGCCGAGCCCGCGGTTGAACGCGTCGACGTAGCGGACGTAGGCCTTGATCACACGAGGCATGGGCGTCAGTGCGCTGGGCGCCGAGGCGGGGCCCGCTCCCCCGGCATCGGGCGATGCCGGGGGAGGGGCATGAGCCGCCGCTCGGCGACGGCCCGGATCAGCCGTAGCGGTACGGCGGGCCGGCCTTCTGCATCAGGTCGTTGTAGTCCTTGAAGATCTGGACGACCTTGGCGCAGCGCGGGCTGGTCGCCGCGACCTCGTCCCAGAACTTGCGTGCCTCGGCTTCCACCGCTGCCCACTCCTCGGCGGGAATGGTGGTGAGCTTGAGCTTGTCGCCCTTGACGCGCAGGTCCGCCTCGCCGCCCCAGTACCAGTGCTGGCGGTAGTAGTGCGAGCTGTCCATGCAGAGCTGGAACAGCGTCTTGAGGTGGTCGGGGACCTTCGCCCAGGAGTCGCTGTTGGCGAAGTAGGATCCGATCCAGGCGCCGGAGATGTTGTTGGTCAGGAAGTAGCTGGTCACGTTCGCCCAGCCGACGGTGTAGTCTTCGGTGATGCCCGACCACGCGATGCCGTCGAGCTCGCCCGTCTGCAGCGCCACCTCGACGTCGCCCCAGGGCAGCGTCACCGGCACCACGCCGAAGCGCGACAGGAACTTGCCGGCGGTCGGGAAGGTGAACACCCGCAGGCCCTTGAGGTCCGCAAGCTTCGTGATCGGCTTGCGTGTCGCGAAATTGCACGGGTCCCAGGCGCCTGCGCCCAGCCAGGTGACGCCCTGCACCTCGCCGTAGGCCTCCTTCCAGATTTCGTTCAGGCCGTAGCGGTTGAACAGCGTAGGCACGTCGAGGCTGTAGCGCGCCGCGAACGGGAAGTAGCCGCCGAAGACGCGGACGTCCACCGGCGCCGCGATCGAGTCGTCGTCGCTTTGCACCGCGTCGATCGTGCCCTGCTGCATGGCGCGGAACAGCTCGCCCGTGGGCACCAGCTGGTCGGCGAAATAGAGCTCGATGACCATCTCGCCGTTCGCGGCCTTGTTGAAGGCCTCGATCGAAGGCTTGATCACGTGCTCGGCCAGCGCCGGACCGGCGTAGGTCTGCAGGCGCCACTTGATGGCTGTCTTCTTGGAGGTCTGCACGGCGGGTGCGCCGCCCTCACCCTCTTCCTTCTTGCTGCAGGCGGCGAGTGCGGCCGCGCCGGCCGCGGTGGCGGCCATCGCGGCATTCTTCAGGAATGACCTACGGAGCATGTCGTTCTCCCCTGTCTATGGCTGGGACCGGCCGAGCGCCCGATGGCTGCGCCGGACCGGATCCGGTGGAATCCCCCGCGCAAGTAATTCGCACGTTACGCGCGGCCAGTCAACGGGGACTGCTAAAGTATGGCCGCTCCAGTGCAAGGGCTTGTGTCCTCCATGCCACGCATCGCCGTCGGCGGCTTCCAGCACGAGACCAATACGTTCGCCGCGCTGCCCGCGACCCTGGCCGACTTCGAGGCGCCGGACGCGTGGCCCGGGCTGGTGCGCGGACCGGAGCTCTTCGACGCGATCCGGGGCATCAACCTGCCGGCGGCCGGTTTCGTGGACGAGGCGCGCGCGGCCGGCGCCGAGCTCGTGCCGCTCGCCTGGTGCTCCGCCCAGCCCTCGGGGCGGGTGACCCGCGAGGCCTTCGAGGCCGTGGCCGCACTCCTGCTCGATGGCATCGCCGCCTGCCGGGATCTGGAGGCGATCTACCTCGACCTGCACGGCGCCATGGCCGCCGAGCACGTGGACGACGCCGACGGCGAGTTGCTCCATCGGATCCGCCGTCGGGTGGGGCCGGACGTGCGCGTCGTGGCCAGCCTCGATTTTCATGCCAACGTGTCGCCGCGCATGGTCGAGGCGGCCGACGCGCTGGTCGGCTACCGGACCTACCCGCACGTTGACATGGCCGAGACGGGCGCACGGGCCCACGGCCTGCTGCGCTCGGTACTGTCACGGCCTTTCGCTGCGCGCCGGCACCGGGCGCTGCCCTTCCTCATTCCCCTCACCTCGCAGTGCACGCTGGTCGAGCCGATGCGCTCGCTGATGGAGCGGACCGTGGCGCCCGCTCCGGGCGTCGCGTCGCTGTCGTTCTTCCCCGGGTTCCCGGCCGCGGACGTCGAGGAGTGCGGGCCCAGCATCGTCGGTTTCGGCCGGGACGCGGATGCCGTGGAACGCGAGGTGGAGGCCTTCCACGACGCGGTGCTGGCCGAGGAGGCGGGATTCGGCCTCGAGCTCGCGAGCGTGGCCGAGGCGGTCGAGCTGGCGCGCCGGGAGGGTGCGCCGGGCCGGCCGCTGATCCTCGCCGACACCCAGGACAACCCCGGGGCCGGCGGCAACGCGGATACGACCACGCTGCTCAAGGCGCTGGCCGCGGCCGACCTGCCCGGCACGCTCGCGGGCGTGATCTGGGATCCCGACGCTGCCGCCCGGGCGCACGCGGCCGGCGAAGGCGCCACGGTGGAACTGGGCCTCGGGGCGCGAACCGGCTTTCCCGGCGAGACACCGCTCGTCGGCCGCTACCGCGTGGCCCGGCTCGGCGACGGGCGCTTCACCGGCACCGGGCCGTTCTACCGCGGCGGGCGCTTCGAGCTGGGGCCCATGGCCCTGCTGGAGCTCGGCCGGCTGCGGATCGCGGTCGCGAGCCGCAAGCAGCAGGCGGCCGACCAGGCGATGTTCCGCCACCTCGGCGCCGAGCCGGCCGAGGCGGCCGTGCTGGTGCTCAAGAGCTCGGTGCACTTCCGGGCGGACTTCGGGCCGATCGCCGGCCGGATCGTCCTCGTCGAGGCCCCCGGGCCCAATCCAGCCGACCCGTCGCGCCTGCCGTTCACCCGGCTCCCGCCGGGCATGCGTTTGCGCCCGCAGGCGGCCGGCCGATAATGAGCGACCATCACCAGGGGGATGCGATGGAACCGAGACAGGTCAGGAGCGCCGCGGACGCGCGCAGGATCGTCGAGGAGCGCGGGCTCGACCACGTGAAGGTGGGCGCCTTCGACATCGACGGCATCCTGCGCGGCAAGTACCTCGCCGCGAAGAAGTTCGACTCCGCGCTCGACGGGGGCTTCGGATTCTGCGACGTCGTGCTGGGCTGGGACAGCAAGGACCAGCTCTACGACAACGTGCGCTACACCGGCTGGCACACGGGCTATCCGGACGCCAACGTCCGGCTCCTGCCCGAGACCTGCCGCCCGCTGCCCTGGGAAGAGCCGGTGCTGTTCTTCCTCGGCGAATTCGCCGGCGAGGCGGAGAGTATCTGCCCGCGCGGCCTGCTCAGGCGGGTGCTGGAGCGCGGCCGGCGCATGGGCTACGAGCTCTTCTGCGGCTTCGAGTACGAGTTCTTCGTGTTCGACGAGACGCCCGAATCGGTGCGCGCCAAGGGCTACCGCGACCTCAAGCCCATTGCGCCGGACTACTTCGGCTATTCCGTCATCCGCAACAGCGTCTGGTCCGACCTGTACCGCGAGTTCCTCGACAGCTTCCAGAAGATGGACATTCCCATCGAGGGCCTGCACGAGGAAACGGGCCCGGGCGTGATCGAGGCCGCGATCTGCGCCGATGACGGCCTCGCCGCGGCGGACAAGGCCGCGCTGTTCAAGACTTTCGCCAAGGTCATCGCGCAGCGCCGCGGCCTGATGGCCACCTTCATGGCGAAGTGGTCGAAGGACTGGCCGGGCGCAGGCGGCCACGTCCACATGTCGCTCAAGGACACTCAGGGCAGGCCGGTGTTCCACGACGCGTCGAAGCCGGACGGCATGAGCGACGTCATGCGCTGGTTCGTGGGCGGCCAGCAGCGCCTGCTGCCGGAGCTGCTCGCGATGGTCTCCCCGACCATCAACTCGTTCACGCGGCTGATTCCTGGCTTCTGGGCGCCGACCGACGCCACGTGGTCGGTGGACAACCGCACGGTCGCGCTGCGCGTGATCGGCGGCAGCCCCAAGTCGCAGCGGGTCGAGTACCGCGTCGCCGCGGCGGACGCCAACCCCTACGTGATCCTGTCGGCCGCCGTCGCCGCCGGCCTCTGGGGCATCGAGAACCGCATCGAGCCGGGGCCGAAGGTCACCGGAAACGCCTACGACCAGAAGTTCCCGGCCAGGCTGGCGCTGCCCCGCACGCTGTGGGAGGCAGCGCAGCGCCTCAAGGCCTCGAAGATGGCGCGCGACTGGTTCGGTGACGCCTTCGTGGACCACTACGCGGCCACGCGCGAGTGGGAAGAGCGGGAATTCCGGCGCCACATCACCGACTGGGAGATGGCGCGCTACTTCGAGATCATCTGACCATGACCATCCAGAAGACGATCACGCCGGTCGACGGCTCGGTGTACTGCGAACGGTCGCTCGCCGACGAGGCGGCGCTCGACGCTGCGCTCGCGCGCGCAGTCGCCGCGCAGAAGGCCTGGCGGAGCACGGACATCGCCACCCGCGCGGCGATTTGCCGCCGCTTCTGCGACCTGTTCGATGCGAGGCGGGACGAGATCGCGCTCGAGCTCACATGGCAGATGGGCCGGCCGATCCGCTACTCGCCGAGCGAAGTGCGCGGCACGCTCGAGCGGGCGCGCTACATGATCGACGTCGCCGCCGAGGCGCTCGCCGACGTGGACGCCGGCCCGAAGGACGGTTTCCGGCGCTTCGTGCGCCGCGAGCCGCTCGGCGTGGTGTTCACGGTTGCTGCCTGGAACTACCCCTATCTGATCGCCGTGAACAGCGTCGTGCCGGCCATCATGGCCGGCAATTCGGTACTGCTGAAGCACTCCGCCCAGACGCCGCTGTGTGCCGAGCGCTTCGAGCAGTGTTTCCGCGAGGCCGGGTTGCCCGCGGGCCTGTTCCAGGCGATCCACCTGTCGCATGCGCTGACCGAGCGCGCCATCCGCGACCCGCGCGTCGACTTCGTCGCGTTCACCGGCTCGGTGGCGGGCGGTCACGCCGTGCAGCGTGCGGCCGCGGACCGCTTCATCGCCACGGGCCTCGAGCTCGGCGGCTGCGATCCCGCGTATGTCCGCCACGATGCGAACCTTGCGCACGCGGTCGAGAACCTCGTCGACGGCGCCTTCTTCAACAGCGGACAGTCCTGCTGCGGCATCCAGCGAATCTACGTGCACGAGCGGCTCTACGATGACTTCGTGGCCGGCGCGATCGAGCTGACGAACGGCTACCTCCTCGGCGATCCGACCGCGCCGGACACGACGCTCGGGCCCGTCGTTCGCACCGCCGCCGCGGAACAGATCCGCGGGCAGATTGCGGCATCGGTCGCGGCCGGCGCGAAGCCCGCCATCGACGAGCGCCGCTTCCCGCGCAGTGTCGCCGGAACGCCCTACCTCGCGCCGCAGCTGCTCCTCGGCGTGGATCACTCGATGCCGATGATGCGCGAGGAGGTCTTCGGGCCCGTGGCCGGGATCATGAAGGTCTCCGGCGACGAGGAGGCCGTCCGGCTCATGAACGACAGCGACTTCGGCCTGACCGCCGCGATCTGGACCGCCGATCCCGACGCGGCGCTGTCGATCGGCGATCGCATCGCGACCGGCACCTGGTTCATGAACCGCTGCGACTACCTCGACCCTGCGCTCGCCTGGGTGGGCGTGAAGGACTCGGGCCGCGGATGCACGCTCTCGCGCGTCGGCTACGAGCACCTGACGCGGCCGAAGTCCTACCACCTCCGCCTCAACACCTGAAGAAGACCATGGAACTCAAGGGCAACTGGAACTACCCGACCTCGATCCGTTTTGGCGCCGGCCGCATCGCCGAGCTGCCAGACGCGTGCCGAAGCCTCGGCATGAAGCGGCCGCTGCTCGTGACCGATCCGGGCCTTGCCGGCCTGCCGATGGTGGCGCGTGCGGTCGAGCTGTGCCGCGCGGCGGGCCTCAGCTGCGAAGTGTTCTCGGACGTGCAGCCGAACCCGGTCGAGGAAAACGTCACGCGGGGCGTGGCGGCCTTTCGCGCCGCTGACCACGACGGCGTCATCGCCTTCGGCGGCGGGAGCGCTCTCGACGGCGCCAAGGCCATTGCCCTGATGGTGGGCCAGAAGCGCCCACTGTGGGATTTCGAGGACCGCGAGGACTGGTTCACCCGTGTGAACGTCGCCGGCATGGCGCCGGTGGTCGCAGTGCCCACCACCGCCGGCACCGGCTCGGAGGTCGGCCGCGCCTCCGTGATCACCGACCTCGCGGATCACACCAAGAAGATCATCTTCCACCCGCGGATGCTGCCGGCGATCGTCATCGAGGACCCGGAGCTGACGCTCGGCCTGCCGCCGCACGTGACCGCGGCGACGGGCATGGACGCGCTCTCGCACTGTCTCGAGGCCTGGTGCTCGCCCTTCTACCACCCGATGGCGGAGGGCATCGCCGCCGAGGGCATGCGCCTGATCCGCAACTGGCTGCCGAAGGCCGTGCACGACGGCGGCCAACTCGAGGCGCGCTCGCACATGCTGATCGCTTCCTCCATGGGCGCGACTGCCTTCCAGAAGGGGCTCGGCGCCATGCACAGCCTGAGCCACCCTTGCGGTGCCAACCTGAATACCCACCACGGCCTCACGAACGCCGTTGTGATGCCCTATGTACTGGTGTGGAACCGCCGCGCCATCGAGGGGAAGATGGTGCGCCTCGCGGCCTACCTCGGGCTGTCTAAGCACTCCTTCGACGGTTTCCTCGATTGGGTGCTCGAACTGCGCGCCGATGTCGGCATTCCGCATACCCTCGCCGACATCGGCGTTCGCGAAGAGCACGCGGCAGCGTTCGCGCCGCAGGCGCTCGCCGATCCCTCGACCGGCGGCAACCCGCTGCCGATGGCCGAGGACGACTTCCGCCAGCTCTACCTGCGCTCCATCCGCGGCGAGCTGGGTCGCTAGCCGCGCATTCTCTGCTGCGACTTGCCTCGGGCGGCATGCTTATGAGGACCTTCGACGTTCCGGACAACGCACTGGCACGCGCCGTGCGCTGAGGCGATGCCGGCCCGGAGGTGCGCCGGCTCTCCCGTTGCTCAGCGTGCCGCCCGTGTCTTCTCTCGGATGGCCCTGAACTCGCTGCCCTCGCGCCACTGCGGCCACGCGCCGCCGTTCGCAACCGTGAGCCCGACGTCGAAGTAGATGGCGAGCTCCTTGAGGATGCCCGCGGTATCCCACGCCGGGTCGTACTCGTCGTTCGGCTTGTGATAGACGTTCGCGATGTAGTTCTCGAGCCACCGCTTGCCGTGCTCCGGGCCGTGCTTCGGGCTGTCAACGCCGGACTTCGCATAGAGCATGGGCACGCCCTGCTTGGCGAGGTTGAAGTGATCCGAGCGGTAGTAGTAGCCGGCCTCCGGCGTGGACTCCGGTATCAGCACCATGCCCCGCTTCGCGGCCGCGTCGCGCAGCACGGCATCGAGCTCCGAGTTGCCGTAGCCGATCACGGTGAGGTCGCGCGTCTCGCCGAGGACGTAGAGCGCGTCCATGTTGACGCCGCCGGCGATCTGCGCCGCGGGCACCGGCAGGTTCTCGCCGAAGAACTTGCTGCCGAGCAGGCCGCTTTCCTCGGCGGTGAAGGCGACGAACATCAGCGAGCGCTCCGGCCGCGGCTGCGTCGCGCCGAAGGCGCGCGCGAGCTCGATGAGGGCCGCCGTGCCGGTGGCGTTGTCGATGGCGCCATTGAAGACCGTGTCGGTCGCGGTGGCGCCGCCGATGGTCAGGATCCTGCCGAGGTGATCCCAGTGCGCCGAGTAGAGGAAGTGCTCGTCGGGTCGCTCGCGGCCGGGCAGCACGCCGACCACGTTGTAAGACTTGCCGTGGCGGACGATGTTGCGGACGCCGGTCGTCGCGGTCACGCCGAGCGCCTGTGAGGCGCTCCCGCGCGCGAGGGCCGCGCCCTTCAGCTGGTCGAAGTCCTCGCCGGCGAGCGCGAGGATGCGCCGCGTGGCGGCCTCGGTGATCCAGCCCTCGAGCGCCAGGCGCTTCGTTTCGTAGTCGGGCAGCTCGAGGTCGAGCTGCGGCCGGGCAGCGCCGTTGCGCGGCACATCCCACGGGTAGCCCGCCGGCCCGGTCTCGTGGATCACGAGCAGGCCGGCCGCGCCCTGGCGCACCGCCTCCTCGAACTTGTAGGTCCAGCGGCCGTAGTAGGTCATCGCGCGGCCGGTGAACAGCGCCGTGTCGCCCGTGGCGTAGCCGGGGTCGTTGACCAGCGCGAGGACGATCTTGCCCTTCACGTCGAGGCCGGCGTAGTCGTTCCAGCCGTACTCGGGCGCGACGATACCGTAACCGGCAAAGACGAACTCCGCGTCCGCAACCCGCGACTCCGGCACGGGCCGGCGCGTCCAGGAGACGTAGTCCTCGGCGTAGCGCAGGGAGAGCGCGCCGGACTTGCCTCGAACCTCCATCGTGGGGTCCGGCCGCGTCGTCAGCTCGACCAGCGGCACTGCCTGCCGGAAACTTCCGCCGGCGCCGGGCTCGAGGCCCGCTGCGCGGAACTGCTGCTCGAGGTAGGCGAGCGTCTTCTCCTCGCCGGGAGTTCCCGGCGCGCGGCCTTCGAACTCGTCGGAGGCGAGGCGCTCGACGTGCGCGCGCCAGGCCGCGTCGTCGAAGGCGGGCGCATAGGCGGCCTCGCCGGCCGGCGTCGTCGCCGCGCAGCCAGCGAGCAATGCGGCGGCGAGGGCACCTGCGGCTGCGAGCAGTCGTGTCGGGATCATGGTTGCAACCTGCGTCTCGAACGGCAATGAGCGGGAAGGATGAACTATCCGGTGCGCCGATCCAAGCCGGCGTCGAGCTCGACCTCGTGCGCTACCGCGCAGACATAGGCCAGTTGTCGATGGGCAGCGGCTCGATGTCACCGTCGGGCTCGAAGCCGAAGATCGCCCCGTAGAAGTAGAGCTCGGCCTCCTGCGCGCGGACGATGTTCTCGGCGCGCCGGAACCCGTGCGCCTCGCCCTCGAACTCGAGGTAAGCGACGGGCACGCCCTTCCTCCGCAGCGCCTCGACGATCATTCGCGATTGATTCGGCGGTACGACCTTGTCCTCGCTGCCCTGGAAGGTGACCAGCGGCTCGCTGAAGCGGTCGAGGTGGTGGATGGGGCTGCGGGCGCGGTAAAGCGCCGGGTCGGGCGGGCCGACGAGGCTCACGTCGTACATGCGCTCGAACTTGTGGCTGTCCGCTGCGAGCGCGGCGATGTCAGAGATGCCGAAGTAGTTGGCGCCGGCCTTGAAGCGGTCGGTGAAGGCGAGCGCGGCGAGCGTGGTGAAGCCGCCGGCGCTACCGCCGCGGATCGCCACGCGGTCGGCATGCACGCGGCCTTGCCCGACGAGGTAGTCCACCGCCGCGACGCAGTCCTGCACGTCGACGACACCCCACTGGCCGTTGAGGCGCCGCCGGTAGTCGCGGCCATACGTGGTGGAGCCGCCGTAGTTGACGTCCACGATGGCGAAGCCGCGGCTGGTCCAGTACTGCCTCTGCAGGCTGAAGCTGGCGCGCGCCACGGCTGTCGGGCCGCCGTGCACGAATACGAGCAGGGGCGGGCGCTCGCCCTTGGGGCCACGGGCCTGCGGGTTACGCGGCGGGTAGAACCACGCGTGGGCCGTGCGTGGCTCGCCGCCCGGGCCCGCTGCGGTCGGGAACTCGATCGCTTCCGGCACCGAGATCCACTCCGCGGCGAGGTCCGTGGGGGCGGGTTCGTGCAGCACGCGGTGCGCGCCGCTCGAGAGATCGATCGCAAGCAGCACCGGCGGGCGCAGGGCGGAACCGGCGAGCAACACGGCCGTGTCGCGATCGAGCAGACGGATGTCGGTCACCGACGTGAACGGCAGGTCGAGGTCGCGGAGCGTGCCGCTGCCGAGGTCCAGCACGCCGAGGCGGTCCACCGCGTCCTGGCTGTGCCGCACCACCGCGCGGCCGTCGCCGGTGAGCGCATAGCTCGAGGCCCCGTGCGTCCACAGCGGCCCGCCGGACTCGCGCGCCATCGGACTCACGGCACGGACCTCGCCGTCGCGCCAGCGGTAGAGGTTCCACCAGCCGCTGCGGTCGCTGATGAAGTAGAGCGAGCCGTCGCGGTCCCAGGCCGGCTCGATCACCGACTCCGCGGGTCCGCCGGCGACCTGCACCGGCTTGCCGATCCCGCTCGCCCCGAGTTCCGCCACGTGCAGCGTGGACGAATCCCAGGGCATGTTCGGGTGGTTCCACTGCACCCAGGCCAGCCGTCGGCCGTCAGGACTCAGGCGCGGATAGGCGACGAAGTCGCTGCCCGTCACCAGCACGGTCCCCGGACCGCCGGCATCGAGCGGTACCGCGACGATCTCGTTGCGCTCCTCGCCGTTCTCGCGGCGCGTGGCCTCGGTGTGGTCCTCGCGCACGCAGACGAGCCGATCCCCTGCCGGGTGCAGCGTGCAGTCGGCGTAGCGATAGCCCGCCGGCGTCAGCGGTTCCGGCGCCCGTCCTGGACGCTGCCGGTAGAGCCGCTGGTCACGGTAATGCGAGAAAACGACGGATCCATCCGGCAGCACGAGGTAAGACGCGCCGCCGTACTCGTGCACGCGCGTGCGGACGTCGAAGTCCCCGGGCGTGACGATCCGCCGCGTCCCGTCCGGATCGCGCGTCACGAGCACCTGCCGACCGCGCTCCTCGGGCCGGCTTTCGCGCCACCAGGGCTGGCCGTTCGCGACCTGCAGGTCGGCCATGGCGACGGCGGCGCCGGCGAGGTCGGCCGCGGCGATGGCCGAGGGCCAGGCGCCATAGGGCAGGGTCACGGGCTCAGCCACGGCCGCCATCCCGGCCGAGAGCAAAGGCAGGCTTGCCAGCCATCCGGTCCACCTCTTGTGCGTTCCTCTCGGCACGGGGCCAAGCATCGCAGATTGATTCGGCATCCAACAGGCTGAACGCGGCGGGCACAGGCTAGAATCCCAGCCCGGCGCCATCGCGGCGCCCCGCAGGGATACCCGGCATGGCAGCAGCGGTACTCGGCATCATTGGCGGATCGGGTCTCTACGACCTCCCGGGCCTCGAGGAGGTCGAGGATCGCCGGGTGGCGACTCCCTGGGGCGAGCCGTCCGACCTCCTGCGCTTCGGCCGCGTCGGCGTGACGCGCGTCGTGTTCCTGCCGCGCCACGGGCGCGGCCACCGGATCGCGCCCTCGGAGATCAACTACCGCGCGAACATCGACGCGCTCAAGCGTGCCGGCGTGACCGACGTCGTGTCCTTCTCGGCCTGCGGCTCCTTCCGCGAGAACCTGCCGCCGGGCACCTTCGTGCTGGTGGACGACTTCGTGGACCGCACGTACCGGCGCGAAGGCAGCTTCTTCGGCTCCGGCTGCGTCGCGCACGTCCCGTTCGCGCACCCCGTGAGTCCCGCGCTCGCCGACCTCGTCGAGCGGGCGGCGCGCGAGGAGCGCATCCCGCACCGGCGCGGCGGCACGGCGGTGTGCATGGAGGGCCCGCAGTTCTCGACGCTCGCGGAGTCGAAGACCTACCGGGCGCTCGGCTACGACGTGGTGCACATGACTTCCATGCCCGAGGCCAAGCTCGCGCGCGAGGCCGAGATCAGCTACGCGCTCGTGGCGATGGTGACCGACTTCGACTGCTGGCACCCGTCCCACGAAAAGGTGGACGTGGCCGCCGTGCTGCGCGTCATGGGCGAGAACCGCGACAAGGCGCTTCGGCTGTTCGCGCGCCTCGCCCGGGATTTCCCGGCGGAGCACCCGCCCTGTCCGGTCGGCTCCGACCGCGCCCTCGACGGCGCGATCCTCACGGCGCCCGAGGCGCGCGACCCGGCGGTGCTGGCCAGGCTCGACGCCGTGGCCGGGCGCGTGCTGGCAGGCGGCTGAACCATGCGCGTCAACGGCGAGTGGCGGCGCACGATCGGGCTGGACGGCGACGGCTGGACCGTCCTCGTGATCGACCAGACCCGGCTGCCCTTCGTGTTCGAGCAGGTGGCGCTCAGAAGCGCCGAGGATGCCGCCGAGGCGATCCGGCGCATGGTGGTGCGCGGTGCGCCGCTGATCGGCGTTACGGCCGCCTATGGCGTCGCGCTGGCGCTGCGCCGCGATGCGCGCGACGTGACGCTCGACGAGGCGATCATGCTGCTCGGCGCGACCCGCCCGACGGCGATCAACCTGCGCTGGGCGCTCGAACGCATGGACCGCGTGCTAAGGCCCCTGTCGCCGCCGGAGCGCGTCGGGCGCGCGTATGCCGAGGCCGCGGCGATCGCCGAGGAAGACGTGGCCTGCTGTTCGGCGATCGGGCGGCACGGCCGGGTCCTGATCGAGGAGCTGGCGCTTGCCCATGGGCGGCCGGTGCAGGTGCTTACGCACTGCAACGCCGGCTGGCTCGCCTGCGTGGACTGGGGCACCGCGCTGGCGCCGGTCTACGCGGCGCACGAGGCGGGCATTCCCGTCCATGTCTGGGTGGACGAGACGCGCCCGCGCAACCAGGGCGCGGCCCTGACCGCCTTCGAACTCGGCGCGCACGGCATCCCGTACACCCTGGTCGCGGACAACGCGGGCGGCCACCTCATGCAACGCCGCCAGGTGGACCTGTGCCTCGTGGGCAGCGACCGCACGACGGCCTCGGGCGACGTCGCCAACAAGATCGGCACCTACCTCAAGGCCCTGGCGGCCCTCGACAACGGCATTCCTTTCTACGTGGCGCTTCCGTCCTCGACCATCGACTGGTCCATGGGCGACGGCGTGCACGCGATCCCGATCGAGGAGCGCTCGCCGCGCGAGGTCACGCACATCGTGGGGCGCGATGTCGATGGCCTCCTGGCCGAGGTGGAGATCGCGGCGCCGGGCAGCCACGCCGTGAATCCGGCCTTCGACGTGACGCCGGCGCGGCTCGTCACCGGCCTCGTGACGGAGCGGGGCATCACGGCGGCGACGCGGGAGGGGCTTCGCGCGCTCTACCCCGGGCAGGCGGGCGCGACGCCATGAACGACGCGGCCGGTGGGGGAGACGACATCCTGCACGTCGCGCGCGCCCTCGACGCCGCCGGGCTGATGCCCAACAAGTCCGGCAACGTTTCCTGCCGGACGCCGGGTGGATTCCTGATCACGCCCTCGGGGCTGCCCTACCGCGAGCTCACGGCCGCGCAGCTCGTGGAGGTGGAGTGGATGCCAGCCGGGCCGCAGCCGCGCACCGGCGGACCGCGGCCGTCGTCGGAATGGAGGCTGCACGCCGCGATATACGACCGCCGTCCCGAGGTCGCGGCGATCATTCACACGCACAGCCCGCGCGCGACGGCGCTCGCCTGCGCGGGCCGAGGCGTCCCGCCCTTCCACTACATGATCGCGCTGGCCGGCGGCGCGGTGCGCTGCATGCCCTACGAGACCTTCGGCACGGAGGCGCTCGCCGAAGCGGCGCTGCGGGGGCTGTGGCGGCGGCGCGCCGTGCTGCTCGCCAACCACGGCGTGGTGGCGGTGGGCGCTTCACTTGCCCGGGCCTGCGCCGTCGCCCTCGAGGTCGAGAATCTCGCCGGGCAGTATCTCGACCTGCTCGCCGCCGGGCTCCAGCCACAGCTGCTCACGGATGCGGAACTCGAGGTGGTGATCTCGAAGTTCGCGGACTACGGTCGGCTCGACCGCTGAATCGTTCCGGCCGGCTGACGCTGGCCGTTCGAGATCCCGCGGAGGCGTCTCGGCGGACGGCGGGCGCCGGGCGCCGCAGCACGGACGAGTGGTTCAGGGCGGCCGTCTCGCCGGGCTCAGTCGTCGAATGCGTCGAACGTCAGGCCCGCATGGGCCCTGAGCCGGTCGATGAGCCGGTCGCCGAAGATCGTCGCCGGTGTCCAGAATCCTCCCGCTGAATCCTCGCGACGGCTGTCCAGCGCGAGGCACGCGGCGGCCTCGCCCAGCATCTTGCCGGTGGAGCCGTAGCCGGGATCGCGATCGCCGGTCACTTTCGTCCGCAGCGTGCGGCCGTCGGCCGTCCGCCCGAAGAAGCGCAGGTCGAAGAAGCCCTTCTGCTGGTCCTCGGGGCTCGGGCCCTCGCCGGGCGCCGGCAGCACGAAGCGCTCGAGCAGCCAGCGCGTCGGCGGGACGGCGCCCGCCACCATGAAGCCCGCGAGGCCCGCGGACATCCCCGCGGCCGAGAGCCGGCCCTTGAGGCCACGGCCCGTGAGCACCGCCTCGTCGTAGGTGAAGCCCTCGCCCCAGGGCTGGCCGAGCAGCGCGTGGCTGCGCTGCACGATGCGGGTGTTGATGGCGCTCATCACGAAAGGCGCCGTCCACGCCCCGAAGTCGGCGTCGAACTCCGCGGTCTTCACGCCGGGCTGGCGCGCCTTCGGGCGGTAGCTCTCGGGGCACAGGGAGTAGGGGTTGGCGAGCTCCTTGCGAAGGGCAGGGTCGGCGGCGGTCTCCTTCACAACGTTCATCAGGCTCGCGACCGTCCCGCCCGAGAAGCCGCCGCGCATGGCGCGCACGCGCATCTTCACGCTCACGCAGGGCTGGCCGAAGCGGCGCATGGCCTCGCGCTGCAGGAAATGCACACCGAGGTCCGAGGGAATGGAGTCGAAGCCGCAGCAGTGCACGATGCGCGCGCCGGACTTGCGCGCCGCGGCCTCGTGGCGCTGGATCATGCGGCGGATCCACTGCACCTCGCCGGTGAGGTCGCAGTAGTCGGTGCCGGTTTCCGCGCAGGCCTTCACCAGCGGCTCGCCGTAGAGCGCGTAGGGCCCGACGGTCGACACGATCACGCGGGCCCTCGCCACCATCTCATGCAGCGAACGCTCGTCCGCGGCGTCGGCGACCAGGATCGGCAGCTTCGCGGCCTTGGGGCCGAGCTCGCTTCGCAATTCCTCGAGCCGGACCTGCGAGCGGCCGGCGGCGGCCCAAGAGAGCTCGCCGCGGCTGCCGTGGCGCTCGAGGAGGTAACGGCAGAGGATGCGGCCGACGAAGCTCGTGGCGCCGAAGACGACGACGTCGAGGGGTGTCTGATTCATGTGGCTCTCGGGGTGTTGCGGGCGCCGCGCATACGGCGGTCGGCGGGGGTCCGGGATCTCATCGTGGTGCCTGCTCCCTGGCTCGGTCCGGGTAGAAATGCGCAACGCGCGGGTGGCGGAAGACGAGGATCGACAGGGCGGTGACCGCCGCGACCGTCGCCAGGATCGCGACCATGCGCGTCGCCGGGGCGTCCGCCGCGACGCGCGCCGCCGAGAGCACCACGAGCGTGCGCACCCACTCCAGCGCGCCGAGCGCTAGCCCACCCTGGACGGCGAGCGCGGCCCAGCGGCGCGGAACGGCGGTGAGCGCCATGAGGGCCAGGCAGCCTACCACCAGCGCGATCGAACCGGCGCGGAAGAAGTGCGCGGCCAGGATGGCGAGTGCGAGCAGGGGAGCGGCCAGTCGCCACATGCGCGGGCATCCTCTCGGGGGTCGCCATTCTCGCATGGCTGTGCGCCTGCTGCGGCAGTCACGATAGACTGGCGACGCATGCCCGTGCTCGACCTCGGCGCAGGAAGGCCATGACCCTGGCAGAGAGTGCCTTCGACCTGCTCATCGTCGGCGGCGGCATCAATGGCGCCGGCATCGCGCGCGATGCCGCCGGGCGCGGCCTGTCGGTGCTGCTGGTGGAGCAGGACGACCTCGCGGCCCACACCTCCTCCGCCAGCACCAAGCTGATCCATGGCGGCCTGCGCTACCTCGAGCACTGCGAGTTCGGGCTGGTGCGCAAGTCGCTCGCGGAACGCGAGCGGCTGATCGATGCGGCTCCGCACATCATGTGGCCCATGCGCTTCGTGATGCCCCACGACGCGCACCTGCGCCCGGCCTGGATGATCCGCGCGGGTCTCTTCCTCTACGACCACCTGGCGCGCCGGCGCCGCCTGCAGGGCTCGCGGGCCGTGGACCTGCGCGCCCATGCGGCCGGCGCGGCGCTCGACCCGCACTTCCGCCGGGGCTTCGAGTACTCGGACGGCTGGGTGGACGATGCCCGCCTGGTGCTGCTGAACGCCCTGGACGCGCGCGAGCGCAGCGCCACGATCCTCACCCGCACGCGCTGCGAGTCCATCCGCCGCGAAGCGGGTGCATGGCGCGCGGTGCTGGCCGGCGCCGACGGCCGGCGCGAAGTCGCCGCGCGCGCGCTGGTCAACGCGGCTGGTCCCTGGGCCGCCGAGTTCGTGCACGACCGTTCGCCGCTGCGCACCCGGCACGGCGTGCGGCTGGTGAAGGGCAGCCACGTCGTCGTGCGGCGCCTGTTCGACCACGACTACGCGTACATCTTCCAGGCGCCGGACCGGCGCATCGTCTTCGCGCTGCCCTACGAGCGGGACTTCACGCTCATCGGGACGACCGACGTCGAGTACGGCGCCGCGCCGTCGGCACCGCACATCGACTCGGACGAGGTGGATTACCTCTGCACGATGGCCAACCGCTACTTCCGCCTGTCCATCACCCCGGCCGACGTCGTCTGGACCTATTCGGGCCTGCGGCCGCTGCTCGAGGACGAGTCCGCCGATCCCTCGAGCGTGACGCGGGACTATGTGCTGGAACTCGACGAGGACGGCGCGCCCGCGCTGTCGATCTTCGGCGGCAAGCTCACGACCTTCCGCGTGCTCGCCGAGGAGGCGGTGGACCGTCTGGCGCCGAGGCTCGGCTCGGCGCGCGGACCGTGGACGGCCGGCGTGCCGTTCCCCGGCGGCGACCTGCCGGAGGCGGACTTCGGCCGGTTCCAGGCGGCGGCAGGGGATCGCTGGCCCTGGCTGCCGACGAACCTGCGCCTGCGCCTCGCACGCGCGTATGGCTCGCGCATGGAGCGGATCGTCGGCGCCGCAGCCGGCATTGCGGACCTGGGGCAGGAGGTTGTCCCCGGCCTGCACGCCGCGGAGATCGACTACCTGGTCCACCAGGAATGGGCCTGCACCGCCGAGGACATCCTCTGGCGGCGCAGCAAACTCGGCCTGCATCTCGGGCCGGACGCCGCCGAGGTCCTGGAGGCCTGGCTGGCCGCACGCCGCGCGGGGGGTTAGCCTCGGGGCACCGTAAGGGGGCATGACCATGTCGCGCTACGTCCTCGCGCTCGACCAGGGCACCACCAGCTCGCGCTCGATCCTGTTCGACCGGGCCGGGAACATCGTCGCGCTCGCGCAGCGCGAGTTCACCCAGTTCTTCCCCCAGCCGGGCTGGGTCGAGCACGACGCCAACGAGATCTGGGTGTCGCAGGCGGTCACGATCGCGGAGGTGCTCGCGCGCGCCGAGGCCTCACCGCGCGACCTCGCGGCGGTGGGCATCACCAACCAGCGCGAGACGGTGGTGTTGTGGGACCGCAAGACGGGCCACCCGGTCGCGCCCGCGATCGTCTGGCAGGACCGCCGGACGGCCGAGCGCTGCGACGAGCTGCGCGCCGCGGGACACGAGGAGCGCGTCGCCCGGACCACCGGCCTGCTGCTCGACCCGTATTTCTCTGGAACCAAACTTGCCTGGCTGCTCGACCACGTGCCGGGTGCGCGGGCGCGGGCGGAGCGCGGCGAGCTGTGCTTCGGCACCATCGACAGCTGGCTCGCCTGGAAGCTGACGGGCGGGCGCGAGCACGTCACGGACGTCACCAACGCGAGCCGCACGCTGCTCCTCGACCTCCACAGCGGCGAGTGGGACGAGGACATGCTCGAGCTGCTGCGCGTGCCGGCTGCCTGCCTGCCACGGGTGCTGCCGTCCTCCATCGAGGGAGGGCTGATGGCCACGATCGAGGGCCACGAGGTCCCGCTCGCCGGGATCGCCGGCGACCAGCAGGCAGCGCTCTTCGGCCAGACCTGCTTCCGTCCCGGCATGGCCAAGAACACCTACGGCACCGGCTGCTTCATGCTGATGAACACCGGCGCGCAGCCGCTGCGCTCGCGCAGCCGGCTGCTGTCGACCGTCGCCTGGGATCGCGGCGGCCGGAGCTACGCCCTCGAGGGCAGCGTCTTCATCGGCGGCGCGGTCGTGCAGTGGCTGCGCGACGGCCTCGGCCTGATCGAGCGCTCCTCCGACGTCGAGGCGCTGGCCGCGAGCGTGCCCGACAGCGGCGGCGTGTTCCTCGTGCCCGCCTTCACGGGCCTCGGCAGCCCGCACTGGGATGCCTACGCCCGCGGCACCATGGTCGGCCTCTCCAGGGGCACCACCCGCGGTCACGTGGCGCGTGCCGCGCTCGAGGCGATCGCCTTCCAGAGTGCGGAGCTGCTCGGCGCCATGCAGGCCGACGCGGCCCAGCCCCTGATCGAGCTGCGGGTCGATGGCGGCGCGACGGCCAACGACCTGCTGATGCAGTTCCAGGCGGACCTGCTCGGCGTGCCGGTGGTGCGACCGCGCGTCACCGAGACCACCGCGCTCGGTGCCGCCTACCTGGCGGGGCTGGCTACCGGATTCTGGGCGTCGGACGAGGAGCTCACGGCGAGCTGGCAGGTGGACCGCAGCTTCGAGCCTTCCGTCGATCGCGACCGCGCGGCCGAACTCATGCGCCAGTGGTCCCGCGCGGTCGGGCGATCAAGAGGCTGGAGCGAAGCCTGACGGCGGCGCGCGGCGCTGGCTGCCTCAGCCGAGGCTGGCCATCGCGATCACCGCGGCGGTCGCAATCAGCGGCACGACGACGGTGACCACCGCGAAGTCCTTGTAGGCTTCGCGGTGCTTCAGGCCCATGATCATGAACAGCGCCACCACCGTGCCACAGTGGGGCAGCGAGTCCAGCCCGCCGCTCGCCATCGTGGCAATTCGGTGCAGGACTTCGGGCTCGATGCCGAGTTCGAGGTAGTGCGGCGCCAGCGTGGCCATGAAGATCTGCAGGCCGCCCGAGGACGAGCCGACGATGCCGGCTAGAACGTTCACCGTCGCGAACAGCGAGACGACCGGAGGCAGGTCCAGCGCGAGCATGGCCCCGGCAAAGCTCGCGAATCCCGAGGTCTGCGCCACCACCCCGCCGAAGCCGATCACCGCCGCCGTGTTGATCAGCGGCAGCAGGCCCTCGTCGGTGCCGCGGCCGAAGCTGACCAGCGGAGCGATGCGCAGCCGCGGGAACAGGGCCAGGCAGGCGAGGCTGCCGGCGACGAGGGCGAAGCTGGGCCAGGCGACCGGCTGGCTGCGGCCGAGCGCCGCGAGCGTCGCGGCCACGGAGCCCCCGGCCGGCTCGCCGAGCGCGAGCAGGCGCGGCACCACGATAAGGCCGAGCACCACCGCGATCGGTACGAGCGCCAGCGCCCAGTGCGGCCGGTCCTCGCCTCCCGCGACGGCCGCGCCGACGGGTTGCGCCGGCGGCACGCTCGCGCGCCGCCGCTCGCGCTCGAGCCAGGCCATGCCGAGCGCGAGCATCAGCGCGCCGCCGACCAGGCCGAGCCAGGCGCCCGCATAGAGGTCCGTGCCGAGCGCCGAGGCGGCGATCACATTGTGGATGGAGGGCGTGCCGGGCAGGGCGGTCATCGTGAAGGTGCCGGCGCCGAGCCCGATGGCCGCAGCCAGCAGCCGCTTCGGGATGCCCGCCTGCTCGATCAGCCTGAGGCCCAGCGGGTAGACGGCGAACAGCACCACGAACACCACCACGCCGCCGTAGGTGAGCAGCGCGCAGGCCAGCACGACGATCCACAGCGCCCGCTCCGCCCCGAGCCTCCGCGCCAGCGCCTCGGCGATGCTCGCGGCGGCCCCGGACTCGGCCATCGCGCGGCCGAAGATGGCGCCGGTCACGAACAGGATGAAGAAGCGCGCGGCGAAGGTGAATGCGCCGAGCGGCCCCGAGGTGAAGTGCGCCGTGTAGGTCTCGAACAGGTCGAGGCCGTTGGAGGCGGCGACCACGAGGCTCGCCAGCAGCGAGGCAAGGATGATGTTGGTCCCGCGCAGCGCCAGCGCGATGAGGAGGGCCAGTCCGAGGAGCAGCCCGGCGTACTCGATCATGGCCTGCCCACCAGCAGGTAGACGGCCGTCGTGACGATGCCGGCCAGGAGCAGGTTGAGGGCCAGTCCCTCGCGAACCATGCGCGCGATCGTCACCTGGCCGGTCGCGTAGACGATGGCGTTCGGCGCGGTCGCCACCGGCAGCATGAAGGCGCAGGAGGCCGAGATCGCCGCCGGGATCATCAGCAGTTCGGGCGGCAGGCCGGTCGCGAAGGCCGCCGCGGCCATCACCGGCATCATCAGCGTCGCCACCGCGGTGTTCGAGGTGATCTCGGTCAGGAAGGTGACCACGAGGCAGATCGCGAGCACGAGCAGCAGCGGGTGCAGCGCGGAGAAGCCCGCCAGCGCCTCGCCGATCACGCTGGACAGGCCGCTCGCCATGAAGCCCGCCGCGAGGCAGATGCCGCCCGCGAAGAGCAGCAGCACGCCCCAGGGTATCGAGCCGGCCGCGGGCCAGTCGAGCAGGCGGCCGCCCTGGCCGTCGGAGACGAGGAACATCAGCACCACGCCGGCCAGCGCCACCGTCGCGTCCGAGCCTGGATCCACGCCGAGCATGCGCGTCCAGCCGCCGTGCGGTTCCGTCTGGGTAATCCAGGCGATCACCGTGAGGCCGAACACGACGAGTACCCGCACCTCGGCCGGGCGCCATGGACCGGGGTTGTCCATGGCGATCGGGCTCGAACCGCGCAGGTGCCGGGCGAGCCACAGTGCGGCGAGCGGGACCGCCACCGCGACGATCGGCAGGCCGATCGTCATCCAGCGCAGGAATCCGAACTGCTGGCCGGTCTCCTGCGAGTAGATGCCGGCGAAGATCACGTTCGGCGGCGTTCCGATCAGGGTGCCCATTCCCCCGATCGAGGCGCCGTAGGCGATGGCGAGCAGCACCGGCACCGCGAGCCGCGGTTCGGTGCTGCGGCCGAGCAGGGCCAGGGCCATGGGCGTCAGCATGAGCACGGTGGCGGTGTTGGACACCCACATCGAGATGAAGGCGGCCGTCAGCATGAAGGCGAGCACGAGGCGCGCGCCGCCCCGGCCACCGACGACGCGGATCATGCCGAGCGCGAAGCGCTCGTGGACGCCCGACTTCTCGAGGGCCTTCGACAGCATGAAGGCGCCCATCAGCAGCAGGATCACCGGGTTGCCCAGCGCGGCCGCCGCCTGCTGGTGGGTCAGCACGCCGGCCAGTGGCAGGGCGGCGAAGGGCAGCAGCGAGGCGGCCGGTATGGGGATGCTCTCGAACACCCACCACACGGCGGTGGTCAGCGTGATGGCCGCCGTCCAGCAGATGTTCGCGTCGAAGCCGGCTGCTTGCAGCACAAGGCCGAGCGCCGCTCCAGCCACGGGGCCGAGGACGAGCGTGAGCGGCTTCAGGTCGAGCACGGCGTCTCCGGGACGGCGCGGGTCAGGGCCTGAACTGTCGCCTGAACCGGACGGCCTGTGCAATGCTTCGCCCGGCATGAGCCCTGATTCCACGCCCGTGACAGCGACCACCCGCCTCGGGGCCCTCGTGGGCGAGCGGGCGGACGGTGTGCTGCGATTCCTCGGCATCCCCTATGCCCGGCCGCCGCTCGGCGACCTGCGCTGGCGCGCGCCGCAGCCCCCCGGTCCCTGGGAAGGCCCATGGGAGGCGCGCCGTTTCGGTCCGGCCTGCCCCCAGCCGCCGGCCCAGGGCCCGACGTACGTGTCCCCGGAGCGCAGCGAGCGCCAGGACGAGGACTGCCTCTACCTGAACCTGTGGACGGCGAGCGCCGACCCGTCGGCCCGCCGTCCGGTCATGGTCTGGCTCCACGGGGGAGGCTTTCGCAACGGCTCCGGCGCCGAGGCCTGGTACGACGGCGCCGCGCTGGCGCTCCGCGGCGTGGTGCTGGTCACGCTCAACTACCGGCTCGGGGCGCTCGGTTTCCTTGCGCACGAGGCGCTCGAAGCGGAGTCGCCGCTTGGCACCAGCGGCAACTATGGCCTGCTGGACCAGGTCGCCGCGCTCGAGTGGCTGCGCGACCACGTCGCGGCCTTCGGCGGCGACCCGGGAAACGTCACCATCTTCGGCCAGTCCGCGGGTGCCGGCAGCGTGCGTGCGCTGCTCGAGTGCCCGCGGGCGCGCGGCCTGTTCCACCGTGCCATCCAGCAGAGCGGCGGCTTTGCTTCCTCGGCGCTGCCCGGGCCCGGCTCGCTCAACTCGACCTACGCGGACAAGCTGCGGATCGGGCGCCTGGTGCAGCAGCGCCTTGGCGCGCACTCGCTCCAGGAGATGCGCGCGCGGCCCGTGTCCGAGGTCGTCGCGGCCGGCGATGCGCGCATGCGCCGCTCCAACCCGGCCATGCGCTGGTGGCCGACCGCGGACGGCAGGTTGCTGCCGCGCACCGTGGGGCAGGACGTGGCGGAGGACACCGCCGACGTGCCGCTGATGCTCGGCCACGTCGCCAACGAGGCGAACGTGCTGGTGGCGAGCTTCGGGGCCCGGCCGATGATGTACGCCGGCATGGCGCCGGGCGTGCTCGGCCGCGCGGCGCTCGAACTGTTTCGCGAACACCCGCCGTGGCGGCCCGCCTCGGCCTGGCGCGGTCTCGAGTCGCTCTTCACGAACATGATCTTCCTCGAGCCCGCCTGGGAAATGGCCCGCCAGCTCGCGCGGCTGGGACGGCCGCCGTTCCTGTATCACTTCACGCGCGTAGCGCCCGGGCGGCGCGACCCCCGCGTGCTCGCGAACCACACGACCGAGATCCCCTATGTCTTCGGCAACCTGGCGCAGCTCGGCGGCTGCGACGAGCGCGACGCGGCGCTGTCGGAGGCCATGCAGTCAGCGTGGGTGGCGTTCGCGAGGAGCGGAGACCCGGCCGTGGCCGGTGCGGCGGACTGGCCACGATTCGACCCCGGGCGGCCCGTGGTCATGCGCTTCGGCGATGCTGTGGCGCCGGGGCCCTATCCGCGCGGCGCCGTGTTCGAGGGGTTGAGACGGCGGCGTGGCTGACCTGCGGCAAGCCGTGGGGCGCTGCCAGGGGCGTTGCGCTATCGTGGCGGCGCATGAAGGAATCGGTTTCGCTCACCCGATTCGCGTGGCTGTCGGTGGCTGCCGCGGTCGCGACCATCCTGCTCAAGGGCGCGGCCTGGTGGCTTACCGGCTCGGTCGGCCTGCTCTCCGACGCGCTCGAATCTTTCGTCAACCTCGCCGGCGCCCTGATGGCGCTGTGGATGCTCACCCTCGCCGCGAGACCGGCCGACGAGGACCACGCGTACGGCCATGGGAAGGCCGAATACTTCTCCAGCGGCGTTGAGGGCGCGCTGATCCTGATCGCGGCGGCCAGTATCGCCTGGGCCGCGATCGGCCGCCTGCTGGAGCCGCAGCCTCTGGAGCGCATCGGCCTCGGCGTCGGGGTGTCGGCGCTGGCGGCCATGCTCAACCTCGGGACGTCGCTCGTGCTGATGCGCGCCGCCCGGCAACACGAGTCGATCACGCTGCGTGCAAACGCCCATCACCTGCTCACCGACGTGTGGACCTCGGCCGGCGTCGTGGCCGCGGTCGCGGCCGTCGCGCTGACCGGCTGGCTGTGGCTTGACCCGGTGGTGGCCCTGGCCGTGGCCGCCAATATCGTCTGGACGGGCACGCGGATCGTCCGCAGCTCGATCGACGGGCTCATGGACCGGGCGCTGCCGGAGCAGGAGCTGGCGGTGCTGCGCGCGGTGCTCGACCGCTACACCGGTCCTCACGTGCGCTATCACGCGCTGCGCACCCGGCAGTCGGGGCGCCGCCGTTTCGTGTCGGTACACGTGCTCGTGCCGGGCACCTGGAGCGTCGGTGAAGGGCACCGGCTGCTCGAGTATCTCGAGGCCGACTTGCGGGCTGCCCTGCCCAACACGAGCGTTTTCACGCATCTCGAGCCGCTCGGCGACCCGGCGGCGATGAACGACCTGGACCTGGATCGGTAGAAAAGGCTCCGGCGGCGGCGCGTCGCGGCCCGGTTGGTTCGTTCGCGAGCGGCAGCCGGTAAGATGTCGGGTGACGACCGGTGCCGCACGGACCGAATTCCCAAGATGTCATTTCTCTCGCGCCTCTTTGGAAAGTCTCCTCCCGCGTCCGCCGCGCCGGCCGCCGGCACGCCTGCCGCTGCGGCGGAACCGAAAGCCGCGCCCGACACGGCGGCGCGGGCGCGCGAAGAGGAGACCCTCGTCGAGCAGGCCATCGCGGCCGGGGACATGGCTTCTGTCGGGCGGTGGGTCCTGGAGGGCCATTCCTCCGGCGTCCGCCAGCGGGCGGCCAACGCCGTCTCGGACCTCGACCAGCTGCACGAGCTGATCCGCGCGACGCGCCACGGCAAGGACAAGAAGGTCTACCGGATCCTCACCGGAAAGCGCGACGAGCTGCTCGCGGCGATGCGCAGCGCCGAGAAGCTGCAGGCCGATGTGGATGCAGCCGCCGCGGCCCTCGTCGAGCACTGCGGGCGAGCGCAGGATGCCGCCTTCGCGGGCAGGCTCGAGCGGCTGGAGGCCGGATGGAGCGCCCTCGCCGCGCACGCCACGCCGGACCTGCAGCGCGAGGTGGCGCGGTATCTCGAGTCCGCGCACGCCGCGATCGAGGCCCACCGCCAGGCCCTGGAGGCGGAGGCGGAGCGGCAGCGCTCGGCCGCCCGCGCCGCCGAGGAGGCGCGGCGCCAGCAGCTGCTGGAGGAACAGGCCGCGCTGGAATCCGCGGCGGCGGAGGCCCGGCGGGTCGAGGCAGAGCGCGTGGCCGAACGCGAGGCTGAGCGGCTGAAGCGCGCGGAGGAGGAGGCGCAGGCGCGCAAGCTCGCGGGGCTGCTGCGCCAGGCCCAGGCGGCGCTCGATGACGGCGCAACCGCGCGTGCCGACCGGCTCAGAGAGGCAATCGCCGGGCAGCTGCCGCAGGCGCCCATCCTGCCGCCGTGGTTCCCGCGCCAGCTGCAGCAGCTCGACGCGCGCCTCGCGGAGCTGAAGGACTGGAAGACGTTCCGGGCCACCCCGCGGCGGGCCGAACTGCTCGAGCAGATGCAGTCGCTCGTCGGCGCCGACATGTCGCCCGAGGAGCTGGCGCGCCAGGTCCGGCGGCTGCGGGACGAGTGGCGCACCCTCAGCCGCGGTGCAGGGGAAGAGGTCACCCCCGAGTGGCAACAGTTCGAGGAGGCCGCCGAGCGGGCCTACGAGCCCTGCCGCGAGCACTTCGCGCGCCAGGCGGAGCTGCGGCGGGAGAACCAGGCGAAGCGCGAGGAGCTGCTCGAGCGGCTGGCGGCGTTTGCCGCAGAGCAGGCGGGCGAAGAGCCGGACTGGCGCGCGATCGGCCAGGTGCTGTTCGAGGCGCGCGACGAGTGGCGCCGGTATGCGCCGGTGGACACGGCGGTCGTGAAGTCGCTGCAGGCGCGCTTCCACGCGTTGCTCGGCGAGCTGCAGTCGCGCCTCGAGGCCGAGTATGCGCGCAACGTCGAGGCGAAGCGCGCGCTGATCGCACGCGCCGCCGAGCTGGTGAGCCTCGAGGACACGCGCCGGGCGATCGAGGAATTGAAGCAGCTGCAGAGGAGCTGGAAGACCGTCGGGATCGTGCCCCACCGACAGGACAACGCGCTGTGGGACGAATTCCGGCGGCACTGCGACGCGGTCTTCCAGCGCAGCTCGCAGGAGTCGGCGGCGCAGGCGTCCGCGCTCGAGGCCAGTCAGGCAGAGGCCGTCGCGCTGTGCGACGAGCTGGAGCGCATCGCCGGGCTCGACGGCGAGGAGCTGCGGGCGGGCCTGGAACAGGTGAAGGACCTGCGCACGCGGTTCGAGTCCCTGGAGCTTCCGCGCTCCTCTGCGCGCGAGTTGCGCCAGCGGTTCTCGCGGGCGGCCGACCGCTGCAACGAGGCGCAGCACCGGCAGCGCGCGGCCGCGGCGCGCCAGGGCTGGGCCGACCTGTTCGCCGCCGCCGCCGAGGTCCGCGCGTACGCGCTCGCGGCGGTCGAAGGACGGGCTGCTGGCGAGGTCGAGGCCTTGCGAGAAGCCGCCGAGTCCGCCGTCGCCGGGCTCGCGGATGCGCCCCGGGGAACGCGCGCGATCCTGGAGCAGCAGCTTGCGGCCATCGCCTCCGGCGCGGTCAACGCGGACCTCGCGGCGAACGCCGCGGCGCTGCGGCTGCTGTGCGTCCGGGCAGAGCTCATCGCCGGGTTAGCCACGCCGCCGGAGGACCTGGAGTTGCGGCGCGAGCTGCAGATGCAGCGTCTCGTGCAGTCGCTCGCACACGGTGAGCGCGACACGCCGGCCGGCCTCGATGAGCTGGCGCAGGAGTGGATCGCGGTCGGTCCGGTCGAGCCCGCGGAGTACGGGCAGCTGTTCGCCCGTTTCGAGCGCTGTCGCCACACCCTGTAGCCAGTCGAGCAGCCAGCCCGGGAAGAAGGGCATTTCAATGCCCACGACCCTGCTGTCGGCGGCATCCTCCGGAGTCCGGCTGGCGCAATAAACCCTTTTTGGGTAGTATCCTGCCCTTTATGGGAAGGTTAACCGGGCCGGGACAGGCGGATATAGCCCCGCGCAAGGCGAGGTCAGGTGCGCCATTTGCGGCGGGCCTCGCTGACGCATTGTTCACGGCGACTCAGCAGCGCGTCCTCGGGCTGCTTTTCGGGCATCCCGACCGCAGCTTCTACGTCACCGAGATTCTGACGCTGACTCGCGGCGGCACCGGAGCCTTGCAGCGCGAGTTGGGTCGACTGAGTGCCGCCGGCCTCATCACGGCTCGCCGAATCGGCAATCAGCTTCACTACCAGGCCAATCCGGACTCGCCGCTTTTCCACGAAATCGTCCAGATCGTGCGCAAGACGGTCGGCGCCGGCGATGCCCTCTTTGCGGCCCTGCAGCCGATCGCCGGGCGGGTCCAGCTGGCGTTACTCTACGGCTCTGCCGCAAAAGGGGTGGACACCGCGGCGAGCGACCTCGACCTGCTCGTCGTGTCGGATACGCTGACCCTGGAGGAGCTGTACCGTACGCTGGTCGTGGCCGAGGCATCGCTGGGCCGCAAGATCCAACCGACCTTGTACACGACGGCGGAATTCAGCCGCCGGCGCCAGACGGACGACTCTTTCGTGAATCGTGTGCTGGCCGGCGGCACCTTGGCCCTGGTCGGAGATCTCGATGCCGTTGGCGCTACTCGAAAATCTCGTCCGCACTCGATCACTGAAGACTGAGCCAGCCCGGCAGGCCGAGTTTGACGGACTGATCCGCTCCGGCCAGGTGCGGCTCGCTGACGCAGACCGCGAAGCCCTGAGTCTGGAAAGCCGCTTCGACCTCGCCTACAACGCGGCGCATGCGCTCGCGCTCGCAGCGTTGCGCTGGCACGGTTACCGCTCCGAAAGCCGCTATCTGGTCTTCCAGTGTCTCGAACACACTGTGGGATTGCCCAACGAGCAGTGGCGAGTGCTGGACGCGGCGCACCGGAAACGGAACCTCGCTGAGTACGAGGGCGACGTCGACATCGACCGGTCGCTGCTCGATGCGCTCCTGCGGGTGGCCCATGAGCTTAAGCGTCGTGTCGTTCGACTTGGGCCCGTCATGCCTGGCTGAGGCGCGGCGTGGACCTCGCCGGCGTATCCGAGGCTCCAGAACTTGGGCCGATGCTGCATGGGCGCCCGACCTGCGAGCGGTGGTCGTTGGTCGTGGCGAGATCCTGTGACTTGGCGCCTACAACCGCTCGAGCAGCCAGCCCGGGAAAAACGTCAGCAGCGCCACGGGTATTAGGCACAGCAGGCTTGCGCCAAGTGCGAGACGCCGCGCCGGGATCGTCTCGCCAGACGCGCTGCCCATGAACGCGAACTGCAGCACCCGCAGGTAGAAGTAGAGCCCGAGGTAGCTCGCGAGCAGGCCGGCCACGGCGATGCCGGTGTAGCCGGCCTCCATGACGTTGCGGAAGATCAGGAACTTCGCGACGAAGCCGGGGAAGGGCGGCAGCCCGGCGAGCGAGAGCATCGCGATGCCGAGCGTGATCGCGGCGTAGGGGCGGCGGCTATACAGTCCCTGCAGCGATTCGAGGCGGTCGGCCGCGGCGTCGTCGGCGCCGGCCGGCAGGGCCGCGAAGGCGAGCACGTTCATGAGGCCGTAAGCGATCACGTAGAACGCGACGGCCTCGAAACGACCCTCGGGCGCGCCGAGGAAGGCGAAGAACAGGTAGCCGGCGTGCGCGATCGAGGAGTAAGCGATCATGCGCCTGAAGCTCGACTGGCGGATGGCCGCGAGGTTGCCCCAGGCCATGGAGACGAGCGGCAGCAGGGCGATGGGCGCCACGAGCGCCGGCGGCACGCCGGCCTCGCCGAAGAGACGCACGGCCGCGAGCAGCACGCCGGCCTTCACGATCGCGGCCATGTAGGCCGTGACCGGCACGGTCGCGCCCTGGTAGGCGTCCGGCGCCCAGGCGTGGAACGGGACGACTGCGCCCTTCAGGAAGAACGCCGCGACAACCAGCAGCACGCCGGCGGTGGCGAGCGGCGTGCCCGCGCCGAGGCCCGCCGCGAAGCTCGCGATGGCGAGCGTGCCGGTCGCGCCGAGCAGCAGCGAGGCGCCCATGAGGAGCATGGCGCTCGCCGTGCCGCCGAGCACGAGGTACTTGAGCGCCGCCTCGGCGCTGCCCGGCCCGCGCATGCCGGCCATGACCAGCACGTACACGGGCAGCGACAGCAGCTCGAGGCCAATGAAGAGCGTGAGGAAGCTGTCGGCGGACAGCGTGAGGCAGGCGCCGTAGAGCGAGAAGAGCAGCAACAGGTACGGCCGCGGGCCTTCCAGCTCTCCGCGCGCGAGCAGCGCGACCGGAATCGCGAGGCCGAGCATGACGGCCTTGCCGGCGAAGGCGGCCGGGTCCACCGTGAGCTGACCCGGGAAGGGCTCGCCGGCGTGACCCGTCGCGGCGAGCCAGAGCGCCGCCAGGAAGGCCGCGGCGAGGGTCGCGAGCGCAAGGGGCAGCCCGTCCGGCGGGCGACGCGAGAGAAGCTCGACCACGATGAGCAGCAGGGCGCCCGCGAGCAGCAGGTGCTCGGGCAGCATGCCGATGAACACGGCCTGCCAGTTCACGGCGCACCTCCCGCGGCGTCACCGAGCACGAGCTGCTGGAACTGCAGCGAGCCCGACTCGGTCTTCGCGAGCGGGCCGGCCGGCGCGATGCCGAGCCAGAAAACCGCGACGACGATCGCCGCGAGGATGGCCTTCTCGCGCAGGCCGAGATCCGCGACCGCGTGGCCACCCGGCAGCCTCTCCTCGCCGAAGAGGAACAGCCGCGCGAAGCGCAGCATGTAGAGCGCGCCGAGCACCACGCCGAGGACGGCCATCACGCCGAGCACCAGCGTGGTGGAGCCGGCGCCCGCGACATGCTGCGCCCAGCCGGCGCTCACCGCGCCCACCAGCACCAGGAACTCGCCCGTGAAGCCGCTGGTGGCCGGCAGGCCGATCGAGGCGAGCGTCAGGACCATGAAGAACACGGAGTAGACCGGCATCGCCTTGGCGAGTCCGCCGTAGGCGGCGAGGTCGCGGGTGTGGCAGCGCTCGTAGATCATGCCGACCATGAAGAAGAGGCCCGCCGATACCAGGCCGTGGCTCACCATCTGGATGACGGCGCCCTGGACTCCGAGCAGGTCGAAGCAGGCAAGCCCGAGCATCACGTAGCCGAGGTGGCTGATCGACGAGTAGGCGATGATCTTCTTGATGTCGTCCTGCACGAGCGCGAGGCAGGCGCCGTAGACGATGCTGATGACGGCGAGCGTCATGAACAGCGGCGCGGCGGCGACGGCGGCCTCCGGGAACAGCGGGAAGCCCAGCTTCATGAAGCCGTAGGTGCCCATCTTCAGCAGCACGCCGGCGAGGATCACCGAGCCGGCGGTGGGCGCCTCGACGTGCGCATCCGGCAGCCAGGTGTGCAGCGGCACGATCGGCACCTTGATCGCGAAGGACAGCGCGAACGCGCCCAGCAGCCAGGCCTGGACGTTCATCGGCAGGTCGAGGCCGTAGAGATCGGTGAAGGCGAAGGACAGCGCGCCGCGCTCCTCGTAGAGCGACCAGACGAGGTAGATCAGCGCCGCCAGCATGAGGATGCTGCCGAAGGCGGTGTAGAGCACGAACTTGAGCGTGGCGTAGATGCGCCGCTCGCCGCCCCAGATGCCGATCATCAGGAACATCGGGATCAGCATCGTTTCCCAGAACACGTAGAACAGGAACAGGTCCTGCGCGACGAAGGTGCCGATCATCGCGAACTGGATGAAGAACACCATGGCGTGGAACAGCTTCACGTCCTGGCGGATCGCGTTGACGGCGCCGGCGACCACCAGTGGGCCAAGGAAAGCCGTCAGCAGCACCAGCAGCACGTTCATGCCGTCGAGGCCGACGTGGTAGTACACGCCCCAGTCCGCGATCCACGGCAGGCGGGTCTCGAACTGCAGGCCGGCGACGCCCGCCTCGAACTGCCCGTACAGCCAGGCCGCGAGGACGAACTGCAGCAGCATGACGACGAAGGCGAGGCCGCGCACCGCGGCGTCGGCGCCTCGCGGCAGCACGAGCAGCGCCGCCATGCCGAGGACCGGCAGCCACAGCACGTAGTTGAGGAGGGTCGCCTCAGCCATTTCCGAGGCTCCAGGTCAGGAGCAGCACGAGGCCGGCGAGGCCGAGCAGCACATAGGCCTGGAGGCTCCCGGTCTGGATTCGCGCGAACCCGCCCGCGGCGCGCCGCGCGAGGCCAGCGAGTCCGTGCAGGGTTCCGTCGAGCAGGATTCGGTCGCCGAGGCCGAGGAACACCCGCCGCGACAGCCACTCGAGAGGCCGGCCGATCGCGGCCTCGTAGAACTCGTCCACGTAGTACTTGCCGGTGAGCAGCCGGTGCAGGCCGGCGAAGCGTGCTTCGAGCCGCGCCGCGCGCGACGCATCGCCCGCGTAGAGCCAGGCGGCCAGCGCGAGGCCCGTGAGCCCGAGCGCCACCGACAGCACCAGCAGCGGCACGTGGAAGTGCTCCATCGCCGGGTCGATGGTCGGCAGCGGCAGCACGGGTTCGAGGAAGTGCGGGATGGAGAAGAAACCGCCGACCGCGGACAGCACCGCGAGCACCACCAGCACGCCGGTCATTGACGGCGGGGATTCGTGCACGTGGTGCTCGACCTCGTGGCTCATGCGCGAGGCGCCCATGAACACGCGCCACAGCAACCGGAACATGTAGAAAGCGGTCATGAGCGCGGTGAGCGCGGCGGTGGCGAAGAGCAGCGTCGAGCCGCCGCGCTCGCTGGCGAGCGCGTACCAGAGGATCTCGTCCTTGGAGAAGAACCCGGCGAGCGGCGGGAGGCCGGCGATCGCGGCGGTGGCAACGGCGAAAGTGGCGAAGGTGACCGGGATGCGCCGCGCGAGGCCGCTCATGCGGCGGATGTCCTGCTCCCCGCCGAGCGCATGGATCACGCTGCCGGCACCGAGGAACAGGCAGGCCTTGAAGAACGCGTGGGTGTAGAGGTGGAACACGGCCACGCCGTAGGCGCCGACGCCGAGCGCCACGAACATGAAGCCGAGCTGCGAGACGGTCGAGTAGGCCAGCACCTTCTTGATGTCCGTCTGGACAACGGCGATGGTGGCGGCGAAGAAGGCGGTCAGAACGCCGATCGTCGCGATCACCGCCGAGGCCTCCGGCGCCACGAGGTACACGCCCGAGAGGCGCGCGACGAGGTAGACGCCCGCGGTCACCATCGTGGCGGCGTGGATCAGGGCCGAGACCGGCGTCGGGCCGGCCATCGCGTCGGGCAGCCAGACGTGGAGCGGGATCTGGGCCGACTTTCCGGTGGCGCCGACGAAAAGAAGGATTCCGACGAGCGCCGCGGACAGGCCCGGCACCGGGCCGGCGGCGAAGGCCGCGTTGATCGCGTCCATGTCGAGCGTGCCGAGCGCCTGCCACAGCAGGAACATGCCGAGCAGGAAGCCGGCGTCGCCGATGCGGTTGGTGATGAAGGCTTTCTTGCCGGCCGCCGACTTCTCCGGGTCCGAGAACCAGAAGCCGATCAGCAGGTACGAGGCGAGCCCCACGCCCTCCCAGCCGACGAACAGCACCAGCAGCGAGCGGCCGAGGACCAGCAGCAGCATGAAGAACAGGAACAGGTTCAGGTACGCGAAGTAGCGCGCGTAGCCCGGGTCGCCCTTCATGTAGCCGGTCGAGTAGAGGTGGATCAGCGTGCCGACGCCGGTGACGATCAGCACCATGACCGCGCTCAGCCGGTCGAGCAGGAAGGCTATCTCGAAGCTGCGGTCGCCGAAGGCGGCCCAGGTGTAGACGGTCTCGATGACGGCCGGATAGCCGGCGGCGGCGAGGTCGCGGACCGTGAGCGCCGCCACGACGAAGGCCAGCAGCGGCAGTCCGCAGCCGACGACATTGACGAACGTGCGGCCCAGCCGGCCGCCGAGCAGCCCGTTCAGCAGGAAGCCGAGGAGCGGCAGCAGGACGATGAGGGTCAGTGCGCCCAATGCGTCACCCCTTGAGTTCCGTCCACGAGCCCGCGTCCAGCGTGCCGCGGCGGCGCGCGAGCGCGAGCACGATCGGGATCGCAATCGCGATCTCGGCGGCCGCCACCACGAACACGAGGAACACCAGCACGGCCGCCTCGGTGGAACCAGCTGCGCTCGCGAAGGTCACGAGGCTCAGGTTCACCCCGTTCAGCATCAGTTCCATGCTCATGAGCATGACGAGCGCGTTGCGCCGGATGATCACGCCCAGCAGTCCGAGCGAGAACAGCACCGCCGAGGCCGCGAGAAGGAACTGCTGCTCAGCCATCCCTGCCTCCTCCAGCGCGCAGCGCTGCGATGGCGGCGATCACGGCGGCCACCAGCAGCACCGAGGACAGCTCGAAGTAGAGCCAGTACTCCTCCAGGAAGGTGACCGCGAACGATTGCACACCGAATGCCTCGGTGGAGGCCGACGCCGGCGCGTCGCCGGCGTCCCGCAGCGCCCAGGCGATCACGGCCGAGAGCGCGCCCGCGCCGAGCACGCCCGGCACCAGCAGCCCCGACCAGCGGCGGGTGAACGATGGGTCGCGGACGTCTAGCAGCATGATGGTGTAGACCATGAAGATCATCACCGCGCCGACGTAGATCAGCACCTGGAAGACCGCGATCACGTGCACGCCGAGCATCGCGTAGACGCCGGCCAGAGACAGCATCGAGCAGACGAGGGCCAGCGCCGCCCGCATGGGGTGGCGGGCCACCAGCATCAGCATGCCGCCGAGCACCGCCGCGACCGTGAAGAAGTAGGTGAGTGCCGTCTCGATCATCGGGCCCCCCGGGCGGAAGCGCCGGGCTTGGGCGGGTAGGGCTTGGCGACGTCGCGCTGCGGCCGCCAGTTCAGCAGTTCGTCCATGTCGAGCCACATGCGGCTTCGGTCGGTGGAGGGCAGGTCCGGGACGTCCTGCACCATCCGGATCGCATCCTCGGGGCAGGCCTCGACGCACATGCCGCAGAAGATGCAGCGCGAATAGTCGATCTCGAAGCGTGCCGGAGACCTGGGGTGGGCCGCGTCGGCCGGGTCGAAGGCGGCCTCGATCTCGATGCAGCGCGCTGGGCAGATGGTGGCGCACATGTTGCAGGCGACGCACTGCGGGCTGCCGTCGGGCCGCTGGGTCAGGACGTGCTTGCCGCGGTTGAAGCGCGCGAAGTCGGCGCGCCGCTCCTCCGGATAATAGGTGGTCAACGCGCCCTTGCGGCCGGTCATCCAGCGCCACAGGTTGCGCATGAACACGCCGCCCGTGACGGAGAGCCCGCGGACGATCTCGAAGATGTACATCCGCTCCCACCAGCCGAGGGTGGGCTCGTTCCAGAAGCGGCGGCGCCGGTCCACGCGTGCCACGATTCAGCGCTCCAGCAGCCATACCGCGACGGCGGTGACGGTCAGGTTGGCGAGGGCGAGCGGCAGCAGGAACCTCCAGGCGAAGCGCAGCAGCTGGTCGTAGCGGAAGCGGGGCAGCGACCAGCGGATCAGGATCTGGAAGCTGCAGAGCAGG